>NZ_CAXAON010000039.1:0-40791 GCF_963970495.1 Pseudomonas sp. EA_65y_Pfl2_P78 | reverse complement strand
GTCGGTTGGAATGTTCGCCATAGTGGGCCTGCGCTGCATCCCCAAGGTTCGATTGAAAGATCCCCGCCGCACTGACTGGCAGGAAATCTTCGTACACCAGCGGTTCAGCTTTCACATAACCATTGCGTAACAAATCCTCCAAAGAAGCGGCATTGAGGCTACCCGCCGCCACGCCTTTTTCCGTGGCGAAATAGCGAAAGTACGCCAGGCCCTGTTCGCGCATGCCCTCGACGCTGTCAGGAAATTCGCCAAAGTGTTGAGTCATCAGCGCGTTGTAGCGTGCGGCGTTGGCTTCATTGGGGAAGTCGCCGAGTTCGTCGCGGGCGGCATTCAGTAAACGGTCATACAGCGCCCGGCCCTTGGGCGTCAGCGCTGCGCCGCGTTGTTCGATTTCGCCGAAACGGGCGCTGTGGCTGCCGCGGGTTTCACGCTGGTCGGTGAAGGCGATTGGTTCGTCCAACGCTTTGAAACTGGTCTGACGCAGCAAGATCGGGCACTGCCGGCGTGGTGGGCCTTCGATCACCGCTTTTGGGGTGATGCCGTGGGTTGGCATCTGCGCCTGCACGCTGTCGATATCCAGTGTGCGCGGTGTCAGGTGGTTGATGTGCGGGCCTTTGAACGCGACGACGTCAGCGATCAAACGATGCTGGGCGCTGAGCGTCTGGTACTGCGCGGCGGTGACGGTTGCGCTGTGATGCCAGCGAAAGGTCTCCAGTGCCTGTAGGACAAACTCCGCGGCGTCTGCCTCATTCAGTCCTCCGGCCGTCTCAGCCTGTGCGATCAAACGTAATGCCGCCTCAGTAAAGATTGAACGCTTGGCCAGCACCGATTCGGCAAAGGCGCGCAGTTCAGGATCGTCAATCAACTCCAGGCGTAACAACGAGGTAAACACGCGAAATGGGCTGATTTGCAGCGCCTCTTCATGCACCGCACGAAACGCGGTGGAATGCACCGGTACGCCCGCCGGCGTCAGGTCGTAATAACCCACCGGTTGCATGCCCATCACGGCGAACAGGCGGGCGAGGGTGGCCAGTTCAGTCGCGGTGCCGACGCGGATCGCGCCATGGCGCTCCATGTCCAGCCGTTCGATTTCACCCGTGCTGTTGAGCTGTCGGGCGATGTCTGGCTGACGTGCGAGCACATCGCGGTTGGTCTGCTCCACCAGTGCCAGCAGTGCGCCGTACAGCGGCACTTCTTCGCGGTACATGTCGGACATCGCTTTGGAGAAGCGTTGGCGAATCAGGTCGGGGCTGACGAAAGGCTGCACTGTCATGAAAAAAATTCCTGCCACGGTCACGTAATGGATGGAGGAAAAGATCGCAGCCTTCGCCTGCGCGGGCAAACGAAGAATCCTACGGACTTCATTCTGCCAACGACTGATCCACCCATTCGACCCAGTGCAAAACCTGTGTGCGTCCAGCACTGGCCAGGTGGCTCTGACAACCGATGTTTGAAGTGACGATCAGTTGCGGGCGGCCGCTTTCCAGCGCGTTGAGGCGGTTATCACGCAGTTGCCGGGCCAGCACCGGTTGCGTCAGCGAGTAGGTGCCTGCCGAACCGCAGCACAAATGCCCGTCCGGCACGGCCGTGAGGTTGAAACCCAAACGCGTCAGCACGGCTTCCACCGCGCCGCCGAGTTTCAGTGCGTGTTGCAACGTACACGGGCAATGCACGGCGATCCGTCGTTCGCTGGCGGCACAGACCTGCTCCAGCGGTTCTTGCGCAAGCACTTGCACCAGATCCAAGGTCAGCTCGCTGATCCGCCGTGCCTTGCCGGCATAGCGCGGATCGTCCCTGAGCAAATGCCCGTAATCCTTGATGAACGCGCCGCAACCGCTGGTGGTCTGCACAATGGCTTCAGCGCCGTTTTGCAGATGCGGCCACCACGCGTCGATGTTTTGCCGGGCGCGGTCGAGGCCCTTGGCCTGGGCGTCGAGGTGATAGTCCAGCGCGCCGCAGCAGCCGGCTTCGGCCACCGGGGTGATGCTGATCCCCAGGCGATCCAGCACCCGCGCCGTTGCGTCATTGGTATTGGGCGACAAACCTGGTTGCACGCAGCCTTCCAGCAGCAGAACCCGGCGCGCATGCCGTGGGGACGGGCGCACACCCGAGCTCGGCAGGTGCTGCGGCAGTTTGCTTTCAATCATGCGCGGCAACAGCGGCCGGAATGTCGTGCCCACTCGCAACAAACCTTTAAACAAACCGGGATTCGGCGCGAGTGCCCGCAACCCTTCACGCAGCATGCGTTGCGCCACCGGGCGCGGCACCGCCTGATCGACCACTGCCCGGCCGATGTCGAGCAAGTTGTGATAATCGACGCCGGACGGGCAGGTGGTTTCGCAGTTGCGGCACGACAGGCAGCGATCCAGATGCAGTTGTGTCTGCGCAGTCGCCGGCGCGCCCTCAAGCACTTGCTTGATCAGGTAGATACGCCCACGCGGGCCATCGAGTTCATCGCCGAGCAGTTGATAAGTCGGGCACGTTGCGTTGCAAAAACCGCAATGCACGCAGGTACGCAGGATTTTTTCCGCCTCGGCGGCGCGGGGCAGTTGGCGGGATTGCTCGCTGAGGGTGGTTTGCATGGCTAGAACTCTGCGTACATTCGACCGGGGTTGAACAGCCCTTGCGGGTCGAGTTGCGTTTTGAGTTGCCGGTGATAGCGCAGCAGTGTCGGCGCCAAGGGCTGAAACGGCGTGTCGTGGCCGTGGGTGAAGCAAGTGGCGTGGCCGCCAAGCTCTTCGGCGAGGGCGTGAATGCCTTCGTTGGCAGATTTGAGCCAGCGTTGCGCGCCGGCCCAGTCGATCAATTGCTTGCCGGACAAGTCCAGTGGCCCGAGATTGTTCGGCAATGACAGGCGCCATAACGGCAGGCCTTCGTCGAAAAACGGCAAACGGTGCTCGTTCAAATCGCGCCAGAACACCGAGTCCAGCGGCTCTCCGCCCAAGCGTTGATGCGCCGCCGTCACCGAGCCTTCGCCTCCCTCAAGACGCAGGTACAGACTGTCGCCATCGTGACACGCCGCGCTGATGGGCAGCGGTTGCTGGCCCCATTCGGCCAGATTGGCCAAGGCGCGGGCGCAGTCGATGTCGAGGCGGATGCTCAGGCATTGCCGAGGTTTGGGCAGGACTTTGAGCGAGACTTCAGTCAGTACGCCGAGGCAACCGAAACTGCCGGTCATCAGCCGCGACAGGTCATAACCGGCGACGTTTTTCATCACTTCACCGCCAAAACGCAGGTGCTGGCCGAGCCCGGTGATCACCCGAGTGCCGAGGACGAAATCGCGCACCGAGCCCGACCATGGCCGCCGGGGCCCGGACAGGCCTGTGGCGATCATGCCGCCGACCGTGGCGCTTTCAGCAAACGCCGGCGGCTCGCACGGCAACATTTGCCCGGCAGCGTCCAGCGTCGCGAGCAGTTCGGCTAATGGCGTGCCGGCACGAACCGTGATCACCAGGTCGGTCGGCTCATAGTGAACAATGCCGCGATGCTCACGGGTGTCGAGTACCTCGCCGGCCACCTCGCGCCCCAGAAACGCTTTGCTGTTGCCGCCCTGGATTTTCAGTGGCGTGGCACTGTTCCGCGCCTCGTTGACCTGATCGAGCAGGGCGCTGGCGGCATCGAATTCGGCCATCAGAAACGCTCCAGCTCGGGGAATGGCAGTTGCCCGGCATGAATGTGCATGGCGCCGAATTCGGCGCAGCGGTGCAGGGTTGGAATGTTTTTGCCGGGGTTGAGCAAGCCTTGCGGGTCGAACGCGGCTTTTACGGCGTGGAACAGGCTCAGTTCAGCGCTGTTGAACTGCGCGCACATCTGATTGATCTTCTCGCGGCCGACCCCGTGTTCGCCGGTGATGCTGCCGCCCACCTGCACGCACAATTCGAGGATCTTGCCGCCCAAGGCCTCGGCGCGGTGCAGCTCGCCGGGCTGATTGGCGTCGAACAGGATCAGCGGGTGCATGTTGCCGTCGCCGGCATGAAATACGTTGGCCACGCGCAAACCATATTCGGTGCCGAGGCGGGCGATGCCTTGCAGCACACCGGGCAGTTCGCGGCGCGGTATGGTGCCGTCCATGCAGTAATAATCCGGCGACAATCGGCCAATGGCCGGGAACGCGTTCTTGCGTCCTGCCCACAAGCGCACGCGCTCGGCTTCGTCGCGTGCCTGGCGTACTTCGGTGGCGCCGGCCTTACTCATGACCTCACGCACGCGCAGGCAATCGTCGTGGACATCGGCTTCGACGCCGTCGAGTTCACACAACAGAATGGCCTCGGCGTCGACCGGGTAACCGGCGTGGATGAAGTCTTCGGCGGCACGGATGGCGAGGTTGTCCATCATCTCCAGACCGCCGGGAATGATCCCCGCCGCGATGATGTCGGCCACCGCCCGGCCAGCCTTTTCCACGGAATCGAAACTGGCCAGCAGCACCTTCGCCACTTGAGGTTTTGGCAGCAGTTTGACCGTGACTTCGGTGATGATCCCCAGCAAACCTTCGGAGCCGGTGAACAGCGCGAGCAGGTCGAAACCCGCTGCATCGAGGGCGTCAGAGCCCAGGGTCAGGCGTTCGCCCTCGATGGTCAGGACTTCGATTTTCAGCACGTTGTGTACGGTCAAACCGTACTTGAGGCAGTGCACGCCCCCGGCGTTTTCGGCAACATTGCCGCCAATCGAGCAGGCGATTTGCGACGATGGGTCCGGCGCGTAATACAACCCGAACGGTGCGCCAGCCTGGGAGATCGCCAGATTACGCACGCCCGGTTGGACTCGTGCGGTGCGCGCGGCCGGGTCGATGTGCAGGATGTTGTTGAAGCGCGCCATCACCAGCAACAGCCCTTTTGCCAGTGGCAAGGCCCCGCCGGACAAACCGGTGCCAGCGCCACGGGCAACAACGGGGACGTTTTGTTGATGGCAGAGTTTGAGCAGCGCCTGCACCTGATCAAGACGACGGGGCAGGGCAACCAGCATGGGCGTGGTGCGGTAAGCCGACAAACCATCGCATTCGTAAGGCTTGAGCTCTTCATCGCGCCACAAGACGTCGAGATCCGGGATGGCTTGCTGCAAGGCCTTGAGCAATTGAGCTTTGTTCACCTCAGGCAACGGGCCGTCGAGGCGCTCGTCGTAGAGGATGTTCATCGCTGATTTCCCAAGAACTCCCGGTACAACCGTGCGGTATTCCCCGGCTGCTCGACCATCGGCATGTGCCCCACGTTATCCCACACGTCCACCCGCAAATTGGCGATGCCCTTGCTCCAGACCGGCACGCTGCTGACGTCGATCAAGCGATCCTTGCGCCCCCACAGCAGCAGGGCGGGGCATTTGATGTCGGCCAGTTTCGGCTCCATCGGCGGGCTGGCGCGCAAGTCGCGGAAGATCTCTTCCAGTTCATCGCGTTGCTGCTCGTAGCGCTGGGCGATGGCATCCAGCACCAGGTTCGGCACCCACGGCGGCGAAGCCATGGTCATGGCATAAAACTGGCGGAATTCTTCCCGGGAGTTGATCAAAAACGGGTTATGCCCTCGGGCCAGATGACGCTCCATGTCGCTGGCCTGCGGTGCCGTCACACCGGCCGGGTCGATCAGCGCCACCGAGGCAATGCGATCCGGATACGTCGCCGCCAGCCACGCAGCAATGTAGCCCCCCATTGAATTGCCGATCACATGGACCTTCTCCACGCCGCAGACGTCGAGCAACTGGATCATGCGTTTGGCCTGCAGCGCAATGTCGTAACCGCCACCTGCCTTGAAGCCGGTTTCACCGTGACCGGCCAGGTCCGGAATGATCACCCGATACTGACGCACAAAATGCCGGGAGAAGCGCAGCCACAGGTTCTTGTCGCCACTGTAGCCGTGCAGCATCAGGATCGCGCTGGCGGCCTCATACGGCCCGCCCTGCCAGGTCGACACCGTCATCTCGGCGATGGGCACTTCAATTTTGTGCAGCTTGTACCACTTGGCCTCGATGGCCATGTTCAAGTCATAGAGCCAATGACCGACCGCCGGATAACTCAACCAGCTCCAGGCCACGAAAACCGCGAGGGCGACAAACAGCAAAAGCATCGACGTCTTCCTTTTACGTGTTCAGGACAGAATGTGGTCGGCCGGTTTCAGCGACCGGGTCAACCGGTAATAGCTGAAACTGAAGCCGGGAAACATCGCGATCACATGACCGCTCTTGCTTTGATACCAACTGTGGCAGCCGCCGGACTTCCAGACGGTGCGCTCCATCTCCCGGTGGATCATCTCAGTGTAGGTACGTTCCGCTTCGGGGCGTACTTCGATGCTGCGCAAACCATTGGCTTGCACGGTGCGGATGCAGTCGAGGATGTAATTCATCTGCGACTCGATAATAAACAGCGCCGAAGTGTGGCCAATGCCCGTGTTGGGGCCGGTGACGATAAACAGATTGGGGAAGTCCGGCAGGCTGGTGCCGAGGTAGGCGCGGGGATACTCGGCCCAGACATCTCTGAGTTGCACGGCGTTTTTTCCGCTGACCGAGTAGGAAATAACGCCATCGGTGGCGTCGTAACCGGTCGACCAGACAATCAGGTCGACATCTAGATGCTGGCCGTCCTGGGTGTTGATCCCGGTTTCATCGATGGAGGCGATACCTTGCTCACGGGTGTGCAGCGTGACGTTGGGTCGGGTCAGTGCCGGATAGTAGGTGCTCGAAACCAGTACCCGCTTGCAGCCGATGGTGAAGTCGGGAGTGAGTTTTTCTTGCAGCTCTGGATCCGCTACCTGGCGTTTGAGAAAGCGCAGCGCTTGCTTTTGCACCAGGTGAATCGCCGGTTTCGAGTATTTGAAGGCGATGACCCGGGTTTCGAATTGCCAGTAGATCAGCCAGCGCAGGAGTTTGTAAGCCGGTTTCAAACCCAGTAGCCAACGCTGAACCGGCCCGAAGATGCGATCAGCGCGAGGCAACACCCAGTGCGGCGTGCGCTGGAACACATGCAGTCGCTCGACGTGCGCCGCAATGGCCGGAATCACCTGTGCCGCGCTGGCACCGCTGCCGACGATGGCCACGCGTTTACCGCGATAGTCGTAGCTGTGATCCCAATGGTTTGTATGAAACGTCTTGCCTTCAAAGCGCTCCTGCCCGGGGAAGTGCGGGATCACCGGTTGGCTCAAGGGGCCGGTGGCGTTGATCAGGAACCGCGCGTAGAACGTGCCCTTGGTGCCGGTGTGGACCGCCCAGTGCTTTTCAGTGTCGTCCCATTCGATGCGTTCGACATTGGCTTGCAGTTCCACCCGCTCGCGCAGGCCGAACTCGTCGATCACATGCTCGGTGTAACGGTGCAACTCCGCTTGTCCGGCAAACATCTGCGACCAGCGGTACGGCGCGAACGACAGTGAATACAGTGGCGACGGCACGTCCACTGCAGCGCCCGGGTAGGTGTTCTGGCACCAGGTGCCGCCGAAGAAGTCGCGCCGTTCCAGCAGGCGAAAATCGTCGATCCCGGCCTTGAGCAGATTGACTGCCGCGCACTGGCCACCAAAACCGCTGCCGATGATCAACACTTGGCAGATCTGCATGGGCCTCCTTCTTATAGTTGTTTTTCCGTTTTCCTCCTTTCATGTATAGCCAAATATTTGCTTTGTGGGAGCGGGTTTGTGTACCGGGTCGAGCTCGCGGGCCGGCGATGGCTATTTAACGTCGCCCTGATAGACTCCAGACACATCCGTCTGACGGTGCGCCAAGGTTCTTTTAAACGAACGAGGCCCTTATGAGAAACACCGGGGGAAAGGGACTTTCATTGGCCAGGAGGCTTTATACATCGCGAATCCTCGGTCTGGCGTTGGGGTTGTTATGCGTGAGCATGGCGATGTACCCGCTCGATCCGCCGCTGTGGGTTTGGGCCCTGATGCTGTTCAACGGCTTGCTCTGGCCACATCTGGCGTTTCAGTGGGCGCGTCGGGCCAAAGTGCCTTACTACGCCGAACACCGAAACCTGTTGATCGACGCGTTTCTCGGCGGTTTCTGGGTTGCGGCGATGCAGTTCAATCCGCTACCCAGCGCCACGACCATTTCGATGATGGCGATGAATAACGTCGCCATCGGCGGTTTGCGTTTTTTGCTGGCCGGCACGGCGGCGCAGATTCTCGGTGTGTGTGTCGGTCTGGTGGTGTTTGCCCCGGTGTTCATTCCCCAGACAACGCCCTTGCAGTTATATGCCTGCCTGCCGTTGCTGATGCTGTATCCGTTGGCGCTGGGCTGGATCTGCTTTCGTCAGGCCTACACGCTGGGCCTGCATAAACGCGAATTGCTGGCCCTGAGCCGCACCGACAGCCTCACCGGATTGCTCAACCACGGCGCGTGGAAGGATCAACTGGAGATTGCCTTTCAGCGCTGCAAACGGCAGCAGCAGGGCGCGGCGATCGCGTTGATCGACATTGACCATTTCAAGGCGATCAACGACACCTACGGCCATGTGGCCGGCGACATCGTGCTACGGCAGTTGAGCAAAATGCTCAAGCAAAACCTGCGCGTGACCGACATTGCAGGGCGTTACGGGGGCGATGAATTCTGCGTGATCCTCCCGGAGTTGCCGCTGTTCAACGCCGCCCAGGCCATGGAGGCGTTGCGTGAGCGCTTCGCGACGCTGGGTTACGAGCAGAATCCGGCGTTGAAGGTCAGTTTGAGTATTGGCCTGGCGGCGTACGAACCGGCCCATGCCGATGCGACGCGCTGGCTCAATGATGCCGATCAGGCGTTGTACGAAGCCAAGGCCGGCGGGCGGAATCGGGTGATCTGCAATTGCGACAACCTGCCCAGGCAGCCATTGCTCGACTCGGTCTGAGTCCCTCTATGTTGCATCCGCGATAGAGCGAATTCTGACGCGGGCGATGCAGCGGGAGGTGGCGTACAAGGCGCCGGTTTAGCGGCTGACGTCAGTCCGGCCACCGCGTTACTCCTTGACGCTCATGTATTCCTTCGCCCAGAGAATGTACTCCTCCGGCTGGGTATAGGTGTGCGTCAGTTCGGTCGCGCTCAAGTCCGAAGCCTGGGTGAAAATCTGCCGCTGTTCGCGCAGGCTGTCGTAGGTGGCCTTGATGGCCGCGAAGTAAGCGCCATGGCCATCGATGGTCACGCGCACGCCCAGTTCGGCCAGACGCTTGTCGTCACGCAGTGCCGGGTTGCCGTAGGTGACCAGCATCAGCGGCACGGTCAGGTGTTCGGCGATTTGTTCCAACTGATCGAAATCCTGCACCCCGACCATGCAGATACCATCGGCGCCTGCGGCCTGATACTGACGGGTGCGGCTGATGATTTCCTGGTTCGGCAGGATGCCGGCGTTGGTGCGGGCGATGATGGCCATTTCCGAATCGACCCGGGCTTCGAGTGCGGCGCGGATCTTGCCGACGCCTTCGGCGACCGTGATCAGGTCGGTGGATTTGCGCCCGAATTGCGCGGGCAGCAAGGTGTCTTCGATGGTCAGGGCGGCGACGCCGGCGCGTTCCAGTTCGACGATGGTGCGCATCACGTTGAGGGCGTTGCCGTAGCCGTGGTCGGCGTCGGCGATGACCGGCAATTGGGCGACGCGGCCAATGCGGGTGGCCTGTTCGGCAAACTCGCTGAGGGTGATCAGGGCAAAGTCCGGGGCGCCGAGCACCTGCAACGAGGCCACCGAACCACCGAGAATCCCCACTTCAAAACCCAGGTCAGCGGCAATGCGGGCCGACATCGGGTCGAACACCGAAGCCGTGTGGTAGCAGGTATCGGATGCCAGCAGTTGACGGAAATTACGGCGCAAATCTTGATGAGAAAGCCTGGTCATACGAGTTCCACCAATACAAAGGAATGGAAGGGCTTGAGCAAAGGTGTCAACGCCGAAGGATGAAAAGGCTATCACGCGAATGGGTCAAGGATCATGACGAATTTGCGGGGCTGGGGTTAAACATGCGCCTTTGGCTGAAAGGATTCATCTTTGGCGGCAGATTTCCATGGCCGGTTCATGCCGCCACGGCATGCCGCTGTTGATTGGGCAGCATCACCGCCCGTACCGAGTTGCCTGGTTGCAGTTGCAGGCGTTTGGCCGTGAGGCGGTCGATCACCAGGCTGCTGCCGACGCAACGGGCGCGAGCGACGGTGATGCGGCAGTTTTCCAGGCGACGGTTGTGGATCAGCCACAAGGGGGCCTGCTCGTCGGGGCTGCCGAGGCTCAAGGTCAGCTCAAGGCTGTCGCGCACCGTGCGGATGTTTCGGATCGGTGATTCGATCACTGGGCCACCATCGAAAATGTCGATATAGCCTTTGTGCGCAAAACCTTCGGCCTGAAGGATTTTCAGCGCCGGCTCGGTATTGGGATGCGCCTGACCGATAGCGGCCTGGGCCTGCTCAGTGAGCAGGCAGGTGTACAGCGGCTGGCGTGGCATCAGCTCGGCGATGAACGATTTGTTGCCCAGCCCCGACAGGTGATCGGCGTGGCTGAAGTCCATCTGGAAGAAATGCCGGCCCAGGCTGTCCCAAAACGGCGAACACCCCAGTTCATCGGCGCTGCCGCGCAGTTCGGCGATCATCTTTTCGCCAAACAGATGCGGAAATTCGGCGACGAACAGCAAGCGCCCCAGCGACAAAAGCCGACCGTTACTGCCATGGCGCTGGTCATGCCGCAGGAACAGCGAGCACAGTTCCGATTGGCCGGTCAATTCGTTGTTCAGGAACAGCGTGGGAATCTGGCGTTGAATGCCCAGATCCGGCGCCGAACTCACCGTCAAACCGACCCGATAGTTGTACCAGGGCTCGCGCAGGCCGACCGCTCCGGCCATTGCGCTGACACCGACCACGCGCTGGTCATCGTCTTCGAGCACAAACAGATAGTCGGCATCGGCACGTTCCACTTGCTCGGCGAATGCACGTTGCGCCCAACGCACGCGGTGGGCCAGGCGATCTTCGTTGACCGGCAGGGTGGTGAACCCCGGGCCGGCCTGTTGTACCAGCGCCATCAAGGCGGGCAGGTCACTGACTTTAACCGGGCGGACAATCATGCTGTAACTCCTTCTGCGCGCCTGTTCGGGCACTGTCGTTGGGTGCGGAGCCGGGCGCGGTTCACAGGGCTATCAGCCGGATCGGGTTGCCATCGGTCACATTCAGCGCCGCACACATTGCAGGGGTGAGAGACAGCGGTTGATCGGGGTGGTAATCGAGTTCGGCGACGATGCACCGAAAACCGTGCAACGCATCGTTGCTCAGCAGATAACGGCCACGCGCATCGATTTGCGACTGTTGCCGCACGTGTACCGTCTGGCTGCGGGCGATCGAGCGGATAGTCGCTGTGCGTGCATACAGGGTCGGGCCGGCGTCGAACAGATCGATGTAGCTGTTGGTTTCAAAGCCTTCACGCTCAAGAATGTCGAAGGCTTCCTGACCGTCCGGGTGGATGCGGCCAATGCAGTCTTGTGCGGCCTGCGGCAGCATCGGCACGTAGATCGGGTATTGCGGCATCAGTTCAGCCAGAAACGTACGGCTCTGCAATCCGCACAGACGCTCAGCTTCGGTATAGGGCAGGTCAAAGAAGTGCTTGCCCAGCGCGTCCCAGAAGGGCGAATGGCCGTTTTCATCGCTGTAGCCGACGATTTCAGTAATCACTGCTTCGGCGAACCGTTGCGCATGAGCGGCGATGAACAGCAGGCGCGCCCGCGAGAGCAATTCGGAAAACGGCGTACCCACCAGCGCAGCGTTGATGTGGAAACCGCGCAGCAGCGTGTGGTCGTTCAGGTCGTGGCACAACGAAAGCGCCGGCACGCCGTGTTCGATGTTCAGTTCTCGCGAGGCGCTGGTGAAATGGCGATTGCGCAGGCTGTAGAACGGTTCGTCGAAACCGGCAGTGGCGAGGATTTCGGAGCAACCCAGCAGTTGTTGGCTGTCGAGGTCTTCCAGCACGAAGAAGTAGTTCTCCGGGCCATGGGCGGTGGCGTCTGCAGCAAACGAAGCGCAGGAGCCGGCGATTTTTTCACGCAAACGGTCACTGTCGTCCGGCAGGGACGTCACGCCCACCAAACTGTCGCGGGCCAATTGTTGTAGCTGGGGCAGATCAGTCTGCGCGACTGGGCGTAAGGCCAGCATGGATGTACTCCTGTATCAAAAGGTTCGGCGAATTCACCGAACCTGACTATCACTGTCGGTTTCCACGCGTTAAATCGGCGTGCGCCTGATTTGTTGTCAGACGCTGCTCTTTTTCTTGTCAGCCGTTGCTTGGGTCCGGCAGCGCGGTGCTAGCCCCGAGTTTGTTGAGGAAGAACAGGTAAACCAGGCCCAGAGCGATCCAGATCAGGCCGAGTTTCTGTGCATCGACGCCCATGTTGTACATGATGGCCGCGACGATGATGAAGCCGATCACCGGGCAGATCAGATGGCGCACGACCTGACCGGACTTTTGCCGACGCCAGTAGTAGTTGATCACGGTCAGGTGCAGCAGCATGAAACCGCTGAGCGCGCCGAAGTTGACCAGCGACGTCAGGGTGTCGACCGAGTTGATGAACAGGTAGCAGATCACCAGCGACAGCACCGCCACCAGATAAATGCTCAAGTACGGCGTGTTGTGTTTGGGGTGGACCTTGGCCAGCACTTTCGGCAGTTTGCCGTCACGGGCCATGCCGAACAGCAGGCGCGACACCGCCGCTTGCGAGGTGATTGCCACCGCTACACCCCAAGCCAGGGCGGTCGCGACACCGGTCAGGGTGGCGAGCCAACTGCCAGCGGCGATTTCGGCGATTTCATAGAACGCAGTGTCGGCGGACGTGAAGCCCATGCCGGCGGCCAGGTCAGTGGCAATCCAGGTTTGTGCGACGAAAATCACGCCCATCACTACCAGTGTGATCAGTGCCGCTTTGCCGACACTGCGACCCGGATCACCCTTGATTTCTTCGGCCAGGGTCGAGATCGCGTCGAAGCCCAGGAATGACAGCACCGCAATCGACACCGCTTGCATCAGCAGGGCGAAGTTGAAAGTCTCGGCGTTGTACAACGGCGCCAACGTCAGTTCGCCGTTACCGCCACCGTTGTGCAGGGCCGTCCAGGCATAGAAGAGGAAGATGCCTAGAACGACCAGTTGGGCCAGCAGGAAGATGATGTTCATCCGTGCGGTGAAGGTGATGCCGCGCAGGTTGACGAACGTCGCACTGACCAGGAAGGCCAGAATGAAACCGACTTTCGGAATATCCGGGTACAAATGGTTGAGTGCCATCGCCGCGTAGACGTAGAGCAGCGGCGGAATCAGCAGGTAGTCGAGCAGCATCAGCCAGCCGGCGATGAAGCCGACATGTTGATTCAAGCCGCGTTGCGCGTAGGAATAAACGGATCCGGCAATCGGAAAGGCTCGGGCCATGCTGCCGTAGCTCAACGCGGTAAACAGCATCGCCACCATGCCGATGATGTAGGCCAGCGGCACCATCCCGGGCGCCTCGGCGTTGACGTAGCCATACACGCCAAACGGGGCGATGGGGATCATGAAGATCATCCCGTACACCACCAGGTCTGTAAGTGTCAGGCTACGTTTCAATTCTTGTTTGTAGCCGAATTCTTCAATTTCCATGAAGCGCAACTCCTTGTCAGCCAGTCGGTCATTTTTTAGTTGTTCTATCGGTCCATCATTTACAGCGTCAGCAGTGTTTCTTTACAGCAATGGTGCGAGGTATCCGGCCCAGCGCGATACGGCCTCGGGGCTGTGCAGCAAGTCGTTGCGCACCTCGATGAGCACTGAATCCAGGCCCCGGGCATCGCCGTGTACCGGCACGGTCATGTCGCCCAGTGGGTCAATTCTGTACGGCTGATTGCCGGCCACGTTCAACGGATGTTGCTCCAGACCGTCGAGCAGACGCTGGGCATACACCTTGGCCTGACCGAACAGCACGCCGACCTCCACCGTTCGCGGCTGGCCGTAATACACCGGCGTGAAACTGTGAATTCCCACCACCCGTACCGGTTGGCCCAGCGCAATCCGCTCGTCGATCAACATTTGCAAGCGCGTGTGAAACGGTTTGAACAGTGCCTGACGCCGGTATTCGCGAGTGGCTTCGTCCAGCTCGCGGTTACCCGGCACCTGATAAATCTCACTTTGCGCCGGAATGCTGTCCCGGGCGTGCCGTGGCCGATTCAGGTCGATCAACAGACGTGAATAGTTGGCGCTCAACAGCGTTGCACCGAGTGTTTGCGATAACTGCTCGGCCAGTTGCAATGCGCCGATGTCCCAGGCGATGTGTTCACGCGCGGCGATATCGTCCAGGCCCAGGTTGTTCAGGGCCGCGGGGATGTAATGGCTGGCGTGCTCGCACACCAGGATCACCGGATGCGTCGAGTCGGCGCGGCTCAGGTTGTAGACCGGTCGGGTATACAACCCAAGCTCGGCGGGCTCAGTACAGGCGTGCATAGTGCTCACACAGGTCAGCGGGCGAGAGCTGTTCCGTCAGCGCCAGTTCCTCGGTTTTAAGGGCGTGATACGTGTCGAGCAACGGCTTGGGCAGCCATTCATTGAAGGCTGCACTGTTGCGCAGGCAATCCAGCGCCTGGGCCAGCGAGGCGGGCAGGGCAACGATACCCCGGGCCTTGCGTTGCTCGTCGTTGAGTGAATCGGGAATGTCATCGGTGATCGCGTTCAGCGCCAGACGCTGTTCGATCCCCAAGCGGCCGGCGATCAGCAGTGCAGCCATTGCCAGGTGCGGCGAGGCGGTGGCGTCCATCGCCCGGAATTCAAGGTTGAACTGTGTGGCCACGGATTTGCCGCCCAGTGTCACGGTCGGGCAGATACGCAACGCCGCTTCACGGTTCTGCTGGCCAAGGCACGCATAGGACGCGCTCCAGTGGTGCGGCTGCAAGCGCTCATACGACACCGGGGTTGGCGCGGTGAACGCACACAGCGCCGGCAAATAATGCACAACCCCCGCCGCCCAATGCTGGCCGAGGGTCGACAAGCCGTTGCGGGTGCCGGCGTCGTAGAGCATTGGCTGACCGGCCAGGTCGAGCAGGCTGACGTGCAGGTGCACGCCGTTGCACACCGCGTCCGCCGAGGTCTTCGGTGCGAAACTCAGGTCCAGGCCCATCTGCCGGGCGATCTCGCGGGTGATTTCGCGCACGTTGACCGCACGATCCGCGGCGGCGACACCCAGGGTCGGCCGACAGGTGATTTCGTATTGGTGCTTGCCGTATTCGGGCAGGAACATTTCCGGCTCGACGCCACCGGCGCGCAAGGCGCTGAGCAGCCAGCCGCCGAATTCGGCGCCCTGACGCTGGGCTTCGAGGGAAAACGCCAGATGTTCGACAAAACCGGCGTGCAGATTGAACTCGTGTTCAAACGCAGCGTTGACCTGCAAACCCAACTGGTCGCGATAACGTTCCACCTCATCACGCAGCAGCGTACGCGGGCAGGCCCCCCACGGACGGCCATCGGTTTCGCGGATGTCGCCGTGAATGAAATCCAGCGCCGGTGCGTCGGCATCCGGGCCGTTGCCGACAATCACGCGGCTGGCCAGATCCGGGATCAAACGCAGGTCGCCATAGGCGCCCCATGGATTGGTCGAGGCGATGATGTCCTGAGGTGTCAAGGCGCTGTTGGCGGGCACCCAGCCACAACCGGCGGCCTGGTAGTGCTCAAGTTCGTCGGTGGGGAACGAGCGGCCACGGGTGATGCCGATCAGGTCAGTGGTGACGATAGTGGTCATCGGCAGCGGTGTCAGGCGGGGGCTCATGGCTGCATCTCCTGCAACCGGGCGAGCACGGTGTCGGTGTCGGTGATCCAGCAATACCCCTTGATCGCGTTCAGACAGGCGTGATGGCGCTCGGCGCTATAAGTGGCGCAGGCGTCTTCGACCAGGGTCACCAGATAGCCACGGTCGGCGGCATCGCGCACCGCCATGTCGACGCACTGGTCGGTAACGATACCGGCGATGATCAGATGGCGGGTTTGCAGATTGCGCAGCACATAGTCGATGTTGGTCGAGTTGAAGACCCCGGAAGAGGTTTTCGGCAGGACGATTTCGTTTTCCACCGGGGTCAGGTCATCAATGATCCGCGCCTGTGAGCTGCCTTTGGGCAGGTGCATGTCCGAGAGCTTGTGGTCAAGCGAGCGGTCGCGGCCATCGGCGGTCAGACTTTCAATCAGGGTGTGCAGTACGTTCTGCCGCGTCTGACGAAAGGCACTGAGCAACCGGCGTTGATTGGGCACCACCTGCATGTGGGTGCGGGTCAGGAAGTACTCGGCGTCCGGGCCGTTCAGGTGCGGGTCGAACTGCGGTTCGAGCCAGGCACGCTGCATGTCCACCAGCAGCAACGCGGTGTGGTCAGTGACAAATGGCAAGTCCCGCGGCGAGCGGTGGGGAAGGCTGAACATCCTTATTTATCCTCCAGCAGGTGGGTGTTGAAGTCATTGCGCAGGGCATCGATGCCTTCCAGGCGATCGGCCAGATTCTCACTGCGCAGGGTCAGACAGGCTATCAGCGCTTCGACCTGAGCCAGTGCTGGCACCATGGTGTCGAACGGCGAAGCCGACTCCACCGGGGCGCTGATGATCAGGTCGGCCAGTTCGCGCAGCGGCGAGGCGTAGATGTCGGTGAACAGCACCACGCGCGCGTTATTGTTTTTTGCTGCGCTAGCGACGCGCAGGGCTTGGGTCTGGTAGCGGCGATAGTCGAACACCAGCACGACGTCCTGGCGCTGCAGATCGAACAGGCGATCGGGCAGTTGCGCATTGTCATCCAGGGCAAAGCAACCAGGGCGCAGCAGGCGCAGGTGATTGAGCAGGTAGTTCGCCATCAGGCTGGAGAAGCGCCCGCCAAAGCAGTACACCTGATGCCGAACGTCGAGCAGCCAGTCCGTGAGAATGCGCACATCTTCGGGTTGAGTCAGCGATTGGGTTTCGACCAGCAGACGATGACTGTCGCTCAGGTAGTGGCTCCAGGCGTCATCCTTGTTCTGGTGCGCGCGGGGTTGCAACAGGGTGCGCGGCGAGCGCAGACGATGATCCATGTCGCTGAGCAGCGCATCCTGGAATTGGGCATAACCGCCGAAGCCGAGTTTCTTTACCAGGCGCACAATGGTCGGGTCGCTGACACCGGCATGCTCGGCCAGTCGTGCCATGGGCCCCAGGCCGTTGCGCGGGTACTGATCAAGCAAGGCGCGAACGACTTTGCGCTCCGACGGCGTGAGATCAAGGTCGGGGTCGGTGATCAGGTCTCTGAGAGGGGGCATCCTGGCTCCTGCTGGATGAAGGTGTCGAATTTGCTTCACAATTCGCTAAAACAGTATTTATGTAACTTACGCTACATGTCTAGTGAATTTTTTATCCTGTTGAAACGGCCCCAAAACAGGGCAGGATGCCCGTGTAACAAGGGCTACACGGAAGTCGACGTGTCTTGTAGTCCATTGCCCGTGGAGGTGTCAGATATTGCAGCTTTCCCAGTGTCGGCGGGTATCGCGGTATTTCATCGGGCAGCCCTGGAGCCCTTTATTTACGGCACAATTGCCAACACTTCGGCATCAGGCCGTTGATTTCATGGTGCTCGACAGAGGAATTCATTGTGCAGACCACCCGTTTGACACTGATTTGCCATGCGCGAACCGTCTCACAGAAATTGGCGCGTTTTCCTACGAATGAGCCTGTTGAAAATATCCGGTCAGCGTCTGATGCGTTGGCCTCACGTTTCAGTTCCGCCCGCCGTTTGATTTGCGGCCCTGAATTGCGCACCCGACAGACGGCGGCGTGGTTCGGCGCGGATGCGCAAGTTGACGAGGTGCTGCGTGACTGTGACTGGGGGCGCTGGCACGGCCAGTCGATCAAGGACCTGCAACTTAAACAGGAACAAGCGCTGTACGCCTGGCTCCAGGACCCACACGCCACGCCCCACGGTGGTGAGTCGGTTGCGCATCTGTGTGAGCGAGTGGCGGCATGGCTGGTCAGTTTGCAAACCACGCCGGGACACGTCGTGGCAGTGACCCATCCGTTTATCATCCGCGCCGCGTTGATCCAGATGATGCGCGGCTCGGCGTTTCATGACATCGATGTCGAGCCACT
This sequence comes from Pseudomonas sp. EA_65y_Pfl2_P78, assembly GCF_963970495.1. Taxonomy (NCBI): domain Bacteria; kingdom Pseudomonadati; phylum Pseudomonadota; class Gammaproteobacteria; order Pseudomonadales; family Pseudomonadaceae; genus Pseudomonas; species Pseudomonas sp. EA_65y_Pfl2_P78. The sequence continues at coordinate 22,793 of NZ_CAXAON010000039.1, read as the reverse complement.
GTCAGTGGTCGAACTGCGCTTCACCGAGCGCTGGCGCCTGCGTCTGCCCAGTCTCGATGATGGAGGCGCTGTCTGATGAAACGACTGCTGGTCATCGGCATTGGCGCTGGCAACCCGGACTACATCACGATGCAAGCGGTGAAGGCGCTGAATCGGGTGGATGTGTTCTTTTTGATGGACAAAGGCCAGAGCAAGGACAAGTTGATGGATCTGCGCCGCGAGATCTGCGAGCGCTACATCACGGATCCCGCCTACCGCTTCGCCCAAGTCCACAGCCCGGAGCGTGAGCGTGGCGACGCGGACTACGCCACCAGCATTGATGATTTGAACCGGGCGAAGCAGCAAATCTTTGCACGGCTGATCAATCAAGAGTTGGTTGACGGCCAGTGCGGCGGTTTTCTGGTGTGGGGCGATCCGGCTTTGTACGACAGTACCGTTCGTATCCTGCGGGCGCTTCTGGCGTGCGGTGCCTGTGAGTTCGAGTTCGAAGTGATTCCCGGCATCACCAGCGTTCAGGCATTGGCAGCGCAGCACAAAGTGCCGTTGAACACAATTGGTCGCTCGATTGAAATCTCCACGGGCCGGCGTTTGGCGGCAGGGCAGGTGAGTGATGCGGACAGTCTGGTGGTCATGCTTGATGCCGAAGATGCCTACCACCGGGTAGCCGATCCGCAGACCGAGATTTACTGGGGGGCTTACCTGGGAACGCCGGATGAAATTCTCATCAGCGGCAAACTCGGGGAGGTCGCGGATCAAATCGAGCAGGTGCGCAAGGCCGCGCGGGCTGAGCATGGGTGGATCATGGATACGTATTTGCTGCGCAAGCCTTAGAGCTTTGCTGGCGGGGCTGACCCGCTGTCGCTCGCGAAAACGGTGTGTCAGTCGCCGGAGATGTTGGCTGGCCGGACGCCTTCGCGAGCAAGCCCGCTCCCACAGGGGGATGGTGGTGGATACGAGATTTGGGTCTGTCGCCGATCCAGGGTGGGAGACAGCGAGCGGATGTCGTGGATCCGCCCGCTGTCTGTATTGCTCTTTATGCGCGTTGCAGTGCCAGAGCGACGCCTTGGCCGCCTCCGATGCACAGGGTCGCCAGACCCTTTTTCGCATCACGCTTGATCATTTCGTGCAGCAAGGTCACCAGCACGCGGCAACCCGAGGCGCCGATCGGGTGACCCAAGGCGATGGCGCCGCCGTTGACGTTGACCTTGTCCAGATCCCATTGCAGATCCTTGGCCACCGCCAGCGATTGTGCGGCGAACGCTTCGTTGGCTTCGATCAGATCCAGTTGCTCAATCGACCAGCCCGCCTTGTCCAGGCAGCGGCGGGTGGCTGAGACCGGGCCGATGCCCATGATCGCAGGGTCAACACCGGCGTTGGCGTAAGCGGCGATGGTCGCCAGCACGGGCAGGCCGAGCGCTTTGGCTTTTTCGGCGCTCATCAGGATCACGGCGGCCGCGCCGTCGTTGAGCGATGAAGCATTGCCGGCGGTGACGCTGCCGTCCTTTTTGAAGGCCGGACGCAGTTTCGCCAGGGATTGGGCAGTGGTTTCGCCGCGTGGCTGTTCATCAACCTTGAACGCGACCGGATCGCCCTTGCGCTGCGGAATCAGGATCGGGGTGATTTCATCAACGAAGCGCCCAGCCTCGATGGCTGCGGCTGCTTTTTGCTGCGAGGCGGCCGCGAAGGCGTCCTGCTGTTCGCGGCTGATGTCGTATTTGTCGACCAGATTCTCGGCAGTGATGCCCATGTGGTAATCGTTGAACGCATCCCACAGGCCATCGCTGATCATGGTGTCGACGATTTGCGCATGACCCATGCGCAGACCGGTGCGTGCGCCCGGCATCACGTAGTTGGACAGGCTCATGTTCTCCTGGCCACCGGCAATGATCACCTCAGCGTCGCCGCAACGGATGGCCTGTGCGCCGAGGTGCAGGGCCTTGAGGCCTGAGCCGCAGACCTTGTTCAGGGTCATGGCCGGCACGGCGTGAGGCAAGCCAGCCTTGATCGCTGCCTGACGCGCCGGGTTTTGGCCGGCGCCGGCCGTCAGCACCTGGCCCATGATCACTTCATCAACCTGCGCCCCGTCCAGCCCGGTCTGCTCGAGCAACTGGCGGATCACCGCCGCGCCCAGATCAACCGCGCTAACGCTGGCCAGAGAGCCCTGGAAACTGCCGATCGCGGTACGCGTGGCGGCAACAATGACGACGTCTTGCATTTTCGAATTCCTCACTGGGCAGCGAACTGCATTTGCGGTACGTGGTCAGGCACGATCAGTTTACCGGCGGTTTTGGCGACGATCTCTTCGACGCTGACGCCCGGCGCACGTTCTTTGAGAATGAACGCACCGTTCTCGATTTCGAGATAGGCGAGGTCGGTCAGCACCCGCTTGATGCACCCGGCACCGGTGAGTGGCAGGCTGCACTTGGACAGCAGTTTGGACTCACCGTCCTTGGAGGCGTGAGTCATGATGACGATGATGTTGTCTGCGCCCGCCACCAGGTCCATGGCGCCGCCCATGCCCTTGACCAGTTTGCCGGGAATCATCCACGAGGCGATGTTGCCTTCAACGTCCACTTCGAACGCGCCCAGAACGGTCAGATCGACATGACCGCCGCGGATCATCGCAAAGGATTCGGCGGAGTTGAAGATCGACGCGCCAATGCGCGCGGTCACGGTTTGTTTGCCGGCGTTGATCATGTCGGCGTCGATGGTTTCTTCTGTCGGAAAAGGTCCCATGCCAAGCAGGCCGTTTTCCGATTGCAGCATGACTTCCATGCCTTCGGGGATGTAGTTGGCGACCAGGGTCGGAATGCCGATGCCAAGGTTCACGTAGTAGCCGTCCTGCATTTCGCGGGCGACGCGCTGAGCCATTTGTTCGCGGGAAAGTGCCATGTTTTTATTCTCCGTCAGCCTGGATTATTTGCGGATGGTGCGCTGTTCGATGCGCTTTTCGAACGTGCCGCAAATGACCCGGTCGACGTAGATGCCCGGTGTGTGGATATGGGCGGGGTCCAGTTCGCCGGGTTCGACGATTTCTTCGACTTCGACCACGGTGATCTTGCCGGCAGTGGCGGCCAGCGGGTTGAAGTTCTGCGCGGTGTGCCGGTAGATGACGTTACCGAAATGGTCGGCTTTCCAGCCTTTGACGATGGCGAAGTCGCCGGTGATGGACTCTTCCATCAGGTACTTGCGACCGTTGAATTCACGCACCTCCTTGCCTTCGGCCACCGGCGTGCCGACGCCCGTGGCGGTGAAGAAGGCCGGAATGCCGGCGCCGCCTGCGCGCATTTTTTCGGCGAGAGTGCCTTGCGGGGTCAGGATGACTTCAATTTCGCCTTTGAGCAGTTGCTCTTCGAACAGCTTGTTTTCGCCGACGTAGGAGGCAACGACTTTGCTGATCTGGCGGTCGGTCAGCAGTACGCCGAGACCAAAGCCATCGACGCCGCAGTTGTTGGACACGACGGTGAGGTCGCGGGTGCCTTTGCGCTTGATCTGGGCGATCAGGTTTTCCGGAATGCCACACAGACCAAAGCCGCCGGCGATGACGGTCATGCCGTCCTCAAGCCCGGCCAGGGCTTCCTCGTAGGAACTCACGCGCTTGTCGAAACCTGCCATATGCACCTCTTTTATTATTTGCGGGCGGCTGGCTAGCCGAATGACTGGAGTGTCTCGCTGAAGGATATATTTGTTAAGTTGATTTTTAAGGTTGATTGATTGATAAAGATCAATAATCCATTGGATTCTGATACGGAAGCATAGCGTTCATGACCATCAAGCAGATCCGCGCCTTCCTCGCCGTGGCCCAAAGCCTGAGTTTTGCCGTCGCCTGCGAGCGGTTGCACCTGTCGCAATCGGCGCTGAGCCTGACCATCAAAGCCTTGGAAGAGGGGCTCGGTGGGCGTCTGTTCAGCCGCAACACCCGCAATGTGGCGCTGACGGCGGAGGGTGAATCCTTGCTGCCGCTGGCCCGGCGCCTGATTGCCGACTGGGACAACGCCGAAGACGAAATGCGCCAACGGTTCAGCCTGCAACGCGGGCGAGTCACGCTGGCGGCGATGCCGTCGTTTGCCGGAAATCTGCTGCCGCCGATCCTCAAGACCTTTCGGGCGCGGTATCCGAACGTCAGCGTCACGGTCAACGACGTGATCAACGAGCAAGTATTGGAAATGGTCCGCGACCGGCAAGTGGAGTTGGGCGTGGCGTTCGAACCGATGCAGAACACCTCGATGACATTTACACCGCTCTATATGGATCGGTTTGTGGCGGTGGTCTCGCAGGAGTCACCGCTGGCCGCACGCACCGAGATTGACTGGCAGACCTTGTTGCTCGAGCCGTTCATTACCTTGCAGCGGCCGTCGACCGTGCGGGTGATGCTCGAAGAACATTTGCAGGCTCGCGGCATGAAGCTACCGGTGGAATTCGAAAGCCATCAACTGTCGACGGTCGGGCGGATGGTTGCCAGTGGGCTGGGAGTCAGTGCGGTGCCGGCGTTGTGTGCCGAGCAGATGCAGGAACTGGGGGCCCGGTGCCTGACGTTGAATGACTCGGTGGAACGGGCGATTGGCGTTTTGACCGAACCGGGCAATGAACTGTCGGCGGCGGCGCAGGCGTTGTTCGATATTTTGAGGGAAAAATACTGACCCTGTGGAAGCGGGCTGTGCGTGTTCAGGTGGTCAGGCGCTGTGTCAGTAGGGGCAAAAGTTGCTCGCACGACCCTTCAACCTTCAGATCCAGTAATTCATCCGCCCGGGTCTTGCCCAGGTTGATCGCCAGCAAGGGCTTGCCGCGATCCGCGATGACCCGGCACAGGCGAAACGCCGAATAGGCCATCAACGAAGAACCCACCACGAGCATTCCTGCCGCATTTTGCGCCGCTGTCATGGCCCGTTCCGCCGTGTGTTGCGCGACGTTCTCACCGAAAAACACCACGTCCGGTTTCATCCGCTCTCCTGCGCAATGAGGGCATAGCGGTACCTGAAAACGTGCTTCGAACGCCAGGTCGAGCAGGGTATCGCCGTCCGGCGCCTGCACCGCATCGACGCCGGCCAGGTACGGGTTGTGCATTTCCATCAACCGCTGTATCGCATCGCGCTCACTTCGCTGTCCGCAATCGAGGCACAGCACCCGATGCAAGCTGCCGTGCAATTCGATGACGTCAGGACTGCCGGCCTGATCGTGCAAGGTGTCGACATTCTGCGTAATCAAGCCGCTGATCCGCCCCTGCGTCTGCAAATGGGCCAGCGCTTCGTGCGCCGCATTCGGTCGCGCCTGGCGCACGCGCGGCCAGCCGAGCATCGCCCGCGCCCAATAGCGGCGGCGTGATTCTGGGGCGGCGAGAAATTCCTGATACATCATCGGCTGGCGTCCACGGCGCACACCGTCACTGTCGCGGTAATCCGGGATACCCGACGGCGTGCTGATGCCGGCGCCGGTCAGTACCAGAAAGTCGCCTTCGGCCATCGCCTGTTGCAGCGTGTCGAAGTGTTCGCGGATCGGGCTGTCGAGCATGGTCAGCGCTCCGGGGAGGACGGTGCCAGCAGGTTAGCACGCGATACGCGCTGCTTACTTGCGCGCCTCCAGAATCAGGTTGAACGGCGTTTGCGTCGCTCGTCGGAACCGCTTGAAGCCAGCCTCGGCAAACACTTTGCGCAGACGCACTTCACCGGCCTGCGCACCGAGGCCCAGGCCAACCTCCTGGGACAGGGAGTTCGGGGTGCAAATGAACGTCGATGCGGCATAAAACAAACGCCCGACCGCGTTGATGTTGTCGTCCAGCGTGTCATTGGCAAACGGTTCGACCAGTAACACCGTGCCGTCGTCTTTTAACGCGTCGTAGGCATGGCGTGCGGCGCCGACCGGGTCGCCCATGTCGTGCAGGCAGTCGAAATAGCAGATCAGGTCGTAGTCATTGCCAGGGTAACTTTTTGCCGAGCCCTCGAAGAATTTCGCCCGGCTGCTGACACCACCTTCTTCGGCGCGTTGGGAGGCGACGGTGATCGACGGTGCGTGATAGTCGTAGCCGACGAAGCGCGAATTGGGAAACGCCTGAGCCATGATCACCGTCGAGGCGCCGTGGCCGCAGCCGATGTCGGCGACTTTCGCACCGGTCTCGAGTTTGGGGACCACACCGTCCAGGGCCGGTAACCATTCGGCGATCAAGTGACCTTTATAGCCGGGGCGGAAGAAGCGTTCCGTGCCGGTGAACATGCACGGATGATGATCACCCCAGGGCAGGGCGCCGTTACTGCGCATGGCTTTGACCAGTTTGTCCTTGTCATGGAAAAACGACGCTACCACCCCGAGGCCGCCAGCGATGTACACCGGCGAGTCTTCGACAGCCAGCGCCTGGGCCTGTTCTTCCGGTAAGCGGAACTGGCCGTCGTGGTGCTCCATGTAGCCGGAGGCGGCGTGCGCGCTGAGCCATTCGCGTACCAGGCGCGGGTTGCAGCGGGTTTTTGTGGCGAGGGTTTCGGGGCTGATCGGCTGACTGTCGGCCATCGCCCGGTAGAGCCCGAGTTCTTCGCCGACGATGACATTGGCCAGCATCGCCGCGCCGCCCATGTCGTTGACCAGTTTGCCCATGAAGTCGTTGAGTCGGGCCTCGTCCATCAGGTGTGCTCCTGAAACAGGATCACAGTCCGGCGGCGTTGAGGGTCGAGGCATGCGCCACCGGGCGGTGGTCATGGAAACGGGCAGGGCACAGCCTGAGTCCTGCGTCCCCCTCGACTGGGTACTGTTTGAGTCTAGCTGCGTTTGCGAGACTGACACTGAACAAACAGGTCGGTTAATGGTTGGGGTGAGGGCAGTGACCGACGTCGCCTGATTCAGGTCTCGGTCAACCACCGGGGAGGGTACGGGTGTTGGCGGTAGAAATGGCGGAGTTGTTCACTGTCACGTTCGAACCAATGGTTCAGCCATTGGCAATAGTGCGTTGGCGCCGATGCTTGCAACGCCGGTTGGCGAAGGCAATCGAACACGGCTTGCGCTGCCTGCATGCCCGTCATCAAGGCTTTGAGTACGCCATGTGAAGAGGCCGGATCGAGCACGCTGGCGGCATCGCCCACCATGAAATATCCGGTGCCGGCCGCTGCGGTGCTGATCCGCCAGGTCACGTCGGCACCGCGAATCGGGCCGATAGGTGGCAGTGTTTGCAGTGCCTGGGGAAGCATTCGGCTAACGTCTTTTTGTGGGGCTGAACGGGGTGTTTCGAAGTCCAGGTGTGTCCAGTGCAGCCGTTGTTTCTGGACTTGCGCAATCCATGTCCAGCCTGTGGCATGGGCCAGCAAGTGCGGCGCGGTTTCATAAGGCGCGATACAGCCTTGCAGATAGCCGTAGCGAGCCACCATTGGCGGTGAACACACTTGGGTTTTGAGGTGGAGCTGGCGACTCAACCAACTCGCTGCTCCGCTGGCATCGATCAGGCAGGAGGTAGAAAACGGCCCGTGAGTGGTAGTCAGCCCAACGATGCGATTGTCCTGCTTGAGGACGTGCCGGGCCTGACATGGTTGGTGCACTGTCACCCCGAGCTCTTCGGCCTGGCGCAACAATGTCGCATCCAGTTGCGCTCTGGCCATTTGAAAACCCCGCCATGGACCGTGTTCATCGCTACCCAAAGCGTGGAAACGCGCCGGCCCGTTCCATTGCACCCAGTGGCCGGCAAAGCGCATGGCTTGCTGATGTAACAACAGCGTATTCACGCCCAGTTGTTGCAGAAGCGGTTCAATGCCCGGGTGCAGGCTCTCACCGGGGCGAAACCTTGGGAAGCGCTGACGTTCGATCAGTGCCACACGCAAGCCGCGTTGGGCGCAACTGATTGCTGCGGCACATCCGGCAGGGCCGGCGCCGACCACTACCACATCAAAGCATTTCAACAGCAATCTGCCATGGCGTGTCTTCGCGCTTGATCAGGATTGCTTCGGCGCTGACGAGAAAAGTCACCTGCTGCTTGACCTCGACATTGCGCAACTTGAAGTCACCTTCCGGCGTCCAGATAGCGCCGCGTTCAAACATCAAGTAGCGATGAATCCAGCCGTGAAGCGTGATGCCGGTTTGCTGCTGTGCGGCGTCCACTTCGCCATTGGGCTGCTTTACTTCGAGGAAGGACAACACCGGCCACCTGTTGCGCAGCGGTTTGTCATTGGCGGCGCCGAGCACGGTGTACACCCGATACATCGACAGTACGCGGTTTTCATACGCCGATTGTGAGGTGCTGCCGGTCTGTTGCACGCAGAAGCGGTGATCGAGGGCCACTTGTGTGTAATCGGCATGGGCGTAGGCACGGTACTGAACGATCACACGATCCTCGTGCGGTATCAGCCGGGGGGGTGGCTGGTTATCCCAGGCCATGCCACCCTCCTGGCCGATTTCCTGATCGGTCAGTGGGATAACGGTGTGCAGGCTTGAGCGCGGCTCGAAGATACGCGCCGAATCTGGCGCCACCCCTGGCCAGAAAGAGCCCAGAGCCGCACAGATTTTGGCGTCTTCGGGAAAAGGGCTCGCCATCTGATAACCGGCGAGGATGTTGATCCAGGCATCGTCCGCGCCACGCTGGCGAACCCAGCCTACTTCCCATCCAGGGCCGAAAACCCCGGCCGCGCCATCGGGCAGCGAGGTTGGGCGCGAGACGGCGGACGCTGTCTGGCGCGGGTGCGAAGACCCTGTTTCAGTCGGCAGGGCGACAATCGCCGTAACACCGCGGTCCAGCGGTGAGAACACCTGGTCTTTCAAGTCCAGATTGGCGCAGTAACGGACGTTGGATAACGCCTCCAGTCGAGCGTGCCAGATATCCGGTGCGGGGAAGACGGGTTGCTCATCCGCCCAGTGCAACAGCTTGCGCTGGGTGCACAGCGGGAAAAATCCGGAGGGCCGATCACCGAATACGCCGCCACCGTTGGCAAAAGCTTCTCGAGAACCTCGCATCGCGCTCGAACCCAGCCATCCGCCGTACCGTCGTGGTAGTGCAGTGCTTGATACCCGCCCAGACGAACCCGTTCTTCCACACCTTCGTGGTCGTTCAGGTCGACGATGCTGCCGTCCGCTTCGACCTTGTGACGACCATGCACCATGCCGGAGGTGTTGGGCGGCAGCAGAAAGGACAGCGGCTGCCCCTCAAACTCGACCGGCTCGACCAGTCGGGGCCTGACCTGTGGCAGCAGCAGGCCGGGTCCCAGATCCGTGGTGTTCGCCCAGTCGGCCAGCCCCTCGGTGATGACAAAGGGCGGCCGACTGATCTCGGGTTCCTGCCAACCGGTGCCGGTGTGACGCAAATGAATGTGCCGCAGTTTTTCGTTGATCTGATGGTTGTCCAGCCTCAACGTCAAATCCATGTCGGCCAGACACTCCGGGCCATTGAATACCTTGTGCAACGGCACCCAGAAGTCCAGCCCGGGGTCGACATCCGCCTGGAAGTCCATCGGCCCGAAGCGCTCGGCGTCGCCCTTGAGTTGCATGGCGATGTAGGCGCTGTAGCGTACAGGCATTACCCGGATGCCATGTGCGTCTTCATGCACGGAAGGCATAAAGCTGCGCAATCTGGCGTCATAAAGCGCGGGGTCGGTGCCCACACGGGCAATGCCCGTGCGAGAGAAGCACAGGTCTGCATGCTCGCCTTTGACGGTGTCGCCAGCGCAGCGATATTCACTGGCAAACGCGACTAGCGCCAATGGCGCACCCTGAGCCCGCTGTTGCAGGTCATCGAGTGTTGGCGGGCGGATGCCGTAGACATAGTCCAGAACGCTCTCAACTTCGCCTGCGGTTGGAAAAATCTGCAGCGCTTTTCCGGTTTCGTCGAGCGTGACTTGTGGCGAGGCCAGTGCGTGATAAAGCAGGCTGCGGGCCGGTGCCGCAGCTTCAATCGCACGACTGCCGCCAGAGGAGAAATCCGCAAAGCCGGCCAGCGAGCGGTCGACGGTCAGTGGTTTTTTCAGTTCGGCATCCAGCGGCACGGCGAGAATATCCAGGCCATGCGCCAGCATCAGCGAATGCCAGCCACCTGGCGCCAGACGTGTACACACTTGGGTGACGGATTCCAGCAGTGTCATGGTACCTCCCGGTAAGTTTGTGTCGCACCGCCACCCAGACGTTCACCGTCGAGGGCGATCAGGCAGGCCTCGTCACCGTTGCCTTGGCCTTCAGGAAAGGTGGCGCGGTGATGCAGGTGCCGAGCTAGCCAATCGAGACGCCGTGACATCGCTTCAGTCCATTGCGAAGGTGATTGAGCATCAGAAACCGATCCTTGAATGCTGGCAAGGCCGAAGGTGTTTCAATGCCTTGACAGATTCCCACCACTCATCGGCAAAGCCCCTGTTTTGCTGGCTTGCCGGACGATCGGCAAAGACGTCGGACAGGCTCGGCGCGATAGTAGTCGAGCCGGGCGGCTGTAGGCCCTGCCAATGAATCCGAACAACAATAAGAACGCGAGGTTGCCATGCCGAAATTCGTGATTGAACGCGAGATTCCAGGGGCCGGTAAGCTGTCGGAGCAAGAACTCAAAGCCGTGTCGCAAACGTCCTGTCAGGCGTTGCGCGAACTCGGGCCTCAGGTGCAGTGGCTGCAAAGCTATGTCACGGCCGACAAAATCTACTGCGTGTACATCGCCCCCGATGAAGCACAGGTGCGCGAGCACGCCAGGCTCGGTGGATTCCCGGCCAACAGCGTGGCGCGGGTAGTGACGGTTATCGACCCGACCACCGCCGAATGATGCCGGTACTCACTTCTAGCGGAGTTCGACTTCATGGGTAACCCGATTGATCTGACTGCTTTGAAGGAACGCCAAAAAGTCGCTTGGGCCAGTGGTGATTACGCCGTGATCGGCACCACGTTGCAAATCGTTGGCGAGAACCTCGCTGAGGCCTGCGACCTGCGCTGCGATGAAGCCGTGCTGGATGTTGCTGCCGGCAACGGCAATGCGACGCTGGCGGCGGCACGCCGGGGCTGTCTGGTGACCTCGACCGATTACGTCGCGGCACTGCTTGAACGTGGACAGGATCGCGCCCGGGCCGAGCATCTGGAGGTGACGTTTCAGGTCGCTGACGCTGAAGCATTGCCGTTCGCCGACGGCAGTTTTGCCGCGGTGCTGTCGACATTCGGGGTCATGTTCGCTCCTGATCAAGCCAAGGCCGGCGCCGAACTGGCGCGGGTCTGTTGCCGGGGCGGGCGGATCGGCCTGGCGAACTGGACGCCGGAAGGCTTCGTTGGCCAAATGTTCAAAACCCTGGGCCGCCATCTGCCACCGCCAGCGATTGCCCAGTCGCCGTCAAACTGGGGCACGGAGGCGTGGCTGCACCAGCACTTCGATGATCACGATTTTGTGGTGCAGGTGACTCGCCGAACCTTCAATTTTCGCTATCGCTCGGCGGCGCACTTCATCGACATCTTTCGCCATTGGTATGGGCCGATGCACAAAGCGTTCGCAGCGCTGCCGCCGCAAAGCTGTCAGGCGCTGGAGAGTGATCTGGCGGATTTGCTCAACCGGTCGAATCGGGCGGGGGAGGACTCGCTGGTGGTGCCGAGTGAGTATCTGGAAGTGGTCATTACCAAACGCTAGTCCGCGTTCAAGCGACTTCCCCTGTGGGAGCGTGCTTGCTTGCGAATACGGTAAATCAGTCGAAACATCTTGGACTGACCCACCACATCCGCGGGCAAGCCCGCGCCCACCGTGTGCAATGGCTTATTTCACAGGGGATCGATCCAGCCACTCCAGCGCCGTCCGCCAGATACAGATCCCCAGAAAGTAAGCCGACATCAGCAGCCACAAAGCCATCACCATCGGATTGATCACCGGGTGATTGAGCACCAGTGACAGGCTGCACAGCAGCCAGATTGCCGTCACCGCAATGTTGATCGGCATGAACCGGCGTACGCGAAACGGGTGCAGGAATTTCATCCGCGTCACCGTCAGCAGCGCCAGACCGATCACGGTCACCAAGGTGATCCACGGGCCGGGGCCGATTATGTAAAGGCACAGAGCAACCACATTCCACGCGGCGGGGAAACCGACGAAATAGTTGTCCTTGCTCTTCATGTTGACGTTGCAGAAACAGAACAGCGACGACACCAGAATCAGCGACACCGTCAGCAGCAGCGTGTAATCGGGCAGGGGAATATAGCGATAGATAAACAGTGCCGGAATGAAGACGTACGTCAGGTAATCGATCACCAGGTCAAGGATCGAACCGTCGAAGCTGGGCAACACTGATTGCACATTGACCTTGCGTGCGAGCGCGCCGTCGAGGCCGTCGACGATCAGCGCCACACCCAGCCACATCAGGCAATGGGTTGGCTGATTTTCCAGCAGCGCAAGGGTGGCCAGGAACGCGGTGACCACGCCGGTCGCGGTAAAACCATGGGCGCCCCAGGCCTTGAGCCTGGCAAGGTGGACGGTCGATATCACGGGGGCGTTCTCCAGAAAGTGAAGCAAGCCGGGTACCACCCTCGGGCAAAGGGCGCCGGCAAACCGGGTCGGGGTTGCAGCTATCGACCGGTCTGGCCGGGATAAGGTTCACCCTCCTTGAATCTTAGCTGGCCGCGGAAAAAATACGCGGGCGAAATCTGCCAGCGTATTTGGCAGCAGCCCAACGGTGTTGGCGCAATGGCCGCAGCGGTCTATCGTTGCCAGACGCAGTCAATCCCTATGCCTGAGGACGACGTCATGAACACCAGTGATTTGCTTGAACAACTGCTGCGAGGCCGAGCCTCGGCGGGACAACAAAGTGGCACCTCGGCCGATGATGGTCTGGGTGGCCTCGGTGGGTTGCTGGGCGGTCTGCTTGGCGGCGCGGACTCCTCGGGTACCCGCGCAGGCTCAGCGGCCGGTGGGCTTGGCGGGTTGGGCGGTTTGCTCGGTGGCTTGCTGGGGAGCGGTGGCGGTACTCAAAGCCGTTCCGGCGGCACCCGTTACGCTGCGCTGGCGTCGCTGGGGATGATGGCGTACCAGGCGTATCAAGCCTGGCAACGCAGCCAGGCCAGCGCCGCGCCATCACAAACGCCACAAACGGCCAACCTGCTCGCCGGGCCAGACATTGAAGAGCACAGCCATGCCGTGCTCCGCGCACTGATCGCGGCAGCCAAGGCTGACGGGCGCATCGACGAAGCTGAAAAACGAATGATCCGCAGCGAAATCGGCAAACACACCGATGATCCGCAATTGCAGCAATGGCTGGATGCCGAAGTCGCCAAACCACTGGATGCCGCTGAAGTGGCCCAGTCAGCGCAGGGCGATCCGGCAGTGGCCGCCGAAATGTACCTGGCCAGCGTGATGCTGGTGGACGATCAGCAAGACGCCGAACGCCGTTATCTGGACGAACTGGCGGCGGCGTTGCAGATCGATCCCGATTTGCAGGTGCACCTGGAGCAGCAGGCCAAGGGTGTGGCCTGACGCACAATCAATAGACCAAAGCCAAATCCGGTCCCGCCCAGATGCATAAACGGGGCGGCATGAAGCTACGATCAGGTGTCGCGCAGCAAGTCGTGGGCGTTGAGCAGTTCGAAAGCGATTTGCGGGTGACTCTCCAACCCCCGGCGAATCGCCGCCGGGATTGCCTGCCGGGTCTTGCGGCACAGGCCGGGTAATTCATCGATGTGAATGGCGATGCCGCGCATGGTCCGCACTTCGTTGAAACCGGGCACGACCTCGACGCGGATACCCAGTTGCTCATACATGCGTTGTTGCAGGTGCTTGAGATCGGCAAGGTCTTTGAGCCTTTCCAGTCGCGCGAGCAAGCGTTTTTCTTCCTCGCGGGTCAGGCGCAGGATGCGCAAATCCGAGCCGGGCGTCTCCAGCAACGGATCGCGCCCGCAAATGCAGGCGCCGGGCGGGCAGGGTGAGCGCAACGGCGCAGAAGTCGTCATGGCCTCCATGATAGAGGCCGGCGGACAATTTTGCCTATGCGCTGTCAGGTTCCATCCATCGGCCGCTTCATCCCAGGCAGCTACTGATTCAGGCCTTCGTAATGCACCAGAATCGCGTTGGCGAGGTCTTCATCGCTGGCGTTGATGCCTGGATTTTCCTGGCGAACCTGTTGCAGCACCGACTCAAGATAAACCCCACGAATGGCCCCGCCACTGGCGACAAATGCAGACAAGTCGTCACGGGCCGGAATCACCATTTTGTGATCCTTGAAGGTCGAGTACAGCGACGCGGAGACACCTGCCGAGGTGGCGACATCACCCGCATCAACGCGGGCCAGCGCCGAACCGACGGGCAGGCACAAAAGTAAAGAAGAAATGAGGACTGACTTGCGCATGACGGTATTCCTCCACAAGCGCGAAGCAAAAGGGAAGTACTACATAGTGTGAGAGGGGCGCAGTGGGAGGGAGTTCCGTGCGGTGAACAATCCTGAGCGTTTGCCAGTGTTTTTCATCGGCCTCGTCAGTTGGCAGCGTGCTGGCTGCATTCGCGCGCAAATAGGCTTAACTCAAACCCTGACGAGCGCAATTACGCGTGCCCAGGGAGGACTGGAAAGTGTCGATCAAACTGCGTTTGGTGTTGCTGATTGCGACCAGCCTGCTGACAGCCTTGATCGTGAGTCTGGTCAGTTACATCGGCAACCTGAGAATGGCGTCGGCGGTCAGCGACAATGCCGTCAGCATGAGTGCGCTGCGTAACCACATGGAGGCCGACATGATGCACGACGCCCTGCGCGCCGATGTCTATTCGGCAATGCTGGTGGGGTTGGGCAAAAGTGCCGACACGGCGGCCGAAGTGCGCGATTCGATCAATGAACATGCCGGGCATTTTCGTGAGGTGCTCGATGAGAACCTCAAATTGCCGATCAACCCGACCCTGCGTAGCGCACTGGAGCAGGTCAAACCGAGTCTCGATACGTACATCAACGCGGGTGAGCGGATTGTCGGGTTGGCGCTCGACAGCCCGGATGCGGCGCAGCAGGAACTCGGGACGTTCAACACGGCGTTCAGTCAGCTCGAAACGCAAATGGCGGCTTTAAGCGAGCTGATCGAAACCAATACCCGGCAGACCGCCGAGGGCACCGAGGCGGCGATCCGCAACGCCAATCTCGCGCTCGCAGCGGTGCTGGTTGCCAGTCTGTTGTTGCTGCTGGTGCAGGGGCGCTGGGTGATGTTGAGCATCATGGGGCCACTGAAATCCGCCAGCCGTATCGCCGAAAGTATCGCCCACGGCAACCTCAGCGAGCCGATTGCCGAACCGACCGGCAAGGACGAGGCCAGTGCCTTGATCCGAACGCTGGCGACCATGCAGCGGGATCTACGCGACATGATTGATGTGGTGCGGCGCAACGCCCACGGCGTCAGCGGCATGAGCGAGAAGTTGAGCCACGGCTGTCATCAGGTCGCCGACAGCAGCCAGCAACAAAGTGTCGCCGCGGGGACCATGGCCGCAGCGGCCAGCCAGATGACCGCAAGCATCGAGGAAATCACTCGTCATGCCCAACGCGCACTGGGCATGGCCAATCAGGCCGAAGCCCTGGCCAAGGAGGGGGGCGGTGTGATTCATCAAGTGGTCAGTGACATGGACGACATCGCCCGCTCTGCGCAGCAGTCGGCGCAGGTCATCCGCACCCTGGATCAGGACTCCGAGGGCATCTTCAATATCATCCAGGTGATCAAGAGTATTGCCGATCAGACCAATCTGTTGGCGCTCAACGCCGCAATCGAAGCCGCTCGGGCAGGCGAACAGGGCAGGGGCTTTGCGGTGGTGGCTGACGAAGTGCGCAACCTTGCTGCCCGGACCAGCGCCTCCACCCAGGAAATCGCCACAATGGTTGCGCGCATCCAGCACAGCACCCGTGAGGCGGTCAGCAGCATGGAGGCCGGTGTGGCTCAGGTCGATAAGGGGATGGCGGTGACGGCCGATGTCGAGCGCGCGATCCGCGAGATCCTTGAGGCGACGTTGAGCACCACGCAACTGGTCAACGACATAACCCGCACCATTGGCGAGCAAAGCCAGGCCAGCAATGAGATTGCCCATCAAGTGGAAATGATTGCGGGAATGTCCGAGGGCAATAGCCGGGTGATCGGGCAAACCGCCGACACCACGGATGAACTGTCGACGCTGGCGGGACAATTGGCGCAGTCGGTGGATCGGTTTCGGTTATGACAGTGGGGTAGAGCCCTGCCCGTGAGGTGGCTGGACTGACGCCCTCGCGGGCAAGCCCGCCCCCCATAGGGTTTTGCTGTGTCAACACGGGCGTATTCACAACATCAACACCTGAACGCCCGCGCCCCACCCACAATCACTGGCCCTCACCGGTGTCATGTTCAGTATCAGACGGCCGATAAGTCCCTGAGCGCAAAAGACTATCAAGTCAGGAACAGACGCCCGGGTTTGCCCTGACGTGATATTCTGCGCGCCAACTTGGTTTGACCTTATTCAGTTTGCTTGCCTTCGGGCGAGCTGACGGAATCCCTGTCGCTCAAGTAGCTGAAGCCAATAATGATAAAAAGTCAGTTCAGAAGGGACATTAACTGAGGTCGATGCAGCATGTCGGCCTTGTGTGCCCACCCGTCAAAATTGAAGTGTGCCGGAATCTGCGACGCCAGCCTGAGCGTCATCAAAGCGGATCGCATGCAGATAACAGCGGCGGGCGGAAGACGTTTTATCATAGGTGCAACGGATGTTTAAGAAAGTGAACACAGCCTTGCTAGGGCTGGCTTTGTCGATGGGGCTGTCGTCCGCTCAGGCGGAAGAGGCAAAGAAAGTTGATGTGCTGTTGATCGGCGGCGGCATCATGAGCACCACGCTGGGTGTGTGGATCAACGAGCTGGAACCAAGCTGGTCGATGGAAATGGTCGAGCGTCTTGACGGCGTCGCCCTGGAAAGCTCCAACGGCTGGAACAACGCCGGTACCGGTCACTCGGCTCTGGCTGAGCTGAACTACACCCCGGAAGATGAAACCGGCAAAGTAGTGATTCCCAAAGCGGTCGAGATCAACGAAGCGTTCCAGATCTCCCGTCAGTTCTGGGCCTGGCAGGTTCAGCAAGGTGTGCTGAAGAACCCTCGTTCGTTCATCAACACCACGCCGCACATGAGCTTCGTGTGGGGCGATGACAACATCAAGTTCCTGAAAAAGCGCTACGAAGCCCTGCAAGCAAGCCCGCTGTTCGCCGGCATGCAGTACTCCGAAGACCCGGCTGTGATCAAGAAGTGGGTCCCGCTGATGATGGAAGGGCGTGACCCGAACCAGAAAATCGCGGCCACCTGGAGCCCGCTGGGTACCGACATGAACTTCGGTGAAATCACCCGCCAGTTCGCTGCGCACCTGCAGACCAAGCCTAACTTCGATCTGAAACTGTCGAGCGAAGTCGAGGACATCACCAAGAATGCCGATGGCACCTGGCGCGTCAGCTACAAAAACCTGAAAGACGGCACCAAAACCGAAACCGACGCCAAATTCGTGTTCATCGGCGCCGGCGGTGGTGCACTGCACCTGCTGCAGAAGTCGGGCATTCCAGAAGCCAAGGAGTATGGCGGCTTCCCGGTGGGTGGTTCGTTCCTCGTGACTGAAAACCCGACCATCGCCGAGCAACACTTGGCCAAGGCCTACGGTAAAGCGTCGGTTGGCTCTCCGCCAATGTCCGTGCCGCACCTGGACACCCGTGTTCTGGACGGCAAGCGCGTCCTGCTGTTTGGCCCGTTCGCCACCTTCAGCACCAAGTTCCTGAAAGAAGGTTCATACCTGGACCTGCTGACCAGCACCACGACCCACAACATCTGGCCGATGACCAAGGTCGGCATCAAGGAATACCCGCTGGTCGAGTACCTTGCTGGCCAACTGATGCTGTCGGATGAAGACCGCATGAACTCGCTGAAGGAATACTTCCCGAACGCCAAAGCCGAAGACTGGCGCCTGTGGCAAGCCGGCCAACGCGTGCAAATCATCAAGCGTGATGAAGCCGCTGGCGGCGTGCTGAAACTGGGCACCGAAATCGTTGCTGCACAAGACGGCTCCATCGCCGGCCTGCTGGGCGCATCGCCAGGCGCGTCGACCGCTGCACCGATCATGTTGAGCGTGCTGCAGAAAGTCTTCAAAGACAAAGTCGCCACCCCAGAATGGCAAACCAAGCTGCACCAGATCGTTCCAAGCTACGGCACTCAGCTGAACAGCGATCCAGCCAAAGTGGCTGCAGAGTGGGCTTACACCGCCAAGATCCTCGAACTGCCGACGCCTCCAGTGATCGGTCAGGCTGTGGCTCCGGCTGCAGAGGCTGCCGCTGACAAGGCTGCTGCACCGAAGGAAAACGCTGCACGTGACATGGCTCTGTAACTAGAACCCTGACACACAAAGCCCACTGAACCGGCGACGGTCAGTGGGTTTTTTTGTGGTCCAAACCTTTAACTGCCGCCGGGTTGTTGTGTGCTCAGGCTTTTGCGGTTGCCAGATACGCCCCAACCCGCCGTCCCATCTCTTCGCCCAACGCCTGCAACCCACTCAACGGCCGCACCATCACTTCAAACTCGACAATCTTCCCGTGTTCATCGAAACGAATCATGTCGATGCCCTTGAGCTCTTTAGCGCCAACCTTGGCACTGAACTCCAGAATCACGTTCAGCCCATCTGCGGTCGCCAGTTCTCGGTGATATTCAAAGTCTTCGAACACCTCGAACACTGTGTTGAGAATCATCGCCACCACCGGTGCGCCGGGGTAGGGCGTGTGCGCCATCGGCGAGCGGAACACGGCTTGCGGATCAAGCAGTCCGGGCAGCGCACTCAAGTCGCCGGTGCGAATCATCTCGTGCCAACTTCGCAGGGATTCGGCGACATTGGGTTGCAAGTTCAGGTCAGTCATTTGCACTCCTGGATTTTTGTTGTTCTTCATGCGACGGCAATGACTCTAGATCAACCATGACGAAACGGGACCTTTGTGTGCCGATCTGAATGTCGGTTAATCGCTCAAACGGATCAGATCTTCATCTGATCCGTATTTTTCTGCTTTATCTGCCTCTGTAATCAGCTCAGTCATCCGCTCAAAATGCCCCGGCAGTTCGGTCACTCGCGACAGTCCTTCATCCCGAAGCGTCCAGTGCACCGCAAGCTCAGCATTGAGGAGAGCAACATGAACAAGATGGCGTTTTTTCTGGGTGGATTTTTGGTACTGACCATTCTGATCGGCCTGCTCGCGACGATTTCTCCGATCTGAGCCATGCGCTTCAAATGACGGCCACAGGTGTGCTGCGCCAATCGTGCTTAAATGCTGCGCCTCACACCTGGCGGATTCACGATCCTGACTTGCCCTGACGGCGCTCAATACCGTCGGGGTTGCCAATGTCCAGCAACCTTCTTTCCACTAATACATTCTCAAGTGCCTGACGCTCGACCGGCGCCATCTGGTGTTCGCGTTTTTTCAGTTCCAGCAGGATCGGGCTGGACCAGGTGCGGTAGGTCTGTTCGAAGTTGGGGCGCGATGTCATCAGTCTCTCCTTGATCAAGAGCCCGGTGTGGCTGGCAGGGGCTCTGTCCGATGCGGGAGTAACTTTAGTCGAGAAATCGGGAAGCGGCTAATGCACCTGCTTTTTTGGGAGCTGGCTTGCCAGCGATAGCGGTGGGTCAGTTGACATTGCTTTGACTGACAGTCCGACATCGCTGGTAAGCCAGTTCCTACAGGATTACTCGGTGGGCACAAGGTCAATCGTCAACATTCATCAACTGCTGCACGCCTTCCCACGCCTCCGCGCGCATGTGTTCGATATCCAGCCCCGGAATCACGCCGTTGTCCATCACCACCACACGGCCGCCGACCAGGCTGTATTTCACCGTGATCGGTTCGCCCGCCACCACGGGTGCGACGCCGCTACCGAGGCGCGCATTGCTCACCGGGCAGTGGGAGATGCCAGTGCCGGTCTGCGCGAGCAGGCGGATTTCGCCGGGTTGCAGGTGCACGGCGTGGGCAAACCAGACGTCGGGGCCGAGCCATTCGTGTTCGGCGACGAACTCTACGGGCAGGAAGTTGTATTTTTCGCGGCAGAAATTCACGTAGTTCTGCGTTTCGGACAAGTGCGTGTGCAGGTGCAAACCGAGCCCGCGTGCGGTATGGGCCAGTTCACGCAGCAAGGTCGGTGGCAGCGAGAAAGTCGGCGTAGTTGGCGCGATCACCACACGGCGCATCGCATCCGGCGTGTTCTGGTGATACAGCGATCTCAGTCGCTCGATGTCGCCGACCATTTGCTCAAGGCTTTCCGGTTGCAGCGCGGTTTTCGAGAGGCCCGGATGAGCGCTGGCTGACTCCAGTGCACCGCCTCGGCACAGCACAAAGCGTAGACCGAACTCATCTGCCAGATCGAACAGCAAGTCACCGGTCTCGGTGCTGCAGTGGGCGTGATAAAGGTAGTGGAGCAGCAACTCGACCATGCCTGACCTTGCAGCGATCCTCGCCAACTGCGGCGTGAACCGGTTCAAACGCGGGTAGGGCACGCGGGCCGCGCAGACCGGTCATCACCGCGAGCGGATTTTTAATCAGGATGTTTTGAAGTTGAGTCATGGGCAGGCTCCAGTCAGAGGATGTGCGAGGCAGATTTACCGGCGGTGGTTTCGGGCGCGCTGACGCCATTGAGCGCGGCATTGAGCAGCACCGACACCAGGCAGGCGGTGACCACGCTGCTGTGCAGGAACGGCTGCGACCATTCGGGTAATTGTTTGAACAGGGTGGGCGCGAGCACCGGCACCAGGGCGGCGGCGATGGTGAAACCGACGATCAGCACGTTGTAGCGATTTCCCCACCATCCATCGAACCTGCTGAGCAACACCACCAAACGTGATTTAATAGCCGCCTTTCACGGTTCCGGGACACGGGAGCAACGTGATCCGCGCGACCTGCGCGGCACCCGCCACCCACCCCCATCGCCCTTAAGTCGTTCTCACATAAGGCAGTCATGGATACGGGTTCTCGACTCAAACTAGTACGCGAAAGCTACAAACTCTCCCAGCGCGAGCTGGCCCGGCGTAGCGGCGTGACCAATGCCACCATCTCCCTGATCGAACAGAATCGCGTCAGTCCTTCCGTCAGCTCACTGAAAAAGCTGCTCGAAGGCATCCCGATGTCCCTGGCCGACTTCTTCACCTTCGACCAGCCCCCACGCGAACACCAATACGTCTTCCGCGCCAACGAACAACCCGATCTGGGCCGCCATGGCCTGCGCCTGCTGCTGATCGGCGCCTCTGTGCCGAGCCGACAAATGCGCTTGCTGCGCGAGCAATACGCACCGGGCGCGAGCTCCGGGGAAGAGCCGATTGTGCATGCGGAAGGTGAGGAGTGCGGGCTTGTTACGCGGGGGACTGTTGAGTTGACCGTGGATGGGTCGGTGAGTGTTTTGAATGCCGGGGATGGGTATTACTTTCCGACGACGTTGCCGCATAAGTTTCGGAATATCGGGGCGGATGAGGCTGAGATAATTAGTGCGAATACGCCTGCTAACTTTTGATTGGTGTAAGTGTTCAATTTTTGTGAGTTTTGAATGATCCGATACCTGTTTGGGTGTCGGATTTTTTTTGCTCGTGTATCGATTTTTATGGGTGGCCCTTATTAGGGTTTATTTGTTTTTTAGGGCTTTTTTAGGCGCTAGGAAAATTTCGTAGGATGATTCGCATAGCGGTGTAAGGAAAGTATGAGTGTGTAATGATGATGTTTTTTGTGTGGCGCTCGATGGTTTGTGAGTATGTATATTGTTAGACGTTTTTTGTGTTTTTGGGATCAAAGTGTGGGCTGTGCATTCTGAATGCTAGCAATATAGGCTAAGGTGGTTCTTGTTGATGGGGATTTTAGTAAAGGTGTATGTTGTTATAAAGCTGTGTTTCGCAAGTTTCGCTATTTCGGCTTTTTATGCAGTATTGTTGGTGTATGAATTTGAAAAAATGCTCCAGCTAGATGAATTTGTCGGGTATATTGTCAGGGCTGTGTTATTTGTTTTCTTGTTGATTTTGAATTTTCGTTATTTGTTTTTCGAATTGATTCTTAAAGTTCTTCAGCGCCCTTTTCTTATTCGGAAAACCCCGTGGCTGGTTGTCTGTTGTTTTAGCTTCATGTCTTCTGTGTTCTGCGCGGAGGTAGCTATTCAGATGTATGATCTTGTCGTTGGCGAGTCGCCCATGTTTTCAAACTTTTATCGCGGAATTGTTGGGGGTTCGGGATTTGTGATTGCCTACATTTTTCTCCATAAACGTTCAATGAAATCTGTCTGAATACTATTTGGTGTCTGGGGCGTCTTTGATATTTTTGATCGTAATCATGTCGGCCAGTATTTCAAGTGAAAGTGCTAGCTTTCCCGCGCTTTTAAATGCGCGCTCATAATTTAAGGGGTCTCGGTTGAAAAGCTCTATCGAGCCAGTCTTGCGGACAGGAAAAAAAACTCCTATTCCCGAAAGGCTGAGGTCTACAAGGTAATAGCGTGTATTTCCGGTGGAAGTGTCGCCAGAAATAGCTTGGTAACCTTTTCGGATAGGTCCCACTAACGCTGGCTCGGTCGGGCCATTGTAGATATTTCCTACCCCTTCATAAACGTTGTTTGCGCCATGCGCATAATAAAGTACACCTAATGGCATGGCTCCACCGCGCGTGCTCGCAATTACGATAGCGCCTGTTTGAATCTGCATAATCCCCGCCGCAGCACCCACACCGTTCTGGGCGTAGAACAATATTTTATTTGATAAGTCGGCGTGTTCCTCTTTAAGTGCTTGCAACCCTTGCTTGGCACTAACGGCGTTTTTCAAGGTTGTTGTCGCGTCGCCGTCTAACTATGCCGCTCTTTTCTCGGTCTGCTGCTGCCGATCCGGGTTCAACATCACAGTGCCCATCGGCTCCCAGTTTCTTGTCTGTCCAGACCA
>NZ_CAXAON010000038.1:0-41263 GCF_963970495.1 Pseudomonas sp. EA_65y_Pfl2_P78 | reverse complement strand
CTGGCCAGACAAGAAACTGGGAGCCGATGGGCACTGTGATGTTGAACCCGGATCGGCAGCAGCAGCAGACCGAGAAAAGAGCGGCATAGTTAGACGGCGACGCGACAACAACCTTGAAAAACGCCGCCGCTTCCCTAATCGGCTCAATTTCGGTGAGCCGCGTACCGAACATCCTGCTACAGCAAATCTCCTGCTTGGGAGGATCAGCCTGACCCAACTTTAGGCATGAGGTGCCGGCAAGCTCGCGACCAGTCTTCTCGATCACCACACTGAATTTCTGGCGAAGCATCGTCGGGTCGGCTTTCGCTAAATCCATGGCCGTCTTGATGCCCATCACTTCCAGGTGCGCCTTCATGCGCCTGCCGATGCCCCAGACCTCGCCGACATCGGTGTTGCGCAGCGTCCAGTCACGTTTGAACGGGTCGCACAGATCCACCACACCACCAGTGATATCTAACAGGCGCTTAGCGGTATGATTTGCCAGCTTCGCTAGGGTCTTGGTGCGGGCAATACCCACCCCGACTGGAATTCCCGTGCGCTTGAGAAGAGTGGAGCGCACGTGTCGCCCAAAAGCAGGTAGATCGCCAGGTATGCCAGTGAGATCGGCGAACGCCTCATCGATGCTGTAGACCTCGAGCGCTGGCACCATCGATTCGATAATGGTCATGACGCGTTCGCTCATGTCGCCGTACAGAGCGTAATTACTGCTGAAGGCCACGATTCCATGCCGGCGTAGATGGTCTTTGATCTGGAAGTACGGCTGCCCCATCTTCACAAACGGTTTGGCGTCGTAGCTGCGTGCAATCACGCAGCCATCGTTGTTGGACAGCACCACGATGGGCGTTCGCGCCAGGTCGGGCCGGAAAACCCGCTCGCAACTCGCGTAAAACGAATTGCAGTCAATCAGAGCGAAGACAGGTTCAGGTGTTGTCATGATTGCGAACGCTGTATTTCACGACACCCCAGATCACGAGCTCATCGCCCTCCATTACATGCCTTGCCGGATATTTTGGGTTCTCCGATAAAAGCATCACGGCGTTCTCACGCAGAAGCAGGCGCTTGCAGAATGGCTCTGAGTTCAGCGCCGCGATGACGATATCGCCACTGACCGCATCAACGCTGCGATCGACGACCACCAGATCCCCTGAATAGATGCCGGCGCCCTGCATGCTGTCTCCATCAATTCTCACCAGGTACACATGCGGCGCGCGGATATCGAACAGCTCATCGAGGGAAATGTGCTTTTCGATGTGATCAGCCGCTGGTGAGGGGAAGCCCGCCGGCACCCTGGATGAATAGAGGGGCAGTTTCCTGCCGCCAGACGCGAGAGGGCCGAGAATGGTGATGCTCATGATGCAAGCCTTAGGGGTTGACTGTACGTATATACAGTTAACGATTTGGTTCACTTGCGGTCAATCTCTTAGGTACGACAATTCGACGGGTGACATCATGTGCGGACGCTATTCGATCTACGAATCGATGGATCACTACCTCAAGGAGCTTGCGCCAAAGCAGCTGGTGATCAATGGCTATGACCTCTGGCCTGTCGAGCGTTACAACGTCGCGCCGTCTACGCGGGTGGAAATTATCCGGCCAGCGGGAGAGGGCTTGAGTGTCGATAAGGTTAAATGGGGATGGGCGCCGTTCTGGGCGAAAGGAAAGCGGCCTGACCCAATAAACGCGAGAGTCGAGACTGTCATGACCGGGAAATTTTTCAATCAGCTCTGGCCAAATGGTCGCGTACTCGCGCCGGCGAACGGGTGGTTCGAATGGGTCAAGGACGAAGATGATCCAAAGAAAAAACAGCCCTATTTCATAACACTGAAAGAGCAGATTCCGATGTTCTTTGCGGGTTTAGCTGAGGTGCATGAAGGGCTGGAACCGGACGAGCGGAACGGTTTCGTCATCATCACTGCCACGAGCGATGAGGGCATGGTCGATATCCACGACCGTAAACCTCTGGTTCTGGCACCTGAGCACGCTCGCGAATGGATTGATCCTGAAACTTCAGTTGAACGAGCGAAGGAAATCGCGATGGAGCACTGCAGGCCTGCTACCGATTTTCACTGGTACAAGGTTGGCAAGGATTTAGGCAACGTTCGTAACCAAGGCCCGCATTTAATTCAGCCCCTCTCGCTGGTCGAAGACGTCGATGACTGATTTCAGCAACAGTCTGAGAGCCGGCGTATCGGCAGCTGCGCGCCAGCGAACTGGGGGTATGGGGATGAGGAGGGGAATAAGGTTCTTCCATGTGCGGCCATCTGAATGTAAAAGCAGCCAGATTAGTCATGGAATTCCCGTCGTTTATTCGTACGTTACCGCTTCAATCGTTGATTGTCCGATCTCAATCAGGGACGGATTCCACCAGCATCTAGCCGGGTGACCTGCCAGCAGTTGGAACGACCCCATGTACCCTGAAGTCTACCTGTAACTGTTTATAGGTAAGGTACAGAGCAATGGATAAGACAATCACAGTCGATCAACTGGCTACCACCGACCTAAGATCAATCAACGAGATATGGCTCGGCGAGACTCATACCCAGCTATGCCTTTGGCGTGGCGAACAAGTCTTCACCCACGAGATGATGAGCGAGGGCACCCACGATCAGAATGTCAGACGCTTGTGCTTGCAATTGGTCAACCCTGAAGATCAAGCCGCAGTTGCCAGCGTTGAGTTGATCGTGCGCGAGCAGCTAAAAAGGATGGGGAAGGAGGGCGAGTTTTATCCGGCAGAGGAGGCGGATACTCATCAATAAGAAAAGGAGCATCGGCCATTTACAAGTCATCAACCCAAGATCTATTGTCGCTTGGAAACCGATATTTATATCGGTTGGCCGGGTGAAATACCTCAGGCGCAACTACCTGTAAGTGCGGGCCATGATTTATGGTGTAACCTTCTAGTATCACTCCCATCGAGAATCATTTATGTCAAAACTTGCCGAATTCCGCCAGCTTGAAAAACACCTCGCCGAACAGCTCCAAGCGCTCGAAGCCTTGAAGGGTGATGCTGGTCTCAAGAAAGAAATAGAATTCGAAACGAAGCTGCGCGATTTGCTCGCAAAATACGGCTACAGCCTGAAAGACGTGATCAATCTGCTTGATCCGCAAGCAGGTCGTCGCGCTCCAGCTATCGAGTCCAAAGCTGGCAGTCGCAAGCCTCGCCAGTTGAAGGTTTATAAAAATCCGCATACCGGCGAAGTCGTAGAGACCAAAGGCGGTAATCACAAAACGCTCAAAGAATGGAAAACAAAGCACGGCGCTGCGACCGTAGAGTCTTGGCTGACTAAGTGATTTCGGTTGAGTACAAGAGGCCCTTTGAGGGCCTTTTTCAAAGGTGCTCATAACCTTTCTGTGAATTACCAAATCAAACAGCCCGGTTGAGGATGCTTACAAGCGTTTGGATTTTTAATGTTCCATCAGAATGACTTGTTCATTAACCGGCTTGATGGTTGGCGCCTGCAGCAGACAGAGCCAAATCAGGCGCGCGTTGAAGGGGGCTTGGAGGGACGTGAAACCGCTCGGGTGAACGAGTGTTTGCAGTTCACGTTTTTGCTGAAGACACCAGACAGCGATCATTAGCTCAGAGTACGTGCGAGGCATATATTCGGCCATAAACGGGGGGCAGCATTTGGCAGCGTATGCAGACTCTCAACATGGATCAGGTAGGCCGGGGTGGAGGTCAGTAAGTCAAGTGTGTCTTCTGCTCTTTCCAGAAGCTTCAAGCATGTGCTGTGGGCCAGCCCCAGCGCTTCGGCACCTGGCAAAGACTGAGGTATGTCGTCTCTATAAGCAGCGGCTGGCGAACGCCTCAATGTACCGATAGGGTTGCTAGCGGAAAGATGTCTCTGGCTTCTACGATGGTACGACCACCTTCTTGGCGGGCTGCATTTAGCATGGCCTTGCCGATACTCTCCGTTGTCACGATAGCGCTAGGCGCTATCCAGCGGATCAGCGACAGCAAGGGGCTGGCCAGGTAATAGAAATAACGGTAAGACGGCGTTTTGAGCGGAGCCCCTAGAGAGGCTGAATGATTCCCGGGCGAAAGAGGTACACGCCTTTGAAGGGCAGTTTCGTCAGGGCGTTTTCAGTCTTGCCTTTCACCCGCGCCCACATGCTGCTCCCTTTTTCACTGCTATCCGTACCCGCTCCCGATACGTAAACAAAGGTCATTTGCGAATTCCAGCGTGAGAGCAGCCGGGCAGCATGCACCGTCACCCCGTAGGTGATTTGGCTATACGCTTCTTCGCGCATGCCTGAAGACGAAACACCTAGGCAGAAGAAGCAGGCGTCAAAACCCTACAACTCATCACTAAGACTCTCCAGCCCATGAGATCGGCCTGTACCAGCTGTTTCAGTTTAGGATGAGCAAGTTCAACGAGCGAGCGCCCCACTGCAGTGACATGGCTAACATCAGGCGCGACAAGACTTTCGCGCAGTGCGCCCTGGCCCACCATGCCTGTGGCACCGAAGATCAATAGCTTCATTCAGAAATCAACTTCTGATTGCGCTCACGCCAGATTGCAGGCGTGCTGCTCTCCCATTGCCGGAAGGCGCGAAAGAACGAGTTCTGATCCTCATAACCCAGCATGTAGGCCACTTCCATGAGGCTCAGTGTCGGATCGGTCAGATACTCAAGCGCTAGCTGGTGACGTGTCTCGCCGAGCAAGCCTTGGAACGTAAGGCCCTCATCGGTCAGTTTGCGCTGCAATGAGCGCTCACTCATGGCCAGCTCGGCGGCGACTGAGCGAACATCGGGTCGACCAGCTGTCAACCTAGAGCGCAGCACCCACCTGATCTGCTCGGGCAGGCTGAGACTGACCGCCTGTTGTTGAAGGCGTCGATCCAGCTCAGGAAGCAGAATATCGAGCAGCTCTGCGTTGTAGCTCGCGAAGTGCTTGTCCAGGTCGGAGCACCGCAGCGTAAGACAGTTGCGCTTTGCGGCGAAGCGCACTTTGCAACCGTAATAGCTCTCGTACAGTGCACGCGAACCCTCAGGGCGCATCAGCTCGACTGCCGCAGCGGTCAGACCTTTTGCGGTGCCACGCTTGCCCAATTCGAATAGCGAGGCCAGAGTTGCATCCACCAGTGCAGATGGTACGTCACGCTCGTCGGCATGCAACCAATTCACCACAATCTCGCAGTTCTGATTGCGTTCCTGGAGTTGCAGCTCCTCTGGTGCACACAGGCGTTTGAAGCGCGCCACGCGCTGCAAGGCATCGCGGAAGTCCCGAGCGTGGTAGGCCGCTAGAAATGAGGGCGGTACCGCACCGCCCCCTAGCCGCGTGGCGATAAGCAAGCCAATAACAGGGTCGTTGCTGATGTCCACCAATGAACGCCAGAGACCGCAGAACTGAGCCGTTGAAATCGGTGCTCCATCGCGAATGGAAGAAATCGGTAGCTGAGCAGCTCGCTCTACATCTGCACGACTGATTCCGACGCCGCTCAATCCTGCCCACAACGCATCGGGAATCCTAATTTTGTCCGGCACAGTATTTTTCATCTGGTCATTTCGCCTGGAAGCCGCCATCGACATTGAGCACATGGCCGGTCACAAAACTCGACTCGTTGGCCAGTAGCCAGCAGATGGCATTGGCCACTTCGGCAGGATTTCCAACTCGCTGCATCGGGTGCATTGCCTCCAGCTCGGCCAGATTGCTGTTTAGTTGCTCCGCAATGATGTCCGTGCGGATAGCCCCAGGCGCTACCGCGTTGACACGAATGCCTTGAGCTGCGAGATCCAGAGCAGACGACTTAGTCAACCCAACGACGGCATGTTTAGTAGCAGCGTAGGTGCCGCCCCATGGGATGCCATTCAATCCAGCGATGGACGCCAAGTTGACGATAGAACCGCCTCCCTGCCTGAGCATTTGTGCAATCTCAAATTTCATGCAGAAGTACAGGCCCATCACGTTGATATCGAGCATGTCGCGGAAGTTATCAGTTCTGGACTGATCCAATGTGCAGTATTCGTTGAAGATCCCTGCGTTGTTGACGGCCATATCCAGACGTCCGAACTCAGCCACGATACCTGAGATCATAGCTTGGACGGCCTTCTCGTTAGACACATCGTTGCGTACAAAGCGCACCTTAGCGCCATGCTGGGCAATTGTGGCGATCTCATTTACTGCGATATCACCTGCTTCCTCGCGACGCCCGCTGATGATTACGCTGATGCCTTGAGAGGCGAGCTTCAGGGCAACAGCTTTTCCGATGCCGGTAGCACCGCCGGTGATTAGAGCGACTTGATTGGACATTTCAGACCTCTTTGAAGTGGTGAGAAGAGTCGCTCTAACCTACGCTGCGCTCCTAAGTCAGGATATGCACAATGCGCCAAACCACTCGCAGACTGCGCCAAATATCTTTGTGATTCGGATAGCAGGCAGTCGTTACCGTTCTGAATGCGATCTAACAAGAGGGCTTCCGGGATTCTCGTGCGGGTTTCTGCCGGGACGTAGCCAGCACGATGCGCTGGATGCGTTAATGGTCGTTCTGAAGGGCCAGATGGTGAACTGGATATTAGATGCGGATATCACATAATTCTTTGATGCCAGAGGAACCGGCTTCAGTCGTCGCGATATGGGCGCCTTGCCGACCTCTATATTCCAGGCCCAGAACCGCTCATCCCTACCCAGTAGGACGCCTCGCGTCACGTACTGATGCAGAAGCCATTTGGGTATTACGCACGTACGGATCTGTGCGGGGGACAGGTAACTGTCATCCCTACCGCAACCAGTGGTTCGCGTTTGACGCATCATGCCGCTCAGCCCCGGCAGAGTCCTCGACAATCGTCAATTTCGAATAAGCGAGTGGAGGCACCAATCAATAAACCCGCGTATATTAGGATGGCTATTAGCACCAGCTGGCCACAGGACATAATAGCCAAGTTCTGATTCGATCGTCGTGTCTGGAAGTGGGTTGATCAGCGTCCCGTTCGCTATCTCGCGACTCACGAGATGATCCCAACCCAACGCAATGCCGTGCCCCTGTGTTGCGGCTTCGATCACTAGGGGATAACTGTTGACGGTTAGACCCTTTGTGACAATGGCCGTGTTGACGCCATTCCGGTCGAGCCATTGCCGCCAGCTCATCCAGTTCCAGTGCTCATCCTCGAGTTCGATGAGCTTGTGTTCTGAGAGATCGCTGGCCTTTTGAAGTTCGGGACTGTTCTTAAAATATTTCGGACTGCAAACCGGAAAGATACGCTCGAGAAAGAGTTTCTCCGCATGGAATCCGTGCCACATGCCGTCGCCAAAAATGATCGCCGCATCGACATCGGTCGTCAAACAGATCTTCTCGACGTCCGAAATCATCAAGCGCGGCGTGATTTGCGGGAAGGTGGCGGTTAATTCGGGGAGCTTCGGCATTAGAAGCATATTGCCGATTGCTTGGTCGCATCCTATTGTCAGGACGCTTCCATCTCCCTTAGCCCGCAGATCAGTGGTCGCGCTGGCGAGGTTTGCGAGCGTTGTCGCGACCACATGCTGGAAGTTGCGCCCTTGTGGGGTAAGGCTCACCGAGCGATTGTCTCTGATGAATAGCTGCACCCCCAAGTAGTTCTCGAGGGATCGAATCTGCTGACTGATAGCAGCTTGAGTGAGATGTAGCTCCAGCCCAGCTTTCGTAAAACTTAGGTTCCGAGCCGATGCTTCGAACGCGATCAACGGATCCAGCGGAGGAAGCTTTTGTCGATAATTCTTCATAAGTTTTATTTATCCAATTGCCTAAATAATGGCTGTTGGGCAGGCCGGAAGTATTAAATTATATTGTCCGAAAGAGGTATTCAAATCAACTGAAACCACTCGAGCTTGATCAACTCGAGCAGGAGAAATAGTGTGCGGCGGCGCAGAATCGAACAGCTTTAGATGAGAATTCATCGCGATAGTCTGGAGCGCTCCCTCAGCGACTGAGGAACTGATTATGAGGTATTTTAAAATCTCGAAAAAAAGTGAAGAAACGGCGTCTATTCGAAGCTTTTCGCTCGTAAATCCTTTGGTAGATATGCCGCTGCCGGAGTTCTCGGCGGGGGCGCATATCACGGTGCACGCCCCCGAGACCATAAGTAGGCAATACTCGTTAGCAAATACCCCTGGCTCATCGGATCATTACTTAAACTCGATTCTCAGGGGGCAGGAAGGACGTGGCGGTTCGCATTGGATACATGAAAGCTTAAGATCGGGGATACTATAGAATTAGAAGACCCTGCCAATAATTTCAGATTCGACGAATTGGCGGGGGAGGTTATTCTTATTTTGGGCTGCATCGGTATAACTCCTATCCTGTCGATGGCTAGACGCCTGCAACAAATCGGGTCGAAGTATAATTTATATTATTGCGCGCGCTCAATTCAGGAGACTGCACACTAGAACGCTATAGTAAATTCGCCCCTGTGCGATAATTTAACGCTCATTCACAAAACATCACTGAGTCGACAGCCATCCCGATAACCGGCAGGTGCGACGCAGTACTTCGCTCACTACCATTTTTCACGCACAGTTCTTGGCAGAACCACACAGTAGCCTTCTGCCTACATCGGAGGGTGGACGCTTTTCGTGCGGCGAGATTGCCACGGGGATACGTGTACACCACTAATTGCCTCACACGAACCACACGCAAGCCTTGATTGTCTTAAAATTCCTGCTAACAGCATTGCCCATTGTTTCCCGAAGAGCCTGCGTGAGCGGTTTCACGTACTGACGCACGAAATTAGGCAGTCAATCAACGATGTCCCGCAATGGTTTTCAACACCCGCGATCATCCGCCAGCTGCGGGGTCGACGGCGAGACTACCGCCATCAGGCCGGCTATAACGACCAAGAAGGTGCCCACTTGCATCAGGACACCATAGGGTTCGTCTGCAAACAATGCTGCGGAAACGGCACCAACGGCCACCTCTATCATCATATAAATTCCGAGCCGTGTTGGCTCCAAGAAGCGCGCAGCCCACAGGAACCCGGTGAGCGCGACCGCCCACCACCCTATTCCAATGATGATGATAGCCAGAATACCAGTGCCGTAGTCGATTGAAGGCTTCGCCTCCAGGCTAGGGCCCTCCATCACACAAGCCAAAAGTACCGCGGACAAAAGGGCGCCGATGCTGAAGATGAAGTTGCTGCTGGAAGGATCGAGACGTGAGTGCGTGTACATGCCGGTGCTTGCGACCGACCACAGGACGCCACCAGCGAGGCCAAGCCAGTCGCCGATTTCGCGCGGCAATGGGATGCCGGTATTGCCACCCTGTAGAACCAAGAATATTCCGACCATACCGATAGCGATCGCCGCGTAACGTGCCAGGGAGGTCTCCTGTTTGAACCATAAGCGTGCGATTAGAATGCTCCATACCGGCGTCAAGTAGTATAAGACCACCACTACTGCGACATTTCCATACAACAGGCCAGCTGAATAAAGCGTGAATGATGCCCCGCCGATACCGGTAGATAGGAGAGCGTAACGGTTGGACGAGTAAAGGGATGTCCGGTAACGCCAAGCGGCGGGCGCCAGAGCCAAGCAGGCTACAATCACCACGTACACGGTGCCCCAGACACCAGCACCAATGGATGCTTCTATATAGCGGGCCGGTATCCAATATACGCCCCACATGACGGGAACTAGGAGCGCGACCGAGTGCGCTGTAATCAACTTTCGTGTAGATACTGCGCTCATTCGATACTCTCCATAGACGTCACTGTGACTATAAAGTGTCTAAAACCCTGCGCTCGTTAGTCAGTTCGCCTGCTCAGGCACCCCTTTCCGTGTTGAATCATTACAGTTCCGATGAGCACGATTTTCTCAGAGTTAAAAAGCAAGATAAAATGCCCCCTCGGGAATAAACAGCCAGACGCTCAAGCAGATAATGCTATTCAAGAGGAGCAGTTCCAACAGCAGGAGCATTCAAGTCAGATGGTGTCCCACTGCTACCAATAGAGGAGATGAATTTTTGTTAAATACCGCTTGTATGGGTTGGTAAAGGGTTGCGCATACAGCGAGCAAATGGATAAAAACATATTACATATCCACGCCCGCTGTATCGGCCTAGTTACTGGATTCCAATTTTGAGTCCAAGAGCATTGACCACCAGGCTCTGGAAGTGGTGTACCGGCGCTTCGGTCACTTGGACACGATCACCTCCAACGACGAAGCGTCCTTGATTGTATCCAATGGATTTCAGCCCTCTCTGCACGTTCTCACAAATAGGGATATCTTCCGCGTACTGCAGCGTATCGCGCTGGAATTTGATAGTGCCTTCCAACTCCTCGCTAACGGTTCCGTCCTTCGTGAACCAGTCGTGGCGCTCATAGGATGTCGTTGGAGTGAGCGGGTCGACACGCATAACCGAGAGTTGTTCTTCGCCCGGATAAACCCAGATCGTGAGATTGGGCCACAGGAACCACCCACCGTAACCGTCGATGTCGTTTCCGCTCACCTGATAGGCCGCGCTGTCACGAGTTGTCCGAGTGGAACAGTGACTGGTGAATATTCCATTGGAATAGGGGTTGTAGGCTTCATCGCCGAAATCGACCAGTACCGAAAAGTCTTTGTGCGCAACAGCGCAGTGGTAGCATTCTTGGAAATTCTCGACCAAAATCTTCCAGTTCGCCTGCGGCTGGAATTCTTGGCAGTCGGCATACACAAGGTCATCGGCATTCGGCACGTAGCTGCGAATTTCCTTTTCCAACTCTGGAGCCTGCTCACGCAGAGGCACTGCTTGGCCATCCAAGTTGACAAAGACCATGCCACAGAATTCTTCCAGCGCAACCTCTTTGAGCGAGAACTCGCTTTTGTCGAAGTCTTCGATGGATCCCGTTTCGCGTGCTGCGCGCAAAGTACCATCGAGATCATACGTCCAGGCGTGGTAGGGGCAGACAATCATTTGCGCCTTGCCACACCCTTTGAGCAGTTCATGTCCGCGGTGTTGACACACATTGTGAAATGCCCGAATTT
This sequence comes from Pseudomonas sp. EA_65y_Pfl2_P78, assembly GCF_963970495.1. Lineage (NCBI taxonomy): Bacteria > Pseudomonadati > Pseudomonadota > Gammaproteobacteria > Pseudomonadales > Pseudomonadaceae > Pseudomonas > Pseudomonas sp. EA_65y_Pfl2_P78. Next base: position 30,326 of record NZ_CAXAON010000038.1, on the reverse strand, counting down.
TCTCATCTCTGCCCTTTACTATGATCACATTCTGATCATGAACTAACTCTGTGACATAGTCGCCCGGCTTAGCTACGCGGCTTTTGTGACAAACATAGACCCAGTTCTTATAGAAAATTGCTGCTTTTTCCTGTTCAAATATATCTTGGTCGTAGAAGTAGCGTGCCGGCAGTGTGTGCGACTTGCTCGGATCTTCAATAAACGGTTTGTCTTGGTCTTTTTTATAGAACTTATTTGCAGACATGACCTGTCCTCTCAATTAGTTTAGGCTGTTACGGCTTCGATACGTCTTCGGTCGTTGATGCACAGGTGTAACGCTATAGACGTTGAGGAAAAAGCCTCTGAAGGCCTGTGGCACCGCACAAACCAATAGTGCCCATGCGCCGCGCCGCCGACAAACAATGTTATTCAGGGCAGATGGATAAGCGTTCGTTATGTCAAAGCATTAAGTTCTCGATTCTATGTACATAGACGCGCAATGTGCTACCGCGTGGGACTAAGTCCCGCTGGGCGCAGCACCACCTATCGAGATGAAAATTTGCGGAAATATTCATCAATCAGATGAACTTGATCGCTGTTCCGGCCACTGCAGAAGGCCGTTAAGGAAAGCGAGCGGATTAGTACCGATCCAATAAGCTTCCCACGGATTGATCTCGAACATTGAGTTTGACTGTGATGACCTATTGCCAGAGCAGGCAGGGCTGGCCGCGGCGAAAATATATCCGGATTTGAAATTAGCCTGTCCGGTGTGCTCGCCGGGGTCAAGAACTCTTTCCCAACTTTGTCCCTCAAATTGTCGTTAGCCAGGGATGTCCATCGACAGTTACCATTCAGGCCCGTTCTGCGGTTGCATCGTACAACCGTAGCGTATGCTGATGGGTATCAAGGAAACTGCCGTGCGTTATGACCTGACGAGCTTGGATATTTTCATCACTGTCGCGGAGGAGAGGAATCTAACGCGAGTGGGCCGCATAAAGCACTTGGCGGTTTCCGCAATCAGCAAGCGAGTTTCCGAACTCGAAAGCCAAGTCGGAGCGCCGCTGTTGGTACGTAACGCCCGAGGGGTCGATCTCACCCCAGCGGGACAATCATTGCTTTTCTACGCACGGCAAGTGAGGCAGACGCTTGCGCAGCTTGATCAGGAGCTTGGCGACTATACAGCAGGCGTGAAGGGCCATCTGCGCATTCATGCGATAACCTCCGCCCTTTCTCAGTTCCTTCCTCAAGACATCGCCCACTTCGTTTCGCTTTATCCGCAAATCAAGTTCGACATTGAGGAACGTGTCGGGTCTGCGGTCATTCGGGCGGTCGCGGATGGCCGAGCAGATCTTGGCATTATTGCCAGTCAGACACAGGCTCAAGGGTTGGAAGCAATACCATATCGCAATGATGAACTGACGTTGGTGGTATCCGCTGGACACGCGCTCTCCGGTCGCAAGGGCATTCGGTTCAAGGAAGTGCTGGAACATGAATTTGTCGGCCCCCATCTCGAAAGCTCGATGCACACGTTACTGACCACGGAGGCTGAGAACCTGGGGATGGCGCTCAAGCTTAGAATCAGGATCAGTAGCTTCGACTGCATGTGTCGGATGGTCTCTGCCGGGTTGGGGCTGGCCGTTTTGCCACGTAGTGTGGTCAACCAATACCTACGCAGCCATAAGTTGAAATCGGTGACACTCGAAGAGCCTTGGGCCCACAGATCGTTGCAATTGGTTGTCAAACGATACGACACCGCCTCACCTACGCTAAAAACGCTCATCGACAACTTGAGATTGCCAGAGGAGTGATTGAGCGTTCTCCTTTGGAGAACGCAGCTTTGGCGAATCATCAATTTTCAGCTATGTGTAGTAGTCCTAGTATCGGCTCATCAGCGGTATAGATCGGCTAGCTCCCGAATCCCGCGACCATTATAAAAAGCCTGAGCGATACGAGAATGACCGAGACTGCCTACGACCTCATCAATCATCTGGTGATCGACGAAGAGCGATTTGCCTACGTCGATCTGACCAAGATGCTTTCCTCAGTACAGCTATCGAAACTTCCCTACTCGATCCGAATCCTGCTGGAAAACGTGGCGCGTTGCTCTCCTGAGGCATTTCCGTCTGTTCTGGCTCGTGCCACTGGCCAAGGCCCTGAATGTGAAGTCCCGTTTCAGCCCAACCGTCTGATGTTCCATGACACGACCTGTCTGCCGGCGTTGGCTGACTTCGCAGGAATGCGCGACGTTGTGGCGGAGCTGGGCGGCGATCCCAAAACCATGAACCCGCTGATTCCAGCCGTGCTGACCATCGACCATTCCGTAATCGTGGAGCATTACGCCGAAGCAGATGCGGTCGAGCAGAATCTGGACATCGATTTTCGCCGCAACAGCGAGCGTTATCGCTTTATCAAGTGGGCGCAGAAGAGCCTGACCAATTTTGGTGTCATTCCTCCAGGTACAGGCATCATCCACCAGATGAACATGGAAGCGCTGGCGCAGGTGGTGTGGGAAAGCACCACTGACGACGGCCAACGCCTGCTGCACCCAGACGACATGGTGGCGACCGACAGCCACACCCCTATGATCAATGCAATTGGTGTCTTAGGTTGGGGCGTTGGCGGCCTGGAAGGTCAGGCAGCCATGCTTGGTGAACCGGTTCCGATTAGCTTTCCAAAGGTCGTGGGTATCCGCGTTACCAATGCGCTGCGTCCAGGTGTAACCGCTACCGACCTGTCGCTGCACGTGGCGGAAATTCTGCGCAAACGTTCGGTCGTCGGTAAATTCGTTGAGTTCACTGGCCCTGGTCTTTCGGGTTTGAGCTGGGCTGCACGAGGCACCGTTTCCAACATGGCCCCCGAATATGGCGCGACCGTGGTGTTCTTCCCGTTCGACAACGAAACGCTTTCTTACTTGGAGCTCAGTGGCCGTTCGCAAGAGCTGTGCCGCAAGGTCGTCAGCTACATGAGCGCGCAGCCTCTCTGGCGTCGTGATGAGCTCGATGAACCGCAATTTGATGAGTTGATCGATCTGGATCTGGCTGATATCGAGCCGAGTGTGGCAGGCCCACACCAGCCGCATCAACGTCAGAAATTATCGAACGCTGCCGCTTCATTCCACCAGGAAGTGATGGGTGAAGGGAAGTTGATCACAGCGCCTGCGCAACAGAGCTTTTTCGAACCATCGTTTGGCCAGCCGATCACCCATGGCGCCGTGGTGATGTCGGCGATCACCAGTTGCACGAACACCGCGAACCCCGCGCAGATGATCCAGGCTGGCTTGCTTGCCCGCAAGGCACGTGAGCTTGGCGTTCAGCGCAAGCCCTGGGTTAAAACTTCCTTGTCCCCAGGCTCTCGCGTTGTCGCGGACTACCTGAAAGAGGCAAACCTGCTCGAAGAATTTTCGGCGCTTGGATTCGATCTGGCAGGTTTCGGCTGCATGACCTGTATCGGTAACTCGGGTTCGCTCGAAGAGCATGTAGACAAGTTCGCAGATCAAGGTCTGAAGGGCGTGGTGGTGTTGTCGGGTAACCGCAATTTCGAAGGGCGAGTGAACCCGAAGATCCCAGCGGGCTACCTGGCTTCGCCGGCGCTGTGTGTGGCTTACGCCATTGCCGGCACCATCGACATCGATCTGCAGTCCGATCCGCTGGCCAGTGATCGTGATGGCAAGCCTGTGTACTTGCGCGATTTGATGCCTTCGGACGCTGAAATTGCCGTGCAAGCTGCCAAGGCCGTGAAGCCCGAATTCTTTCAGCAGCGCCTGGCTAAGGTTTGGGAAGGCACCCACCACTGGCAAGCTTTGACGGCGGAAGGAAGCGTGCAATTTCCTTGGAACCCTGATTCAACTTACCTGCGTCGTCCTCAATACCTGGCTGACATCGCTCGCGAACCTAAGACAAGTCTTGCGATCATCGGCGCTCGTACGCTGATGGTGCTCGGGGACAACGTTACCACCGACCATATTTCGCCTGCCTATTCAATTCCAGCAGATAGCTTGGCTGGACAGTGGTTGCTTGAACGCGGTGAAGCCCCGGCAGACTTGAACCAGTACTCCACCCGCCGCAGTAATCACGAAGTCATGCTGCGAGGTGCCTTCACCAACAAGTCGGTCAAGAACTTGCAATTGGGTGATGACCAACCAGGGTTGGGAGTGTGGGCCTGGAACGCAGATCACAGCGCCTGTTTGCCGCTCTATGAAGCTGCCAAAAGCTATGCGGCGCTGCAGACGCCAATGGTTGTTTTTGCAGGGAACAACTATGGCGCAGGCTCAAGTCGTGACTGGGCGGCCAAAGCTCAGGCTTTACTCGGAGTCAAGGCGGTTGTGGCGCAGAGCGTAGAGCGCATCCACCGCAGCAACCTAATCGGCATGGGCGTCATTCCACTCCAATTCAAAAACGGGCAGTCGGCAAGCGACCTTGACCTCAAGGGTGATGAGCGCTTTGACTTCATTGGATTAGATGACCTCGCTGTTGGGGACAACCTAGTGGATCTGGTTATCCATCGCGGTAACGGCGATCTGCAACAGGTCGAACTTGGAGTCCGTTTGGACTCGCTGCAAGAGATTCGTTACCTGATGCATGGCGGTGTTCTCCCGTTCGTCATTCGCAAAGTGGTGGCGCGAACGCAGCACTGATTCGACTCCGGCCTCGCGCAGAGGCAGGGCAAAATGCGATTAACAATAAAAAGGGCGCATCTATGCACGGCGATGATCAAGACGCAGGCTCCCGCTTGCCTGTGTCAAAAGGCGCAACCCGCCGCACTGTACTCAAACAAATGGGCGCTGTAGCCGGAATTTCGGTTCTTGGCGCTCTGTTGCCCGCTGGTTTCGCGCAGGCCGCGAGCCTACTGAATAACAATGCTGAGTCTCGGAGAAATACCCCTATGTACGCCTATGTCGGGTCGCGCACTACACGGGAGCGTAATGCACGCGGTGAAGGGATCACGGTTTACAAGGTAGATCAGGAGGAGGGCACGCTGTCGCTCGTGCAGGTCGTAAAGGATCTGATCAACCCTTCATTCCTTGCTCTTAACAAGGCAGGCGATCGGTTGTACACGGTGCATGGAGATATGACCGAAGTCAGTGCTTTCAGCGTTGACGAGGCCACCGGAAAACTCGCATTTATCAACCGTCAGAGTTGTGAAGGGAAGAACCCGGTTCACTTGGCACTCGATCCGACGCAGCGGTACCTTGTGGTTTCCAACCACATCGGTGGATCATTGGCGGTGATGAATATCGCTGAAGACGGATCGCTGGGTAGCGTCAACCAGTTGCTCAAACTGCAAGGGCCGCTGGGCCCACACCGCCTTGAGCAACCTTTCTCCAAGCCCCACTTCAATCCATTCGATCCGTCCGGCCAGTTCGTGCTGGTGCCCGACAAAGGACTGGATCGAGTGTTCAGTTTCAAATTCGACAACGGCAAACTGTATCCAGCAGATCAACCTTTCGTTACTAGCCGGGAAGGCTCTGGGCCTCGCCACTTGGCATTCCATCCCAAAGCCTCCTTCGCGTATGTGGTCAACGAGCTTGACTCAAGCGTGACCGCGTATCGGTTCAATGGCCAGAGCGGCGCGCTCTCACCCATTCAGGTACTGCCGTCTTTACCTGCGACCTTCACCGGCAATAGCCGTGCATCTGAGATCGAGATCGATCGCAGCGGCCGCTTCCTCTATGCCTCGAACCGGGGCTACGACAGCGTGGCGGTGTTCGCCATCGATCAGGGCACCGGAATGCTTAGCCCCGTAGAGTTCATGCCCACTGACGGCAAGACGCCGCGCTTTTTCGCCCTCACACCCAATGAGCGTTACCTGTTCGCGCTCAATGAAGACAGCGACACCATTATTTCAATGGCAACGGACGCCAAGACCGGTGCGTTGAGAAAGACGGGCTTTACAGTTTCAACCGGTAGCCCAGTCTGCATGATTTTCTCGGCCTAACCGGTCGAGCCTTACAATAATGAAGGGAGCAGGTCTGGGCCTGTTCCGAAGAGGTCGCCATGAATAATAACAAGCCTGAAGAAGCTGCCATCGTACGTAAGGTTACGCTGCGCATCATCCCGTTCGTTTTCCTGCTCTACATCGTGTCCTATCTAGACCGCGCCAATATCGGCTATGCGGCCTTGCAAATGAATAAAGAACTGGCGCTCTCTAGTGAGGCCTTCGGCTTTATTTCCGGTATCTTTTTTATTGGCTATTTCCTGTTCGAAGTTCCCAGCAATGTGATGCTAAACAAATTTGGCGCCCGGGTCTGGATTGCCCGAATTCTTGTCACCTGGGGGGCCATTGCTGCACTGACTGCCTTTGCACAAACCGCCAATCAGCTATACATCCTTCGCTTCTTTCTTGGCGTGGCTGAGGCAGGTTTCTTTCCAGGCATCATTGTCTATCTGACCTTTTGGTTCCGCTCCAAAGAGCTGGCTACCACGGTTGCGCTGTTCACTGCGGCTATCCCGGTGAGCTACATAATAGGCGCTCCGATGAGCACCTGGATCATGGACAACATCAGTTGGTTCAACTGGAGCGGCTGGCGCTGGATGCTGTTTCTCGAAGGTATTCCTGCCGTCTTCCTAGGTGTTGCCTGCTATTTTTTCCTCACGGACAAACCTGAACAGGCTAAATGGCTAAAACCTGAAGAGAAAACCTGGTTGCTCGAAGAACTTGAGCGTGATCGTCAAAGCCGCAAGAACGTCAAGCGTCTGAGTGTGTTCAAGACGATGACCCACCCCAAGGTGCTGTACCTGAGCTTCATATATTTCGTGTATCAATGCGGGAGCTTGGGCATTGGCTACTGGATGCCACAGATCATCAAGAGCTTCTCGGAGTCTTTGACCCACACGCAGATTGGGCTGATCGCTATGCTGCCTTACATTGTTGCGACTGTGGCAATGATCTTATGGTCGCGAAGCTCCGATAAGCGGAACGAACGTAAGCTGCACTCCGCCATCCCGCTGCTTATCGCGGCTATAGGCATGATCGGTGCTGGCGTGCTGCAAAATCCTTTCCTCGCGATAGCAATGATATGCGTCGCGCTGTCTGGCCTTTACAGCTTCAAATCGCCGTTCTGGGCATTGCCGACACTTTTCCTCGACCGTACCACCGCCGCAGTTTCCATTGCGGTGATCAACTCGATTGGCAACCTGGGTGGTTTTGCCGGGCCTTCGTTGATCGGCATGGTAAAAGGAAATAGTCATAGTGCAGCCACCGGCCTGTTGTTCCTAAGCGGGCTACTGGTGGTCGGTTTCTTAATGACCATCCTAATGCGCGTTAATAATAAAGACGACACGCCAACCGGCAGTCCCGTGACCCGCGAGGCTCACTAAGTTACATATGTGCAGCAGCATCCTCAAAAGTGCTGCTGCGCGTCGCGTGTGAATGGCGTTACAGCCAATTTAAGAAATTTGCTAGTCCTGTGAACTTATAAATTCTGAACTTCGGGCCCATCGCCCCTAGATGGGCTCTGCTGCGCTTTATTTGGAGTCAACATGAATAAAAATAAAAACGCAATTCGTACTCTGGTCACAGTTTCACCTTGGTTCGCAGTTGGCATGGTTAATGCTGAAGGCTTCGTTGATGATAGTAAGGCGTCGCTGCAAACTACGAACTACTACTTCAATCGTGATTTTCGAGACGGCGCAGGCCAGAACAAGCGCGAGGAATGGGCTCAAGGATTTCTCCTGGATTATCGGTCTGGCTACACTCTTGGCAGGGTAGGGTTCGGGTTCGATGCGATGGGAATGCTCGGTCTTAAACTGGACTCAAGCCCTGATCGAACTGGTTCTGGTCTTCTCCCGACGCATGATGATGGCCATGCCGCGGACGAATTCAGCCGCCTCGGCATGACCGTCAAGGCCAAGATCTCCAAAACCGAGTTCAAGTACGGTACGTTCATCCCCAAGTTGGCGACTCTACAAGCCAACACTGGTCGGATTCTGCCTCAGACGTTTCAAGGGGGCATGGTTACGATGAAGGAGTTCGATGGGCTAACCCTGACCGGGGTTCGGTTCAACCGGGTGACCGACCGTGACTCGACCGATGCGCAAAACATCACGCTGAACAATCGCAATCGACGGTTCACCACTACGGCAGAAGGCGATGAATACTGGATCGGTGGTGCTGATTATCAGATCAATAAATCCCTCGCTGTCAGTTATCAGCACGCAGAACTTCAAGATGTCTACCGCCAGAGTTTTTTCGGGCTGGTGAACAACCTTGCAATTGGCCCCGGCAAATTGAAGAGCGACCTGCGCTACATGCTCAGTGATGACGCTGGTGCAGCTCGTGGTGGAAAGATTGATAGCGGTGCTCTAAACGGCATGTTCACTTACTCCCTTGGAGGGCACGCCCTGGGAATCGGCTTGCAGAAGATGAACGGCTCTACATCCATTCCGTACATCAACGGTACCGACGTGTACCTGACCAACTACATTCAGATTAATGACTTCGCTGAGCCAGGTGAGCGTTCCTGGCAACTGCGTTACGACTTCGACTTCGCGGCGATGGGGCTACCGGGTCTGACTTTTATGACGCGTTACGTCAGCGGCGACCATGCGGACGCCAAGACATCTGCCTCGGAAGGACGCGAATGGGAGCGCAATACCGACATTGGTTATGTGGTGCAGACCGGTGCTCTCAAGAACGTCGGCTTCAAATGGCGTAACGCCAGTTATCGCTCTAGCTTTGCTCGCGATATTGATGAAAATCGACTGATCGTTTCCTACACCTTGCCAATTTGGTGAGGTCTACTGAACTCAAATTAGGAGCAATAAATGACCTTTCTCGACCATGCTGTGCTTCAAGATCTGGCTCCGGAAGGTGTCCTGCGTGCCGCGATAAATTTCGGTAATCCTGTCTTAGCCCAACAAGGGACGGACGGCTCGCCTCAAGGCGTATCGGTGGCCTTGGCTAAAGCACTAGCCAAGGAGTTGAACGTCAGGTTGGAAATGATCACTTTTGACGCCGCGGGCAAGGTGTTTGCGGCGCTTGAAGAGGGCGTATGGAATGTGGCGTTTCTGGCCATCGAGCCGGTGCGCGAAGAGCAGATCGCGTTCAGCGAACCTTACGTCATCATCGAAGGTACTTATTTGGTAGCCGCTGATTCGTCCTATCAGCATGTCCAAGATCTTGATCAGTCAGGACTGAAAATCGCGGTGGGCAAAGGTGCTGCTTATGACCTGTTTCTTTCCCGCACGCTGAAGCATGCGCAGCTTGAACGTGCGGCAACCTCCGCCGGTGCCGTGGATCTGTACATCGAGCAGTCTCTGGATGCAGCAGCAGGCGTGAGACAGCCACTGGAAAAAGTCGCAGCCGATGACTCTTCTTATCGTGTCCTTGATGGCGCGTTTACATCAATTCAACAAGCAATGGCCGTTCCGCGAGCTCGTGAAGCGGGAGCGGCCTATGTCAGTGCTTTTGTCGAACGTAAGAAGGCCGAAGGTTTCGTGCGCGCTGTTTTAAACGATAACGGCCAAACCGATGTAACGGTCGCACCTTTGGCGTGAACAGCTTTATCTAGCCATTTTGAATTGTAAATGCGCATAGCGCTCAATCGTAACTGAGGTAGAAAAATGGCCAAGGCCGCAGATGTCGTCGTGCAATGTCTGGAAAACGAAGGCGTGAAATACGTATTCGGCATTCCCGGTGAGGAAAATCTCGATCTGCTCGAATCTCTGCGTAAGTCACAGATCAAGCTTGTGCTGACGCGCCACGAGCAGTCCGCTGGCTTCATGGCTGCGACCTATGGCCGCCTGACTGGCAAGACCGGCGTAAGTCTGTCCACCCTAGGGCCCGGCGCGACCAACTTGGTAACCGCCGCCGCATACGCCTATCTGGGCGGTATGCCGATGCTGATGATCACCGGCCAAAAACCGATAAAAAAGTCCAAGCAGGGACGGTTCCAGATCATTGATGTCTGCGACATGATGACCCCCATCACCAAGTACACTCATCAGTTCGCATCGGCGGACAACATCCCGGCGCGCATGCGTGAGGCATTTCGTCTTGCAGAAGAAGAAAAGCCTGGTGCTGTTCATCTTGAGCTGCCGGAAGACATTGCCGCTGAGCAAACCGACAGCACGCCGATCCCGTCGAGCATGCATCGCCGTCCGCTTGCCGAGCACAAGTCAGTCGTGGCCGCCGTCGAGAAACTGCAGAAGGCCCGCAGGCCCATCCTGGTGATCGGTGCAGGAGCAAACCGCAAGATGACGGCCAAGGTTCTGCAGCAGCTAATCGATAAGACAGGCATTCCGTTCGTCACGACTCAGTTGGGCAAAGGTGTGGTCGACGAGCGCCATCCGCGGTTCCTGGGTAACGCCGCGCTGTCGTCCGGTGACTTCGTGCATCGCTCGATTGAATCTGCTGACTTGATCATCAACATTGGCCACGACGTGATCGAGAAGCCACCGTTCCTCATGGTGCGTGGCGGTACAGAGGTTGTTCATATCAACTTCCGTTCAGCGGAAGTTGATGCGGTGTACTTCCCCCAGATCGAAGTGATCGGTGACATTGCCAATGCTGTGTGGCAAATCGGCGAGGCGCTGAGCGACACCGCGCATTGGGATTTCAGCCGGCTGCTGGAAATCCGTGATGCTAACGAAGAACAGATCGCTGAGGGAGGCGATGACAACCGTTTTCCGATCTACCCGCAGCGCTTGGTGGCTGACGTTCGCCGTGTACTGCCGTCCGACGGCATCGTTGCGCTGGACAACGGAATCTACAAAATCTGGTTCGCCCGCAACTACAAGGCGCACAAGCCGAACACCGTGCTCCTGGACAACGCGCTAGCGACCATGGGGGCTGGTTTACCGTCGGGTATGGCAGCACACCTTGTTCACCCTGATCGCCCGGTAATCTCGGTGTGTGGTGATGGCGGCTTCATGATGAACAGCCAGGAACTGGAGACAGCAGTACGCCTGGGTATGCATATCACCGTAGTGATCCTGCGTGACGATGGCTACGGCATGATTCGTTGGAAGCAGGCGAATATGGGCTTCACCGATTTTGGCCTGGATTACGGCAATCCGGACTTCGTCAAATACGCCGAAGCTTACGGTGCCAATGGCCATCGCGTGGAAAGTGCCGAAGGCCTGCTCCCGCTGCTGGAGCACTGCATCAAGACGCCGGGCGTGCATGTGATTGATTGCCCGGTCGACTACTCCGAGAACGACCGCATCCTGAACATAGAACTGCGTGAGCGGAGCGCAGCCATTTGAATCATTGCGAGCAGGCGGCATTCGGTTCCGCCTAGAGACATAGATGGCATGTAAGGTCATACCTCGCTTGGGTCGGCAGCATGGATCACTGCCGACTTATCGTCGACTTTTCAATACAGTAGGGCCTTTGAGCCCTTTTGTACTCGAAGCAAATTCAATATTCGGTCAGTCAAGGCTCGTCGGTAGTGCTGTTCATCACATTGCTACTCAGAACCTCACGCGATATCGATCAATGACTTCCTCATCCAGCTCCACACCTAAACCAGGCTTATCCGGGACGCGAACATAACCATTTTGCAGAGGTATCAGATTCTTCACTAAGTCGCGGAATAGCGGGCTATCGCTCTGAGAATACTCAATAAGTTCACCTGCTTCGCTGGCCGCCATGAAATGCACCGTGGCAGCCAACAAAATGCCAGTGCTGAAGCCATGAGGCACCAATTGTGCGCCGTATTGGCGTGCGAGCTCTTCGATATGACGCATCTCGCTGATGCCACCGCAGCGCGTGATATCTGGCTGCACGATCGCCGGGCGCGTCTCGGCCAGAAATGCTTTGAACTCATGACGAGTCGCTAGCCCCTCACCTCCAGAGACGCGTATACCGCACTGTTGAGAAAGACGCAGCAGACCTTCAGAGTCATCAGATGGCAGGGGCTCTTCAATCCAATTCAGATTAAAGTCACGTAAGGCGTCGCATTGCGTCAATGCGTTTGCATAATTTCTCCAGCGTCCAACTAGATCGATCTGCAGTTTGACATCCCCTCCAATCTCCTCCCGGATTACCTTGAGCAAGGCTTTGTCCGCGCTCAGATCTTCACCAAAACCTCCGCCTCCGAGCTTGATGCTTTTTAGCCCCTGAGCCATTAGCTCTCGCACTATGTGGCGATTGGCGATCTCATCTGGTTTGGGGATAAAGGTGCCGTAGGCAGCTATGCGGTCACGGTGCTTTCCACCTAGCAGAGTGTGCACCGGGACACCGTAATGCTGACCAGCGATATCCCATAACGCGATGTCCAAAGCACTGATCGCGTGAATCGCTGCACCGCGTCGCCCTACGTATTCAGAACCCCGCACCATCTTCTTCCAGAGCCTGTCAATCTCCAGCGGATTTTCGCCGATCAATAGTTGGCGCAACCCTTGACAGGTTTCGTGAGAAGCGGGCATTTCGATCAATGCTTTTACTACGGAAGGGGAGCTATCGGTCTCACCGACTCCCACCAATCCGGTGTCGGTATGAATGCGCACGATCAACGCATCCTCGCCCCATTCGCAAGGTTCATTTAGTGGCGGGACGCGCAGCCAAATCGTCTCTATCTCAATGATTTTCATGTTGGAACTTCCATTGTCTTGACCTTAGGGATTTCCGCAAATGCTGGCACCTCCGATCCGAGTGCCAAGCGCTGAGCCTGCTCCTCAATCTGGTACCCAGGCATCGCGCTGTAGTCCTCGCGCAACCACTTGAACAGTCCCCAAATCTTCACCATTAAGATGCCTACAAATGGGATGGCGCTTAGGATCACTGCCGTTTTGAGCGTGCTCAGCGATGCGTTGATGTAAAGCATCGCCATCGGCAACGCGGCCAGCAGAACGCACCAAAACATCCGCAGGTTTGGAGAGGGATCGTCACCTTCTCGCAGATTTCGGGTGCTGGTCGCGGCGACGGTGTAAGCCACAGCATCGAGGTGAGAGGCGAGGAAAATCAGCATCAGAAGGAAGTACAGGGCAGAAAGTATTTTGCCAAACGGCAAGCTCGCCAGCAGAAGAGAAACAGCGGCTTCTCCGCCCACGCCATCGAGCATGGCCGGAGCATCAACCAGACCAGATACGAATTGGTGAATCGCGAAACTCTGCAGGCTACCAAAAAACATCCAGCAGCCACCGCAGCCACCGAGGATCATCGCAGCGACGACTTCCTTGATCTTGCGTCCCTTGGACACTCGGGTTACGAAGATTGCAACTCCTGGGGTGTAGGTGATCCAGTAAAGCCAATAGAACACTGTCCACCCACGGGAAAATTCACCGGTGCCATTGGGTTCGGTATACAAGCTCATGCGCACGAAATCGTGGAGGACGAGACCGATCGCGTTGACGGCGTTGTTGAGAGTGTACGTTGTAGGGCCGAGTAGCAGGACTATCAGGCCGAAAAGGAGCGTCATACCGCAAGCCATCTTGGCCAAGCGCTGCATTCCTGAGCTGATGCCGATGTACGAGCTCATGGAGAAGACTACGGTCACCAACAAAACCAGGCTGGCCTTCAACGCAAACCCGTCGTTGATACCAACCAGTTCAGAAATTCCTTTCGAGACGGTAGAGGTGGTCAACGTAGTGGTCAGGATCAGCCCACCAAAAGTCGCGAACAGAAACAGTAGGTCAACCATCCGTCCCACTGGGCCTTGAGCCTTTAGTCCGGTTATGGCTTCAAGGATGCCGGCGAGGCTCAGTCCTTTGTTCTTGCGTACATGAAAATGATAAGCCATCGCTAGCGAAGCGATGCCATAGATCGACCAAGGTGTGACACCCCAATGGAAGAAAGAGTAAGCGATGCTTAGATCGAGCGCTTCTTTGCTCGCGGCAGCGACGCCTAAACCGGGAGTAAGGTAGTAGTAAGCCCACTCCATGAAAGCCCAGTACATGGTGGCGGAACCTAGTCCTGCACAGATGAACATGAAGACCCAACTGGTGGTGGTGTATTCCGGTTTGCCTTCTCCTAGGCGGATATTTCCGTACTTGCTCAATGCCAGTCCTAGGATCAGGACAACACATGCGAATCCTGTGAACTGTACAACTGCCCCAAAGGTTGACGTTGCGGAGGTGAAGAGCTGACTTGCCAGCGCTTGGGCTTCAGTCGGATACATCATCAAACCGGTTGCAATGGTGGCAATCACGACGATGCTGATCAGAATCAGTATGAAGTCCTGAGTAGGGGCCTCAGATCCTGAGTCCTGATAGACGCGACTTTTAACCTGCATGGCGACCTCCTGACAAAAAAAGGGTACTCGCGGGGTGCATGTTACAAACAGCGGGGGGTAGCGTGTGCATGATGTTTTGACTCTTGTAATTATGTTGTTAGCCGGCACTCAAACGAGGCATTAAGCCCGTCCTCAGCAAGGTAGTCGCAATGTACGTCTCAGCCCTTTAATCGGGACAACGAAATTTTGTGATGGCTTAATTACAGGTTGTAATCAATTAACTTCATCTCATAATCTTACCGCTCAAGGCATGATCACTGAGGTGGTGTTCACCCCCAAAAAAAACGCCCGCCAGAGCAGAACTCGTGAGCGACGGGCGAGGGGCAGTGGAGTTATTGTGGATGCTAACTGCCGTGCGGATGTCATCATTGGTGACGCAGGTGCGAATCCTTGAACAGCGTCGATGTTCACTGAAGCAGGAATAAAAATATGACTATGACTCGATTGCCCCACCTGAATTTGCTCCAAGCTTTTAAAACAGTTGCCGATCAAAGAAGCTTTAGTCGCGCAGCTGAAACACTCCACTTGACGCAATCTGCGGTGAGTCAGCAAGTTGTGAAACTGGAAGAGGTTGTTGGCGTTCCTCTTTTCGTTCGCTCAACTCGAAGTATCGAACTCACAGAAGATGGGGCTCAGTTACTGATTGAAATTTCTTCGCCTTTGACGAGCCTTATTCAGGCCTTCGAAAAATTCTCCAGGCCTAACAAGATTCCAGTGCTGCATTTCGAATGTGAACCTGTGTTGAGTTCTATCTGGATAACGCCCAGGCTTAAGTCTTTTACGGAATGTTTTGGAGCCATTTATTTTCAGCAAAGGCTGACAACACAGAATCTGGAATTTTCACCCGACACCCAGTTCGCTATCAAATGGGGAACAGGTAAGCGTCCGGGTTACGTCTCCGAATATCTGCTTGGGCTGAATTACATTCCCATGTGTTCACCTGCGTTGATTGAAGGGCGAGACAGACTCACCTCACCGAGCCAGTTGAACTCACTGCCGCTTCTCCATGATCGAGACAGAGGCGACTGGACAACCTGGCTCAAAGTTTTTGATATTGAGGACGTAAATCCGAACGAAGGGCATGTGGTCAACGATGCCAACGTGTTAATGCACATGGCGATCGAAGGGCACGGAGTGGCATTGTGCGCGATGGAGCTGTGTGAGAAGCCGTTAAAGGAGGGGGTTCTGGTGTTACCGTTTCCTGAGATGAGCATGCCTCACAACATGGCCTACTATATCCTCACTCGCGCGACACCTCCACCCAGCGCGAGGGCGATTCAGTTCATCGAATGGCTGAAGTCCGAGGTCAAAAAATACCGAGGTGGCACTGAAGATACGATCTGAGCGATTCATGCAGGGAAAGCTGGGAGAGAAAGCCCGCGATCCGTTCGTGCGGGCTTTACATACTGGCCGGAGTACTCAGCCTACGAACATGGCGTACGTAGTGGCACGGATTTCCTCCCAATCAATTTCAAGCCCGAGGCCGTATCCATCGGGAGCAGTGACTAATCCTGATGTATTGGCTCGGATTGGGTTATGCGTTGCAAACTCAAAGAGCTCGTACTCACATGCCTGCTCAAAAAAATTGCAGTTTGGCTGGCTGAGCATCAAGTGAAGGTTTGCCGCTTGCGCCAGTGAGTGGCCCCAGCTCTGAAGCTCTACCTGGACTCCACGCGCAGCGGCTTTGCGCATAATGGCTTGAGCGGGAGTAATGCCTCCGCAAGTCATGACATCAACCCTAACGCGCGACCAGCAATTTTCACGCATACCAAATTCAACTAGGAAGGGGTCAGTGATAGCATTGCCCGCAGGCAAAACAGGCACAGCCAAGTCTCTCGAAAGTGTCCTATAACCACTCAGGTCGTAATCATCCAATGGAGCCTCAAACCACTCATACTTGAGCTCGCTTAATACCTGACCAACATCCATGGCGCCAGCCAAGTCGTAGCGTTGCTCAACATCGAGCATCAAGGCCAAGCCTTTATCACCGTGAGCTCGGTGTACAAGATTGATCATTTTCAGGTCTTTCTCTGGCTGGCACCAACAATGGAATTTAAGCGCCTGGAAACCCTGTTCAACCCACTGGCTCACATAGTCGACATACGCCTCTGGCGATGCTAGAACAGGTGTACTGGCATAGGCTGCAATCGAAGTCCGTGACGCCCCCAATAGTTGATAGAGGGGCTTTTCCGCCGCTTTCGCTGCCAAGTCCCACAGAGCAACATCGATCAGCGCCAGGGCCTGAGCGGATCGAGCATAAGCTTTTGGCTTTAGGTGGCTCCATAGGGCCACGCGATCCAGAGCTGATTTGCCAATCACTTCGGGAATCATCTCCTTGAGCGTTTCAAGCAAGACCGTATCAACGCAGTGCGTGGTGTAGGAATCGGTTGCAGCGAAGCCCACGAAGCCGTCAGTGGTGTGAACGCGCACGAAGGTGTGTGTCGTGAATGGATCAGGTTGTTCTGGTGTCCAGGTCGAACCAGGTTGGTTAGGACGACAAACATAAACTTCAATTTTTGAAACAGTGAGACGGTTCATGCCTTATACCTTACGCAACTTTGTTAAATGAAAATGAGCTTTCGGGGATTCATTTTGAAAGGCAGCCAAGTACAAGAGTGATAAAATCGTCATCCCTGCACATATCTGAACGTCTAGTCTTGCTCTTGATGTCAGTTTTTTAGTTGCTAAACTAAAATGCAAAGAAGTTATCCTTGCGATTGATTGCGAGCTTTTGTTCGAGCAAGCGTGTGTCGCTGGCAGCTTCAAAATGTTCAAGTTTAGTCCCCAGTTAGTATTAATTATGTGGGTGACGCTGGTTGCGGGTTGCTTTCAAGAATCTAATGATTTGAGCGAAGTTGTGGAATCAATATTTTGTGATCCGTTTATTAGTGTGGCTTATTAGTGGCCAAGTCGCTGCACCATTCGTAGCTTATCCGAGACTAAGCCGTGTCAGCCCTCACTGGCTGGCAGTGAGCGCTTAGTTTTGCTTTGGTGTATCTATAAGTAAAACGGTGCATGAGGCCATATTTTTATTGTAGGTGGGGCGTTTATTTCCAGTGATAGCATGTCGAACTATCACCTCAGGTCGCTGAAGCGCACGGATTAGAAATTATGACTGCAGGCCAAATGTGTATTTGGCGCGAATGCTTAATATTTAGTTATTAAATTGTTGCAGGCGGCGGGGTGTTGGTTTTTATAAAACTAAAGCTGGAGTGAGTGATGGTGTTTAATTTCTCGCATTATAAGTGGTTGTTGATAGGTAGTGCGTTTATTCTCGCGTTGTCATTAGGGGTCAGGCACGGATTTGGATTGTTCCTGGCCCCCATGTCCCTATCGTTTGGGTGGGGAAGGGAGATTTTTGCATTCGCGATTGCGTTTCAGAACCTAATTTGGGGTATCGCCCAGCCTTTCAGTGGGGCGTTGGCCGATCGATATGGAGCGGGCAAGGTAATCGCTGGTGGCGGGTTTCTGTACGCCTGTGGGCTAGTTCTTATGAGTACCGCGACCAGTTCATCTATGCTGCTGATGAGTGCTGGCGTTCTGGTGGGTATTGGCCTGTCAGGCACTACTTTCTCAGTAATTCTAGGGGTAATAGGAAGAGCATTGCCGATTCAGAGTCGCAGCATGGGAATGGGGTTAGCTAGTGCCGCTGGCTCACTTGGGCAATTTGTCATGCTTCCCGGCACTCTTGAGTTAATCCAGCAATTTGGGTGGCAGTCTGCATTAATCATCCTGGCAGGCTTGGTCGCTTTGATTCTGCCGCTGGTAGGAATGCTTAAAGACCGACCGCTTGTTAGGACGGCAGATACCCAAACTGCCGGCCAGGCGTTGCAAGAGTGCATGGCCCATCCAGGGTTCATCCTGCTGTCAGCAGGCTTTTTCGTATGCGGGTTTCAGGTGGTTTTCATTGGAATACACTTGCCCTCGTATATCATTGATCAACACCTTGATGTCGGAACTGGCACGGCGGCCTTGGCCCTTATCGGCTTATTCAATATCTTCGGAACCTATACCGCAGGGATTTTCGGCGCTCGATATTCGAAGCCGAGGTTGCTAACGATGTTGTATGCATTAAGGGCAATCGTTATTGCCTGCTTTATTGCAGTGCCAGTGACTAAGCTTTCAGTTTATTGTTTCTCAATTGCTATAGGCTTTTTGTGGCTCTCTACCGTGCCTCTTACCAATGGAACCATCGCTTCAGTTTTTGGTGTGAGAAATCTGTCCATGCTCGGGGGCATCGTCTATTTCTTCCACCAGGTTGGCGCTTTCTTCGGTGGATGGCTCGGAGGGCTTGTATATGACCGCACCGGCAGCTACGACCTCGTCTGGTACATCTCGATCGTGTTGAGCGTTATAGCAACTGTATTACATTGGCCAATTACTGAGTCTCCGGTCGAACGAAGGCCTAGGGCGGGGGAGGTATGTTGAGGTGCGAATGGTTTGGCTAACGATCGTGTTGCTTGCGGTGATGTTTATCATCAGCTGGCAGGGATACCTGCATATGGGCTTGGCTGGATTACAGTTGGGGGCTGTTTGCTAGATAAAATTTACATGTGTCAGCAAGGTTGACGCGTTGGCTGCGCGGAGATCCAAGCAGCCAACTTTTCAAGTCTTGGAGATTCTAGACCAAAGTTTCCATTGCTGGAGCGTGTTGTGTCGCGCGAGGAAAAATTGGAGTTTGTGGGTGTGCTTTTGTCAGTGCACGCCCTTGTGCCACGATGGCCTCAGCAGACATATGTGAATAGTCTTCTTTCAACCATCTCATCAGCCCCCAAATTTTCACCGCCAGGACTGCGATAAATGGAATGGCAGTGAGAATGACCGCTGTTTTCAGGGTGCTCAGCGGAGCGTTGATATAGAGCATGGAAAGCGGCAGCGCAGCGAGTAATAAACACCAGAACAGGCGAAGGTTAGGTGTTGGATCATCGCCTTCTTTCAGGTTTTTGGTGCTAGTCGCAGCCACTGTATACGCCACTGCATCGAGGTGCGATGCAAGGAAAATAAGCATCAGAAGGAGGTACACGACAGATAGCACATTACCCATTGGCAAGGAGTGTAGGAGCATCGAAACCGCAGCTTCGCCGCCTGCACCACTGAGCATTGCGGGAGCGTCAACAACGCCAGTGATGAACTGGTGAATAGCGAAACTCTGCAGGCTACCGAAGAAGAACCAGCATCCACCGCAACCACCTAAGACCATTGCCATGATCACTTCCCGTATGGTTCTGCCACGTGAAATACGAGTGACAAAGATTGCCATCCCAGGCGTGTAGGTGATCCAGTAAAGCCAATAGAAGGCCGTCCAACTACGAGCAAAATCACTCCCGCCTACAGGGTCGGTATGCAAGCTCATTTGCACGAAATTCTGTAATGCAATGCCCGCCGCATTTGTGAAGTTGTTGATGATGAATTCGGTCGGGCCGAGAAACAGGACGATTAATCCAAACCCCAGCGTCATACCGCAAGCGACCTTCGCCAAATGCTGCATGCCAGAGGAGATGCCGATGTAGGAGCTCAGTGAAAAGACCATCGTGACCATGATGACAATCGAAGCTTTGAGCCCGAAACCATCAGTGATGCCGGTGAGGTCAGCGATCCCTTTCGCAACAGTAGATGTGGTAAGCGTAGTTGTCAGGACTAGCCCGCCAAACGTGGAGAACAAGAATATCAAATCAATTACACGACCCACCGGCCCGCGTGCCTTAAACCCCGTCATAGACTCAACAACGGCTGCCAAGCTCAAGCCTTTGTTGCGTCGTACGTGAAAGTGATAGGCCATGGCCAGCGAGGCAATTCCGTAGATCGACCATGGCGTAACGCCCCAGTGAAAAAAGGAATATGCGATGCTGTACTCTAGGGCTTGTTGAGTCGACCCGGTAATCCCAAGTCCCGGAGTTAGATAATAGTAAGACCATTCCATGAATGCCCAATACATGGTGGCTGAGCCTAGCCCGGCGCAAATAAACATGAATATCCAGCTCACATTCTTGTACTCGGGAAGTCCATCGCCAAGCTTGATGCTTCCGTACTTGGTCATGGCCAGACCAATAATAAGAACGACGCAAACAAAGCCAACAATTTGGACGATGGATCCAAATGTCATTGTTGCCGCTGAAAACAGTTGATCTGCGGAGGCCTTGGCTTGATCTGGATAGGCTGTTAGAAAAATAACGGCTGTGGAGACAATGGCCAAACAGGTTAAGATGAGTGTCCAGTCGATAGAAGGGCGGGATGTTTCGATAATTTCAGGCTTCATGGCGACCTCCTGAAAGTGTGTGGCGGACACGAAGCGAGGGAGATAGATTTCTCATTTCTGAAGACCTGCTATTATGATTATTGGTAGACCTTAGCCATAGGGCTAAGCGCAATATAAACAGTTTAGTTGTCAACACTGAATCGCGTTTTGTTAATGAGATTATAAGAAATGCTTATCAATGGCCCAGTCTCACAGTCTGTTTCAACGCGACTCCCGCATTTCACTCTATTGTTGGCATTCAAAACGGTCGCAGAGCAAGGCAGCTTCACGCATGCCGCTAAAATTTTGCACCTCTCTCAGTCTGCGATCAGTCAAAAAATAGTAAAGCTGGAGGAGGCGTTGAATGCTCAATTACTAATTCGCACCACTCGTTCAGTGACGCTTACGGCTGCGGGTAAAGATCTGCTAAATGAGACAAGCGGCCCTTTTGAAGAGCTGGTGAAAGCATTTGATCGCTGCGCGCGAAAACAAGGTCGGTTGGCCTTGCATATAGAAGCGGAACCTGTTTTAAGTGCATTCTGGCTGACGCCGAGATTGCGTAAATTCACAAATAACTACCCTGGCTTAGATATTCAGCAAACGCTGACATCGAAGCGCGTTGAATTTTCGGGAGACATCGATTTAGCAATAAAATGGGGCAAGGCTGACTGGTCGGGATTTCGTGCGGATTATCTGTTAGGTTTGAATTACGTTCCTGTTTGTTCACCTGCGTTGCTTGAATGTGAAAATCCTTTAATCGACCCGCTCAACTTGATCCACCATCCATTGCTTCATGATCGTAGCGTTGACGATTGGATTAATTGGGGGCGCACCTACCCAGGCGTCCCAATCAAAATTGAAGGGGGGCATCTAGTCAGTGACTCCAACGTGCTGACAGAGCTTGCGATTGAAGGTTTGGGCGTTGCTCTGTGTGGCTTGGAGCTTATCCAGAGACCTCTAAAGAATGGTGATTTAATCATTCCATTTCCTGAGATGAAGATGCGACACCCAATGGGTTACTACCTTTTGACGAGGAAATCCGATCGTTTGAGTGATGTGGCCCAGCAATTTGTCGCTTGGTTAAAGGAGGAGGCCCGCCTCACCGAAGGCGCAGAAGACCGGCTTGGGGAGGAATCCACTTAGCCATCTAATAACTGGGTGGATTCCTTTTTTGAAAGACCGGCTTCCTTAAGTAACCAGTCTAAAAATGCTTGGGATTGAGGGCTGGCATATTGATGTTCTGGAAGGACAGCGTAGAACGCTTCGGAGGTGGGTACACGTTGAGTGAACGGAGCGACGAGTTTGCCTTCAGTCAGCAGCGTAGCTACAAGTGATGTTCGTCCTAATGCAAAACCGTGTCCGAGAACAGCCATTTCCAACGCTGTTATAAGCGTGTCAAATTGCATCCCTTTCGAAGGTGGAACGCAGGAAATTCCTGTTTGCTTTAGCCAATAACCCCATCCTTCTTCATATCCGATGACATGGAGTAGTCCATGATCTGCTAGTATTTTCTCTATATTGAAGTCTAAGTTAGGATCGGTAATTATTAGCTTGGGGCTGCATACTGGAATAAGCTCATCCCACGTCAGTCTGTATGACTTATAGCCCGGCCAATTTCCTTTGCCGTATCGAATATCAATATCCACTTCTTTATCCTGCTCCTCCAGCCAGATGTTACTGCTGAAATGCAGGTTTACTGAAGGATAAACGCTGGTAAACCGTTCTAGTCTCGCAGCTAGCCAAGTCGTAAAGAAAACAAGGTTCACCCTGGTGGTAATGACCTTTGCACGTCCTTCGCCAAAAATTTCATCGGTGGCAGCAGCAAGACGTTCGATAGCTTCATGAACTGCAGGCATATAAGCGCGCCCCGCTTCGGTCAATTCTAGTCGGCGCGCTAGACGCTTGAAAAGCGTCATTCCAAGTTGTGACTCCAAACCTTTAATCTGTTGGCTGATAGCAGCCTGTGTCAAGTTTAGTTCTTCGGCAGCTAAGGTGAAATTTAAGTGGCGTGCAGAGGCCTCGAACGAGCGCAGCCAATTCAGCGGAGGAAGGCGTTTTTTATTCACTTATAGATCGCTCTTCATATAGCATTGTTGAGCGGGTGATGGTTATCGCCATCGCCCGCTCAATAATAGTATGTAGCGTCTATAGATGTAAATGATCATATGAGGCGATAGCGTGAACGCCTCGGGGCATGAAAACTTGAGTGTTTGCATGCCCATTCGGGGCCGTTATTTCAATGTAGGCATTGAGAATGAGGCTCCTTCACGAACACCTGCCGATGGCCAGCGCTGGGTGATCATTTTGCGACGGGTATAAAACCGCACGCCATCCGGGCCATAAGCATGGAGGTCGCCGAACAGAGAGCGCTTCCAACCGCCGAAACTGTGATACGCAACTGGTACCGGCAATGGGACGTTTACGCCCACCATACCCACTTTGATGTTGTCGGTGAAGTAACGCGCTGCCTCGCCGTCGCGCGTGAAAATACACGTCCCATTGCCGTATTCATGGTTATCAATGAGATTCATCGCTCCCTGCATTGAGTCGACCTGAATCACCTGAAGCACCGGCCCGAAGATCTCCTCTTGGTAGCTCTGCATCGTCGGTTTTACGCCATCGATCAGGGTGCCACCCACAAAGAAGCCGCTCTCGTATCCCGCGACTTCAGCATTTCGACCATCTACGATGATCCGGGCACCGTCGGCCTCCGCACTGTCGATGTACCCGACAACCTTATCCTTGTGCTGACGGGTGATAACGGGGCCAAAGTCGTTGCTCGCATCTGAATAGGCGCCGACTTTAAGCGCAGCCATGGCGGTGCGCATCTTTTCAACAAGGGCTTGTGCGGTACCTGCTCCTACTGCAACGGCAACCGACAGTGCCATGCAGCGTTCGCCGGATGAGCCAAAAGCTGCCCCTAAGAGCTGGTTCACCGCGTTATCCATGTCCGCATCCGGCATTACGATTGCGTGGTTTTTCGCGCCGCCCAATGCTTGGCAACGTTTGCCATTCGCGGTAGCGAGCTTGTAGATGTATTCGGCAATTGGCGTTGAGCCTACGAAACTTACTGCCTCAATCCGCGAGTCGTTTAACAGAGTGTCAACAGCTTCTTTATCCCCGTTGACTACGTTCATGACACCGTTTGGAAGACCTGCTTCCTGCAGCAGTTGAGCGATGAACAAAGTCGAGCTTGGATCGCGTTCGGATGGTTTGAGGATGAAGCAATTCCCGCAGACAATTGCCATCGGGAACATCCAGAGCGGCACCATCACTGGGAAGTTGAATGGGGTGATGCCAGCCACCACACCCAGCGGCTGGAACTCGCTCCAGCAATCGATATCCGGGCCTACGTTTTTGCTGTGTTCTCCTTTCAAAAACTCAGGAGCACCGCAAGCGTACTCAACGTTTTCGATGCCGCGCTGCAATTCCCCCATGGCGTCGTGGGAAATCTTGCCGTGCTCTTCGCCAATGAGTTGGCAAATTTTCGCAGCATTCTGCTCCAGGAGTTCCTTGAAGCGGAACATGACGCGAGCGCGCTTGATAGGAGGGGTATTGCGCCAGGCAGGGAAGGCTGCCTGAGCTGCGGAGATGGCTTGTTCAACAGTCACCTTGGAGGCCAGCGCCACGCGCTTGGTAACTTGTCCAGTCGCAGGGTTGAATACATCCTGAAAACGCTGTCCAGCGTCCAGGCGCTCGCCACTAATGAGGTGTCCTACAGTTTCCATTTCATGTTTCCTGATTATTGTAATGTTGGATAACAGCGTTTAACGGTATGGCGTTCAACTACCAAAGCTTGCGATAGAGCTCAGCCATTTGCTCGGTGGTCGGGACGCGAGGGTTACTCCCCGGCGATCCAGAGGCCAAGGCCTGCTGTGCCATGGTTTCGATCTTGTCCATGAACTGCGCTTTATCAATTCCAAACTCTGCCGGGCTGGGGACGTTCAAATCCTCATTGATTGCTTTGAGCTCGCGCAGCAGCTTTTCGTTGGCCGTGGCATCGCTGTCCTGGAGGGTGGCCAAGCCCATTGCGCGAGCACATTCGGCATAGCGCTCCGGTGCTGCAGGGATCGAAAATTCGGTCACGGCCGGCAGGAGCATCGCGTTGGACAATCCGTGGGGGACATGGAAAAAAGCGCCAATAGGGCGGCTCATGCCATGCACTAAAGCTACTGATGCGTTGGAGAAAGCCATCCCCGCGAGCGTTGAGCCGAGCATCATCGCTTCACGTGCCTTCTTATCGGCTCCGGTGCGATAGACGGTTCGAAGATTGGGCCCGATCAATCGCATCGCAGCCAGAGCCTGAGTGTCGCTGTAAGCGTTTGCCTTTTTACTGACGTATGCCTCCATGGCGTGGGTGAGGGCGTCAATGCCTGTGTCAGCCGTGATGCGTCCTGGGAGGCTTAGCGTCAGCGTATAATCGATCAGGGCGGCAACTGGCATAAAGGCCAATCCCACACAGAGCATTTTCTCGTCAGTCGACTCATCAGTGATGATTGTGAATCGGGTGACCTCGGAGCCAGTGCCCGCCGTGGTCGGGACGGCAATCAGCGGCAGTCCCGCTTCGTTTACGATTCGTGGGAACTTGTAATCACGCATTTGGCCGCCGTGCTTGGCAAGCACACCGATAGCCTTCGCACTGTCGATAGGGCTGCCGCCACCCAGCGCAATGATGCAGTCAAAGTCGCCTTCTTCGGCGTAGCGCACACCTGCACTGATCGATGCGACAGTGGGCTCGGGAACGGTGTCATCGAATACGTCAGCATGGATGCCGGCAGAGGAGAGCACTTCTACGATTCTGGCGGCATAGCCCAGCTTGACCATCATTTTGTCGGTCACTACGAGGGGCTTGCGAAGATTTAGGCTTGCTAGAACTGCCGTAATTTCTTCACAAGCATTTTCGCCGATGGACATCAGGCGAGGCAGAACTACTGGGGTAGCCATAAATGCTCCTGTTTTATTTATCAGGTGGAGTAAAAGACACCGTCTCTGCGCAATAGCCGCATAGATTATTTGGGCATGGCTGCCGGCATGAATTGTTTCGACCTCAGGTGGGTCGTGATTGATTCTCGGGTGTGAGTATAAGTTTGTGAAGCAATAAAATGTCAGCCTGACTCCCTGTTTTTTTTATGGGTCGAGGGGGGCTTGCGAGAGGTTTGCTGTTGTTTATTTCAAGAGGTCGCCTGCAGCCATAATAAAAATTGACCCTCAGGGCTAATTTATATTGCTGGATTGGTTGTTGTGAGATTTCTAATATCGGTATTACACGGTGGGGGAATACCAAAAAAAGTTGTCGAGAGTTTTTGTCGTCAAATCAGGTGTCAGTAGTTACTGATATTGCTTTTCGTCCACTGCCATGACTCTACAACTAGGTCATTAGACCTAATCTAAAACTGCCTCTAAGAAGGATAAAACGAAATGAAGCAGACTAATCCATTGCCGCTTGCCGGCGTTCGCGTAGTCGATTTCGGTCAGCAGATCGCTGGCCCCGCCGTAGCAATGATCTTGGCGGATCTCGGTGCGACAGTGGTGCACATCGACCCTCCTGAGGGCCCTCAGTGGGAAAACCCGGCGAACGCTGTGCTTAATCGCAACAAAAGCTGTATCCGTCTTGACCTCAAGACCGCTGCCGGTCTGGCGCAGGCGAATGATCTGATTGCTCAAGCTGACATTGTCCTGGAAAGCTTCCGTCCGGACGTAATGAAAAATCTGGGCATCGACTTTAAAGAGCTGCGCGCCAGCCGCCCGGAGCTGATCACACTCTCAATCCCAGGCTTTGCCAGCAACGACACGCTGCGTCGGGAATGGAAAGCTACAGAGGCTGTTGTTGCCGCGACTGCGGGCGCATTCACTGACATGGGCTTCAACCGTGTTTTGCTGGGTCTTAACCCGAGCTTCTCACCACTGCCTCTGGGTTCTGCGTACGCTACCACTCTGGCTGCTAGCGCAGTCGCACTCGCTCTTCAAGCTCGTGAACGTACCGGCCATGGTGATGAGATCGAGGTGCCGGTGGTTGCCGCGTTGATGGAAGGACTGTCCTATAACTCCTACGTAATCGACGGTCTGCCTGAGCGCTATAAGACGATGCGAGAGCTTGAAATTGAGCATCGCAAGGCCAACAACATTCCAATGAATCTCAGCTACGAGGATTTGCAGGAGTATCTCGATCCTTTCTACCGCACCTATTTGTGTGCAGACGACCGGATGTTTTACTGCGTATGCCCGTCGCACCGTAACCATGCCAAGCGTGCGTTGACAGTTCTCGGCATCTACGATGAACTCGTGGCGGATGGTCTACCCGAAGTATCCGATCTGCATTCACCCATCAGTGAGTGGGATGGCGAGACGTCGATTGGCGTATACCCTCTGCCAAAGAAGTGGGCAGACCATATCTCGGCGAAGATGAAGAAAGCGTTCCTCACCAAAACTTCGGAAGAGTGGGGTCAGATTTTCGGTGAGAACAAGATTCCAGGGGCGCCTCATCGTACCACCCAAGAATGGGTCAATCATGAGCACACCAATACTGCTGGTCTGATCGTTGAGGTTGAAGATCCTGAATACGGCCTGATGAAACAGCCTGGGCCGATCGTGTGGCTTGAAGAGTTCGCAGGCGAAATGGTTAAGCCTCGTCCTCGCAAGAACATATCTTTCGAACAGGCACTGGTCGAGCTTAAAGAAGTCGCCGCTGTATATCCGGCGACCTACCCAACTGGTAATGCAATCAAGTCCGAAGTTGGAAAGGGCTGGTTGGATGGGCTACGGATCCTTGACCTGACCAACGTTATTGCTGGCCCGCACTCGACTGCGTTCCTCGCGCGCTTCGGTGCCGAAGTCATCAAGCTTGATCCGGTTAAGCCTCTTTATGACCCACTGATTGGCACTCTATTTACCTTCCAGACAGGCATGGGCAAACAAAGCGCGCTGGTTGATATTCTCAGCCCCGAAGGCCGTGGCGCTTTCAACCGCTTGGTTAGCTCAGTGGATATAGTGGTCATCAATGCTCCAGAGCGTCAGTTGAAAGAGCTGGGACTGGATAAGGAGAGCCTGCGTATCGTCAACCCCAACGTCCTGTTCTGCCGCCTCGATTGCTTAGGTGGGCCGCTGCCAGGGCCGAAGTCCAACTTCATCGGCTATGACGATATCATTCAGGCCCATAGCGGCATCATGAGTCGCTTCGGTGGCCCACAAACGCCAGAAGAGCACGCTCACCTAGGCACCCTGGACGTCAACTGTGGTTTCGCTGC
Source organism: Pseudomonas sp. EA_65y_Pfl2_P78 (assembly GCF_963970495.1). Lineage (NCBI taxonomy): Bacteria > Pseudomonadati > Pseudomonadota > Gammaproteobacteria > Pseudomonadales > Pseudomonadaceae > Pseudomonas > Pseudomonas sp. EA_65y_Pfl2_P78. The sequence continues at coordinate 2,695 of NZ_CAXAON010000038.1, read as the reverse complement.
CGGCTTGGGTATGGCGGTGCAACTCTACCATCGGATCAAAACCGGAAAAGTCACCCGTTCGCGCACCTCCCTCTCGGCTGTTACCAACCTTGCGCAAATCTCGTTTGCCTATGACTATGCGGGGCGCGGCGCCTTCAACGAGCCCTCGGGTCGCGATGTGCTGGGCTATAATGCTCTGTCGCATTTCTACCAGACGAGTGAGGGGTGGCTGTATCTGGACAGCAAGCCAGCAGAAATCGAGATGCTGGAAGGAATCGAAGGGTTGGAAGGCATCGGTAAAGCTTCAGATGTCTCGGCCTTCTTGAAGGAGGCATTCCTGACTGCTCCAGCTGCATACTGGGCTGACCTCCTGCACGAGGCGGACATCGCTGCCGCAGTACCGAATTCAATCGAGCAGCTCCGTGCGCAATACACCCGTGAAGGGGACAACACCGTTGGTATCCACAACGGCAGCTTCGCATTCTCGATTCACCGTAACCACCCAAGCGGCCACTGCCTGACACAGATCGATCACTACGCAATCCGCCCAGTGGATTCAAAAATCTCGGCAGTATCTCTGCCTGAGCGCTGGGGGCATTCAACCAAAGAGGTACTTTCCAGCATCGGGTACTCTGAGGCGGAAGTCGATGATTTCGTCCGTCGCGGTATTGCCAGCCTTGGATGGGCAGAGGAGTTCCTGCCAAGCTAATCAAGCATCCACGCGCTCGTAGTTGAATCAATTTTTGGCCATGTGTCCACGACCACATGGCCTTTTTTTTGCGTAAAGTTGTATGCGTTCAAGCTCGGCATCGTGGAACACGGGAAATGCTCTAATTGCAATAAAATACAGGCGGTGAAAATGACCATAGAACTTGTCGAGTGCGCGCGTCCGGGCGCCCCGCCTTGCGCAACTAAACCGGTCGCCACCTATGGGGCAGTAGCTCCGCAATCCCACTTATCCACTGCGTCGGTAGGCGCGTGAGGGCGTCCTTAAAATAAGCATATGAATCATGCCCGTTGAGTCGCTCCGACGGGATCAAAGTCATGACCGCCGCTGCCCGTTTTCCGCTGCGCAGTGATCTTGCGAAGAGCCAGTTCTTGCGCGAGCCATGAATACCTGCTGAAGAGAGTGCGTGCCGGCGACAGGATTGGCACGCTTATATGGGGGACGATTTCACAAGTGAACGCGAAGAGATCCTCAGCTTTCGAATGTCTCTGATACCAACGTTAAGCTCGTCAACCTCTTGCCACGACGGCGTCACACCAGGTGCATTACGCGCCTCGATGATCGCATCTAAGACTGCTCGTTTTTCGGTGGGGTTGAAGGTGTTGATCTCAAAACGTCCAAGGATCTCGCGCCTAAGAGATCTTCTAAACTTTGTGTTCGTATCGAAGTGCAGCGGCGAACAGTGCTCGTCGTCCTACTGGATGAATTTAACCGAGGACGGTCTCTGCGGCTTCTCGGGTTGCTAGCAGCCCATACAACCCCTGCTGTGTTTCACGAATTTTGTAGCCAAACCATCACGTCATATTTGGGAGCGGCCAGTAATGGATGCACGCGATCAAATGATTGAACTGTAAGTCCGGACAACACACCTTCCTAATGCCAACGCTTAAGGCGATGGTGTCCACCTACATTTGATCTGACCCCGAAATGTTGGACATCAACATTGAGGGGTGTCATGAAAAAGTACACAGAGCAGGCGAAATTGTCGGTTGTTGAAGATTACTGTTCGGGTAACGCAGGTCACAGAGAGGTCGCGCATCGTCACGGGGTCAATGCTTCTTCGCTTCGAAAGTGGATTGCGGCATATCAGGCGCTTGGTGCCGCAGGCCTCAAAAGTAAGAGAAAGAAGAACTACAGCCCTGAGTTCAAGCTGAATGTATTGCAGCGCATGCGAGAGGAAGAGCTGTCCTATCGCCAAGTCGCTGCTCTGTTTGATATCCGGAAATCCGACATCATTGGCGAATGGGAGCGCAGGTATGATGAAGGCGGTTTGGAGGCCTTGTCCCGGCAGCCAGGAAGCGGACTTCACAAAAAAATGACAAACCCCATCCCGTCCATTCAGCTTGAATCTTCGGACGATGAAGCTCGTACGCGTGATGATTTGCTGGTCGAATTGAGCCAGTTGCGGATGGAAATTGCTTATTTAAAAAAGCTCGATGCCTTGGTTCAAGCGAAGGAACGAGCAGCGCAGCGGAAAAAGCGCAAATCGTGATTGAACTGAGGCAGGAGCACCCTCTGGAAGGCCTTCTGAAATTGGCTGGCCTGGCCCGTAGCACTTTTTACTATCAACAAAAGGTGCAGCAATCCGTTGATAAATACGCGGTGCTGAAGTCCAGAATTTGCTCAATTTTCGACGAGCACAAGGGCCGATATGGCTATCGCCGTATCACTGCTGCCGTTCGGCGAGCTGGCCACCTCGTGAACCACAAGACTGTTCAGCGCCTCATGGGCGAGCTTCAGTTGAAAAGCCGTGTGCGCATAAAGAAATACCGGGCCTACAGAGGCGAAGAGGGTCAGGTAGCGCCGAACCTGCTGAAACGGAAGTTTGATGCCAAACGACCGAACCAGAAATGGGTAACCGACGGCGTTTTTCAAGGTTGTTGTCGCGTCGCCGTCTAACTATGCCGCTCTTTTCTCGGTCTGCTGCTGCCGATCCGGGTTCAACATCACAGTGCCCATCGGCTCCCAGTTTCTTGTCTGGCCAGACCA
>NZ_CAXAON010000037.1:0-46531 GCF_963970495.1 Pseudomonas sp. EA_65y_Pfl2_P78 | reverse complement strand
GCAGCATCTTAAGTAATGCGGCTCTGCGTTCAGGTGAATAGTACGGCACGACCAGTCTCTTTCCGCCCCCGATATGCTTTTTTTGGAAAAACCGGAGAGGCGACAACTATCCTGACACCGGGGGCTACTGCCATATTCAGCCTCAAACGCCCTGACGCGAAACGTCAGGCACAAAAAATAGATCTTCGGCAACTGCAGTCACCGTCCAGATATTCGGGGGTCGTCATCCAAGGCGTGTTACGGAACACTCCAGCTGTCCCGGAAATGCAAAATGCGATGCTGTTGATGCATCAAAGAGAAACCCGACGCGAGCATCGGCAGACAAACCAACACGTCGCAAACAGGGTGCCTGCACGCAAGGTTGATCGATTCAGCAAAGGTATCTGGAAGGGATGCTATAAACTTTAGGAAAACTTGTACAACTTTTTATTTTTGTATAATCATTGAACTTTTAGAAGCGCGTGATGACGCATTGCCATCACGCAATATGGCACATCGCTACTGGCGCAAAACGATGCTGAAAATGTCGACTACCGCTCCCATGACAGCACCAACAGCGGTAACCAGAACGCCGACGACCTGATCCCAAGCATCGACGAACTGTGCTGGCGTCACTAAGGCCGCACCGCCGGCGTGACCTAAGCAGTACTCGAAGCCAACCCCGAGCAGCCAAGACGTTTTTCACCCGCAAGGTAGAGCGGACATGAATTACCAACATCATCAGGCCAAGCCATGAACAACCCCGACCGACTGTTGATTTTCATCGACAATGGCAAGGTTCGTTACATCGCCGCGCAGACGCTCTCTTTCGAATACAGTTTCGATCTGCAAGTCATCTTCATCGACTTCGCCGGTCATCCCGACAGCGTCATGTTGCACTTGTTTGGTTGGTTGAGCGTCCACCAATCCGAGTTGCTGGAGAACCTCAGCAAAGCCGCGGATGGCATTCAGTTCAAGGCAGACATTCTCGAGCCTGACTTTGCCCCTGATCGAGCGCGTAGTGTTGGGCAAAGACGATTGGGGCAACACCACTATCCGTTATTCAGGGGAACTCCAACGAACTGCCAAATTCCTCATCCGAACTGAATACCTGGCGCTCAGGGCACCGGTAGCGAATGGGGGCTACCGAAATGACCAACCAACGCTGGAGGATTGGGCAGCAGGATTGCTTGGACAGCTTGAACCGGCATCACGCAACAAACTGGCCCGCAATCTCGGTCAAACGTTGCGACGCAGCCAGCGGCAACGAATCATTCAAATACGCGCGGCGGAAAAAGCATAAGCTGCGCGGAAAGGATTGCGCCGAGCGCATGACGACAGAGGTGCGTTATGAACAGCGTGAGGTGCTGGGCTTTACAGATGCCAACCTTGATTTAATCAAAAATGGATTGCTCAGACACCTCATGCAGACTTCCTTTACAAACGTGTAATTACTGGTTCTTTCCGAGCAAGAAAGTATTTAACCTGCAGCCCGGCATCAACATCAATATTTACCCCTAGCGCATAGTCCCCGCTAGAAGTTGTAAAATAATCCGTCACACTACCTGTATAAACCGCGCCCTCATATTCAACTTTGACACGTTGCCCCGTTGATAAACGCTCATCTTCAATCGATAACGATCGCAGAGAACCCTTAGTCTCTTCTCTTGAGATTAAATAGTTGAATTCATTTACGCTAATTATTTTTTCCATAAACTTTTACCTCCAAGATAATTAACATGATCAAGCCGCTAAATAATCACTGAAAGCATGGAGAGTGGCACCTGTCAAACCTGACAGTAGGCAATACTTATTCGGCATCAAAATGCTGCTATGAATAACCAAATTTTTATTGTGTAACGGTTGGTTCTACAAACCGACAAGACTGAAATTCCCCACACATGGCGCCACCATTGGCGCGGATAGTAAGCAGGCTAATCGGCTTTTAGCCGCCGCCACCGGATCAGTCGATTGGCCTCTCTAGGCCGTTTTTAATCTGTGAACGATTCGCCCTCTCGCCATTCTCGGGGCAGTCACCAAGCGGCACCAAGCGGCACCAAGGCACAACAATGAGAGGCCAAAAATAGGCGTCCAGTCCCATATCGTTCCCATATCGCCCTTTTCCAGACGCCAAAAACCACAAACCCCCGACTTTCTCTAGGAAAATCAGGGGTTTGTGTTTACTGAATGTGGCGGTGAAGGAGAGATTCGAACTCTCGATACAGTTTCCTGTATACACACTTTCCAGGCGTGCTCCTTAAGCCACTCGGACACTTCACCGTATCTCTTCAAACATGTTCTGTCTGTCGAGGCGCGCTAATGTAGTCGAAAGCTTTTCCGATGGCAAACTTTTTTTCAGAATTTTCATGCGGTTAAGAGAAGAAGTCGTTTCCACGCTCCGACAGGCCATGGCAAACCGGCCAATCTTCGGTGGGCGCGGCCTTTCTATATAGAAGGCGAAGCGCCAGCCATGTGGCGCGCTACGCTGGGCAAGCCGGGAAACGGTGACTGGCGGGTCAGTCACGGCGCTTTACCTGGCTTGCGTCGGTGAGTAACGTCTGCCCATCTTTCTTACAAGGAATAGCGTCATGAGTGAGTTGATTTCCTACCACCTCGAAGACGGTATCGCGACCCTGACCTTGAGCAACGGCAAGGTCAATGCCATTTCCCCGGACGTGATTGCGGCGTTCAATGCGGCGCTGGATCAGGCTGTGACTGATCGTGCCATCGTGATCATTACCGGTCAGCCGGGCATTCTGTCGGGTGGTTATGACCTGAAGGTGATGACCGCTGGCCCTAAAGAAGCCGTGTCGCTGGTGACCGCAGGTTCGACGTTGGCTCGCCGTCTGCTCTCTCACCCGTTCCCGGTGATCGTCGCTTGCCCGGGTCATGCCGTGGCCAAGGGTGCCTTCATTCTGTTGTCCGCCGACTACCGCATCGGCGTCGATGGCCCATTCAGCATTGGTCTGAACGAAGTGCAGATCGGCATGACCATGCACCACGCCGGTATCGAACTGGCGCGTGATCGACTGCGTCGTTCGGCATTCCACCGTTCGGTGATCAACGGTGAGATGTTTGATCCGAAAAGCGCTGTGGATGCCGGTTTCCTCGACAAGGTGGTTTGCGCCGAGGAGTTGCAAGGTGCCGCACTCGCTGCCGCGCGTCAGTTGAAGAAGATCAACATGACTGCGCACAAAAACACCAAGCTGAAGGTGCGTAAGGCTCTGCTGGAAACCCTGGATAACGCCATCATCCAGGATCAGGAGCATCTGGGTTAATCACCCGGTTCCAGCATTGAAGAAAAGCCCGGCCGTCGTGTCGGGCTTTTTCCTGCAAGCTCCGTTGAAAGCGCCACGGCTGCTCTAGGACGCGTCTGACAAACAAATCCGAAACATGCGCTTAAACATCGCCTATCTCCTGCCTCTATAGCGGCAATTGCCGAAAACAGTGCACATCCGTACACTGCGCCACCTTTTGTGCCGGTGGGGCCTTAAAATGCTGTTCATGTTTCGTATGTTATTGATGAGCCTGCACTTTATTTTAGCCGGCGTGCTGGGGGTGATCCTCGGGTTGTGCCGCCCATTCAATCCGGACAACAGCCGTTTATGCGCCCGCCTCTACGCCTTGCCGGCGATGTGCATTTTGCGTCTGCGAGTGAAGTCCGACGTCAGCGGCTTGATGAGCAAGCCTGACAGTTGCGTGATCATCGCCAATCATCAATCCAACTATGATTTGTTCGTGTTCGGCAATGTCGTGCCGCGCCGCACCGTCTGCATCGGCAAGAAGAGCCTGAAGTGGGTGCCGCTGTTCGGGCAATTGTTCTGGCTGGCCGGCAACGTTTTGATTGACCGTGGCAATGCGCACAAAGCGCGCCAGTCAATGCTCACCACCACGCATACCTTGCAGAACGAAGACACGTCGATCTGGGTGTTCCCGGAGGGCACGCGTAACCTCGGTGAAGAACTGTTGCCGTTCAAGAAAGGCGCGTTCCAGATGGCGATTGCCGCGGGCGTACCGATCGTTCCAGTGTGTGTCAGCAGCTACATCAGGCACATGCGTTTGAATCGCTGGCGCAGCGGGAAAGTTCTCATACGCTCGTTGCCGGCAATTCCTACCGCTGGACTGACCATGGACGACATGCCCATGCTCATCAGCCAGTGCCGCGAGCAAATGCGCGAATGCATCGAATCGATGGATCGGCAACTGCAAGCCGCCTGACCAAATAAACCCGCCCCGTGCGGGTTTTCTTTTATGCGGTGAACTGTGCTGATTTCACTGACTCTCAAGCAGCGACACGGCTAAGCTGAAGCCGTGCAATCCCTGTCATCTGCCAAGAAGAAGTGAACCACCACCATGGGTCGAGTTGTTGCTGCTGCGGTGTACAGCGCGGGTAAGAAAGTCACCAGTATTTCCCTTGATGAAGGCGCCGCCTGGGCCGCCAAAACCGGCCACTTTGTCTGGATCGGCCTCGAAGAGCCGAACGCAAAGGAATTGTCCAACCTGCAACGCCAGTTCAACCTGCACGAACTGGCCATCGAAGATGCCCTGGAAAAACACAGCCGGCCAAAACTGGAAACCTTTGGCGACGCATTGTTTATCGTTACGTACTCGCCAATCCGCGAACACGGGATTTTGCAATTCATCGAAACCCACATCTTCGCCGGCAAGGGCTACATCATTACCGCGCGCAACGGCCACTCGGCGTCGTACGCCCATGTCCGTCAACGGTGTGAAGCACGCCCACTGTTGCTGGAGCATGGAGAAGACTTCGTCCTCTATGCGCTACTCGACTTTGTGATCGAGAACTACCAGCCCGTAGGCGAGGCGATCCATGCCGAAATTGATGAACTTGAGCGCAATGTGCTGTGCAGTGCGCTGAACGAACACGACATTCAAAGGCTTCATGGATTGCGCCGCGACGTAGTGCGCCTGCGCCGGTACGCGGCGCCGATGGTGGAAATCGGCGAAGAACTGCAACGACTGAGCTTTCCGTTTATCGACAAGAACATGCGCCCGTACTTCCGCGATGTGCAAATCCATGTCACAAGACAGATGGAAGACCTGACTACACTGGCGGAAATCGCCAGCCAGACCATCGAAGTCGGTGTATTGCTTGAAGCGTCAAGACAAAGCGTGGTGCAGCGCAAATTTGCGGCGTGGGCCGCGATTCTGGCGTTCCCGACGGCAGTGGCGGGGATCTACGGGATGAATTTTCAGAACATGCCCGAGTTGAGCTGGCACTACGGTTACTTCGGTGTTCTGGGGTTTATTACGGTGGGATGTGTGAGTTTGTGGGCAAGTTTCAAGAAATCAGGCTGGTTGTAGTGCTGTGGTAAGGGAATGCTCCCTTACCACAGATGCCGCGTCAGATTTTAAACAGCTTTAGCTTCTGGCTTGTGCGCCACAAAGCGCATCATCCACTCCGCGACCGTAGCGCCATGATGCTCCTGCTCAAGGCTGGCCACGCCTTTGCTGTAAATCTGCGTACCCAACGCGTCCTGACGCAGTTCGAGCAGCGCACGCGAATAATCGTGAATGAATTCCGGATGGCCCTGGAAGCACAGCACCTGATCATTGATGTGGTACGCCGCAAACGGGCAGAAGTCGCTGGAAGCGATGACCGTGGCGTTTTCCGGTAGCGCCGTCACCTGATCCTGGTGGCTGATCAGCAGTGTGAGTTCCTCACGCACCGGGTTCATCCACGGCGCCCTGGCCGCGAGTTTGTAGTTGTGGGTACCAACGCCCCACCCCTGAGCCGCGCGTTCGCTCTTGCCACCCAGCAGCAGTGCCAGCAGTTGGTGGCCAAAGCACACACCGAGCAGTTTGTCGCCACGTTCGTAGCGGCTCAGCAGGTATTGCTTGAGGGTTTGAATCCACGGGTCGGTACCGAAGGAATCAGCCTTGCTGCCGGTGACCAGGTACGCATCGAACGTCAGGTCGTCGCTCGGGTATTCGCCCTGCATCACGTTGTAGACGGCGAACTCGGCGGCGATCGGTTGCTGCGAGAACAGGCGCTGAAACATCTGCCCGTAACCCTGATATTGATCGACCAGTTCCGGACGCAGGATGTCGGTTTCCAGAATGCAGATGCGTAGCGACATAAAAAATACCTGACACATGATGGGAATAATGAACACCCAGAGCCTGCCCTGAATCACCCAGACAAGGCAAGCCCCGCAGCCTTCTCCCCATCACTTAAAACAGCTCGCCTTTCGCAGCCTTCTCCAACAACAACGCCGGTGGTGCAAAACGCTCGCCATATTGCTCCGCCAGATACTGCGCACGGGCAACGAAGTCTTTCACCCCGTATTGATTGATGAATTGCAACGCACCACCGGTCCACGCCGCAAAACCAATGCCAAAGATCGAACCAATATTGGCGTCCGCCGTCGAGGTCAGCACACCCTCCTCCACACAGCGCACGGTTTCGATGGCCTGCACGAACAACAGACGGTCACGTACATCCTTCGGCGAGATCTGCCCATCAGCCTTCTCGAAACGGGTCTTGAGTTGCGGCCACAAATGCTTCTGTCCACCGGCCGGATAATCATAAAAACCGCCGCCAGCCGCTTTGCCGGGGCGCTTGTATTCGTTGAGCAGCAAATCAATCACGGCGAAGGCCGGGTGCTCAATCAGCGGTTTCCCTTCAGCTTGCAGGTCTTGGGCCGTTTGTTGGCGGATATGGCTCATCAGGCTGAGGGAAACTTCGTCAGATATCGCCAGAGGCCCGACCGGCATACCGGCCTTGCGCGCTTCAGTCTCGATCATCGCTGCGCTTACGCCTTCACCGAGCATGGCGATGCCTTCATTGGTGAAGGTGCCGAACACGCGCGACGTGAAGAAGCCGCGACTGTCGTTGACCACAATCGGCGTTTTCTTGATTTGCAGTACGAAATCAAAACCACGGGCGAGGGTTTCGTCGCTGGTCTGCGCGCCTCTGATGATTTCCACCAGCGGCATTTTCTCCACAGGGCTGAAGAAGTGCAGGCCGATGAATTTGCTCTGATCGGGGACGGCACTCGCCAGACCGGTGATCGGCAAGGTTGAAGTATTGGAAGCGATCACGGCATCAGCGCCAACAACCTTCTGAGCTGCCGAAGACACCTGCGCTTTGAGTTCGCGATCCTCGAATACCGCTTCGATGATCAGATCACAACCCGCCAGGTCGACATCGGTTTCAGTGGCATGAATCCGCGTCAGCACCGCTTCGCGCTGTTCAGCACTCATTTGCCCGCGGGCGACTTTTTTGTCCAGCAGCGCCGCCGAATGCGCTTTGCCCTTCTCGGCCGCGGTCAGGTTGATGTCCTTGAGCACCACGTCAATGCCCGCCGAGGCGCTGACAAAAGCGATCCCGGCGCCCATCATCCCCGCACCGAGTACGCCGACTTTCTGCGTTTTATACGGCGCAAGCCCCTGCGGCCGCGACCCACCGGCATTGATCTCATTGAGCTGAAACCAGAACGTGCCGATCAGGTTTTTCGAAATCTGCCCCGTGGTCAGCTCGGTGAAATAGCGGGTTTCGATCAGATGCGCGGTATCGAAATCCACCTGAGCGCCTTCAACCGCCGCACACAGAATCTTTTCCGGCGCTGGCAGCGTGCCTTGGGTTTTCGTCCGCAGTATTGACGGCGCAATTGCCAGCATCTGCGCCACTTTCGGGTTCGACGGCGTACCGCCGGGAATCTGGTACCCCTTGACGTCCCAGCGCTGTACCACCTCCGGATTGGCGACAATCCAGGCGCGTGCCTTGGCCAGCAGTTCATCGCGATTCGCCGCCAGCTCATCAATCAAACCGGCTTGCAACGCTTGCTGCGGACGCACTTTTTTACCCTCCAGCAGATAAGGCAGCGCCTTCTCGATACCAAGCATTCGCACCATGCGCACGACCCCGCCGCCACCCGGCAGCAGGCCGAGGGTGACTTCCGGCAAACCGAGTTGCACCGACGCGTCATCCAAAGCGACGCGATGATGACAAGCCAGGCAGATTTCCCAGCCGCCACCGAGCGCCGCACCGTTGATCGCCGCAACCACCGGTTTGCCCAAAGTTTCCAGAGTGCGCAATTGCCCCTTGAGGGTCAGCACCATGTCGTAGAACGCTTTGGCTTCTGGCTTACCGACCTTGATCAGCTCATTGAGGTCGCCACCTGCAAAGAAGGTTTTCTTCGCCGAGGTGATGATGACGCCGGCAATGCGGTCTTTTTCAGTGACAAGCCGGGCGACGCAAGCGGCCATAGCCTCGCGATAGAGGGCGTTCATGGTGTTGGCGCTCTGGCCCGGCATGTCGATGGTCAGCACGACGATCCCGTCCTGGCCTTTTTCGTAACGAATGGCTTCGCTCATAACAAGTTCCTTGAATTCGGGGCTCAGAGTCGTTCGATGATGGTGGCAATGCCCATGCCGCCGCCGACGCACAGCGTCGCCAGGCCATAGCGCAGGCGTCGGGCTTCCAGTTCATCGAGCAAGGTGCCGAGGATCGCGCAACCGGTGGCGCCCAGTGGGTGGCCCATGGCGATGGAGCCGCCGTTGACGTTGACCTTGTCCGGATCGACGGCCATGTCCTTGATGAATTTCAGAACCACCGACGCAAACGCTTCGTTGACCTCGAACAGATCGATTTCCTCTACACGCAATCGCGCTTTGGCCAACGCCTTGCGGGTGGCCGGCGCGGGGCCGGTGAGCATGATGGTCGGATCAGTGCTGGTAACCGCCGTGGCGACAATTCGCGCCCGAGGCTGCAGGCCCAGCGCCCGGCCCTTGGCTTCGGAGCCGATCAGCATCAGCGCCGCGCCGTCGACAATGCCGGAACTGTTGCCGGGTGTGTGTACATGGTTGATCCGCTCGACATGGCTGTAGACCCGCAGCGCCGTGGCGTCGAAGCCCATCAGGCCCATCATTTCGAAACTCGGCTTGAGTTTGCCCAGCCCTTCGAGAGTCGATTCGGCACGAATGAACTCATCGTGATCAAGCAGGATGATGCCGTTCTGATCCTGAACGGGCACCAGCGACTTATTGAACGAACCATCAGCTCTGGCCCGCGCCGCTTTCTGTTGCGAGTGCAACGCGTAGGCATCGACGTCCTGGCGACTGAAGCCTTCGAGGGTGGCGATCAGATCGGCACCAACGCCCTGCGGCGTGAAGTGGCTGTGCAGGTTGGTCTGCGGATCCAGCGCCCAGGCACCGCCATCGCTGCCCATCGGCACACGCGACATCGATTCAACGCCCCCGACCACCACCAGGTCTTCAAAACCCGAGCGCACTTTCATGGCGCCGAGATTCACCGCTTCCAGCCCCGAAGCGCAGAAGCGGTTGATCTGCACGCCCGCCACGCTCACGTCCCAATCGGCCACCTGCACGGCCGTTTTAGCAATGTCAGCGCCTTGATCACCCATCGGCGTGACGCAGCCGAGTACGACATCATCGACCTGGCGGGTGTCCAGCGAGGTTCGCTCTTGCAAAGCACTCAGCAGGCCGGCCACCAGATTCACCGGTTTGACGCTGTGCAGTGCGCCATCGGCCTTGCCTTTGCCGCGGGGCGTGCGTAACGCATCGAAAATCAAAGCTTGGGTCATGACGTCCTCGAACCTGTGCGGTGAGTGATTTCTTGTGCCTTCACTCTTGACCCGAGCGCCTACGGATTCAATGACCCCAGCGCTCAATACGCTTGACGCACACGCTCAGACGGACGGTCATCAGCCGCCGGGTGAACCGGTTCAGGTCGGCGAGTTGTCTAGCAAGCGGGCGGCAAAGAAGCTGGCAATAAGCCTCATGCCTTTTTAATCGCTACCGACATGAACTACATATGAAATGGGTCTAAGCCAAGCGTGACGCGAGCCCTAATGTAAGACAAGTACGTCATGGTCGTCGGGTTTTGCCGGGGCAGGCGTGCTTCAACAGGATGTGCAGCGCTTGCCGTCATGGATATGCAGGCAAGCATCAGGAAATAACAATAAAGGCGGTCAAGCCATGTTCAAACAACCGAAAGTTCGTCAAGCAGGACTCATTCTTTTCGCCACGACGCTGTTGTTGATTTTGCCGAACCTGACCAGGGTCATCGGCTGAACTCAAGCGTCAGGCGCGGCTTGTCGCCACTAAACATGTGACTGGCCCGCTACCCGGGCCGGCGTGTTTGTGCCAACCTTTGCGCACTCCCACAACAATGATGACGATCATTTGAAAGCGCTTATTGTGTTCTTGGCATTGCTGTTGAGCATGCCTTTGGCTGCGGCACAACTGGATCTGCGGCTTGGCCAAATCAGCCGCACCTGGCAGACCGAGGAGTTGCTCAAACATCCTCAAGTACAAACCCTCACGATCAAAAATGATGTGTCCTACAAGAAGGACATGACCTATCGCGCCGTGCCCATGGCTAGTTTGCTCACGGGGATCAAACCCGACGATCACTTGCAAGCAGTGGCACTCGATGGGTTTGCCGCCGAACTGGCTGCTGCGCCCTTGCTCGGCACCAAAGGCGCGCGCGCATGGCTGGCGATCGAAGATCCGGCCCAACCATGGCCACCTCTGTCCGAGGGCAAGCACAGCGCCGGGCCGTTCTATCTGGTGTGGACCGATCCACAAGCGGGAAATATCAGCCCGGAGCAATGGCCGTTCGAAGTGGCAAGCATCAAGCGCATGGCGCCGGTGGCCGAACGCTTCCCTGCCCTGCTGCCTGACCCTGCGCTGAAAGCCGATGATCCGGTGAATCAGGGTTTTGCGCTGTTTCAGAAAAATTGTCTGGCGTGCCACCGATTGAATGGTGCGGGAGATGCGCAGTTCGGGCCGGATCTGAATATTCCGTTTAACCCGACCGAGTATTTCGGCGCGGACTTCCTCAAACGCTACATTCGTGACCCGCAAAGTTTGCGTCAGTGGCCGCAGGCGAAGATGCCGGGGTTTTCAGTTGAGGTGTTGCCCGACCAGGATTTGCAAATGCTGATCGGGTATCTGCAGCACATGGCTGGGCGCAAGGTTAAGCCCTGAGCCTTGTGTTGTCGGTACTGATCTCTTCGCGAGCAAGCCTGCTCCCGCAGGATCAATGCTGATTCAAAATCAGCGCAGCTGGGTTGCCAGCATTTGCGGCATCCCCAATCCTATTGCTGTTGCACGGAGATGACCGGCACCGGCGTCGGCGATACAAACACCTTCGCGTGCATCTGCTCACACCCACCACCACGGCGCATCCCGCGCACCGGGCAGGCATCCAGATAATCCAGACCCACCGCCAGTTTCAGGTGTCGCTCAGGTCGAGCCAGTTGATTGGTCACGTCAAAGCTGTACCAGGCGTCATCCAGCCACGCCTCAGCCCAGGCATGGCTGGCCAGGTGCTCACAATCCTCGCTATACAGATAACCCGACACATACCGCGACGGGATTCCCAGGCTACGCGCGCAGGCCAGGAACGCGTGGGCGTGATCCTGACAAACGCCTGAGCGGCCAGCGAACGCCTCGGCGGCGCTGGTATCCACTTCAGTGGAACCCGGCGTGTACGTCATGTGCTGGTTCAAGCCATGCATCAAATCGATCAACGCCGTGCGGTCGCGACGTTGCTTGCAGTTTTTTTCGGCGAACGCACGCAGCGCCTCGTCGGCCTCGGTCAGTCGAGTAAAACGCAGAAACGGTAACGCGGACTGGCTCTCGTGCTCTGCCTCGCGCAACTCATCGATATCCACCTGACCACGGGCGCCGATGATGATCGCTTCGTGCGGCTCGTCCATGGTCAGTACATGCAGGATGTTGCCGAACGGATCGAGTTGCGCACGCACCGGGCGCGGCAGGTCGAGTTGCCAGCTCAATACGTGCTGACGCTCGCTGTCATGGGGTGTCAGCCGCAGGTACTGGATGCTCGCCCGCACCTGATCTTCGTAGTGATAGGTGGTCTCGTGGCTAATGGAAAGTCTCATGCAGCCTCCAGGTAGGAACTGTGAATGGCGTTACCCAACTGGCGCACCAGCGGGATGAATTCGGTCAGCCAGGCGTGCAGGCCTTCCTCGAGGATTTCGTTGATGCCGGTGTAACGCAGGCGTGCGTCCATTTCTGCGGCCAGGCGTTGTGCCGGCCGACCGTTGGCCCCGGGCAACTGCGCGAGAATCTGATCGATCTCTTCGGTGCAGGCACGCAGTGAACGCGGCACATCTGCGCGCAACAGCAGCAACTCGGCAACATGTCGCGCCCCCGGCGCATCGCGATAGATTTCGGTGTAGGCCTCAAACGACGACAAAGCCCTGAGCAAAGCACTCCACTGATAGTAGGCGTGAGCAGTGCCGTCACTGACCGCTTCGGCCTGATCACCCGCCATTTCGTAGCGGGCATCGAGCAGGCGCAAGGTGTTGTCCGCGCGCTCGATAAAGGTCCCCAAGCGAATGAAGCGAAACGCATCGTTGCGCATGATCGTGCCGTAGGACGCCCCACGGAACAGGTGTGAACGCTCCTTGATCCATTCGCAGAAACGGCTCATGCCATAGCGGCTCAGCCCCTGTTCGGCGATCCCGCGAATCTCCAGCCAAGTGGCGTTGATGTTTTCCCACATGTCAGCCGTTATTCGTCCACGTACCGCGTGAGCGCTGGCCCGCGCCGCGCCCAGACAGCTGTAGATGCTCGCCGGATTGGCGGCATCGAGGGCGAAAAAGTGCAGCAATCGTTCGGCATGCAGCGCGCCGTGACGCTCCAGATAATCGTCGAGTGTGCCGGTGATCAACAGCGGCATGGCCAGTTCGTGCAGACCATCGCCGCGGCCGTCTTGCGGCATCAGCGACAGCGAATAACTGATATCGAGCATCCGTGCGAGGTTTTCCGCTCGCTCCAGGTAACGCGACATCCAATACAGATCCGAGGCAGTTCTACTTAACATGGCAAACTTCCTTCAATCCTCGACCACCCAGGTGTCCTTGGTTCCGCCGCCCTGGGAGGAATTCACCACCAGAGAGCCTTCGCGCAGGGCGACACGGGTCAAACCGCCTGGCACAACCCGCGTTTCGCGACCGGACAGGACAAACGGGCGCAGGTCGATGTGGCGTGGCGCAATACCGTTTTCGACAAAGGTCGGACAGGTCGACAGCGACAATGTCGGTTGCGCGATGTACGCGTGGGGCTTGGCTTTGATCCGCTCGCGGAATGCATCGATTTCCGCCGTCGTCGCTGCCGGCCCCACCAGCATCCCGTAACCGCCCGAACCTTGGGTTTCCTTGACCACCAGATCCGCAAGATTGGCCAGCACATGGGAAAGTTCAGACGGATTGCGGCATTGCCAGGTCGGCACGTTCTTCAGGATCGGTTCTTCATCGAGGTAGAAACGAATCATGTCGGTCACGAACGGATACACCGACTTGTCGTCGGCCACACCGGTGCCAATGGCGTTGGCCAGCACTACGTTGCCGGAACGATAGGACGACAGCAGCCCCGGCACACCCAGCATCGAATCCGGATTGAACGCCAGCGGATCAAGGAACGCGTCGTCGAGACGGCGGTAGATCACGTCGACCGCTTTTGGCCCATCGGTGGTGCGCATGAAGACTTTGTCGTCGCGCACGAACAGATCGGCGCCCTCCACCAGCTCCACGCCCATTTCCCGGGCCAGAAAAGCATGCTCGAAGAATGCACTGTTGAAGCGCCCCGGCGTCAACACCACCACACTCGGGTCATCAATCGGGCTTGAGCTTTTCAGGGTGTCGAGCAACAGGTTCGGGTAGTGGTCGATCGGCGCGATGCGCTGCGCGGCGAACAGCTCCGGGAACAATCGCATCATCATCTTTCGGTCTTCGAGCATGTAGCTCACGCCGCTCGGTGTGCGCAGGTTGTCTTCGAGCACGTAATAGGTGCCGTCGCCGTCGCGCACCAGATCGACACCAGAGATGTGCGAATAAATATCGCGGTGCAGATCCAGCCCTTGCATCGCCAACTGATATTGCTCGTTGGCCAGCACCTGCTCGGCGGGAATGATCCCGGCCTTGATGATGCGCTGCTCGTGGTAAAGGTCGGCGAGGAACATGTTCAACGCCTTGACCCGCTGGATGCAGCCGCGCTCGACGATCCGCCATTCGCTGGCGGGGATGCTGCGCGGAATGGTATCGAAAGGAATCAGGCGCTCTGTGCCTTGCTCGTCCCCGTAGAGCGTGAAGGTAATCCCGGCACGATGGAACAGCAGATCGGCCTCGCGTCGCCGTTGGGCCAGCAGCTCGTCAGGCGTGTCGGCCAACCACCGGGCAAACTCCCGGTAATGCGGACGAATCTGGCCGCCGGCATCGTACATTTCATCAAAATAAGTGCGGATCATGCCGTACTCCTTGTCACCCGGACATACAGGCCTTCGCAAGGCCCGTGCCATCGGCATAAACGCTTTGATTTCAATCAGTTGGATATTCACGCCGCAGGTGCCGCACCATTCCTGTGCAACAAATGCCCCAACCTGATTGCCCCCGCCTCATTGCGACGCAGTGTTGTCGTCTATCACCAGCATAGTCAGAGTTGATTTCACTGCTCGGCATGAGCGGCGGATAATCCGCGCATCCGCTGAAAGAGCTGCCACGCGCAGGTCTTCAGCTCAATTGATCCGGCCTGCCAGTGCAGCCCTTAAAGCCTTGGCCCTGAACGGTTTCATCGATTTATCGGTCTTCCCTTTTCGCCACCCTCTCCGGTGGCTTTTTTTTGCGTGCGTGAAACGTTTTGAAAGCAAAAGAGATCCATAAATGAAAACGGCCAACCCGAAGGTCAGCCGTTGCTCAACAAAAAACACCAGAGATCAGTTCAAACGGTAGCGGTTGCGTACCTCCTGCTTGACGCCCCAGCCCTCGATGATGCCACCCAACGGTTCGACCACGGCGGAGAAGCCCTGCTCGAAATCGCCAATATCGTCATAAGTCGCGTACATCACTTTGCTTAATTCCAGAGACCAGGCGCCGTCGTCGCGCGCACTGACCTGGGCATTGATGGATTCACCGCGAAACTTGCCTGCCGCCCTGCGCGCCCGCTCCTCGTCCGGGAAAATGGCGTAGAACTCGATGGGATGGAATCGGGAAAAATCGAAACCGCCTTCTTTCATGCGGCGCAGCACGTTGCTGCTGATGTCTTCTTGATAGGCTGTGCTCATGAATCGTCCCCCTCGGATGATGGATAGACTTTCCGTATTCCCGCCCCGGGCCTTGGGCCTAAGTACTTCGGCAAACTGGTTGCACGCGGGAAACAAGCATGTAGCTGACAAGACCAGACCTTAGCGATCCGTTCGCTGATCTCGCTTGCAGAGTAGCCCCAAGATAGAGCTGCTGCCAAGGCCTGGCGTGATAATGATGGAAGAATTTCAGATGGGGGTGATGCTGCGGATTTCGATGCTGTTCTGGGTTTTCAGACTTTTGACACCCGCATCGGCGGTGCGGCCTTCCAGATCGTTCAAATCCAGTGCGGCGGCAACAGGCAGGAGCCGTTGCTTGATCAGTCGAGCGGCCTCATCGTCGCTGGGACATTCGGCGCGCTCGAAGACCTCAACAACAGTTTCACCATGATCGTCCACGAAAGTGATTTTCCACTTTTGCATCGGTGCCTCCTCGATCAAACCCGCAAATGGGCTTACCTCTATCTCGACTTTTGGCCGGATTGATCGTTCAAAAGGATTGCATCGGGCGAACATGAAAAAAAAGACACCCAATGCGCAAGCAGGCTTTTGTGGCAAGGGGATTTATTCCCGATCGACTTAGAAGCAGTCGTAGATCACGGGTTTTCTGTCAGACCGCACCCACCGGTTCAAGGGACGCTTCGCGCGCCCATCGGCTTAACACAACCTCACAGGTTTTGCGTTGTTCGCGAGAATGGCTCAGATCCGCACATTCCCCCGTGGCCCGGCAATCGCCCAGATGATCAGGCCCAGCACCGGCAGAAGGACGATCAGCAGCACCCAGAGGACTTTCATCCCGGTCTCGGCGCCGCTTTTCAGTACGTTGATGATGGCCCAGATATCGAGGGCAAGAATGATCAGACCGATCAGACCGTTAAACGTCGAACCCATGGTGTCGCTCCAGAATAGTGGCATGCACTTTTAGGATAGACGGTCGCGCGAAGGGTTCCCTTTTATTGCCCTCAGACGTGAACAGCGACCTTCAAGGCCTCCAGCGATGGCGCAGCGGCGATGCCAACTTCGGCGCACAACGCCAGCACCCGTGGCACGTCGTTGCCGTAGACCAGTACGACTTGCAGCTCGTCGTCGAGCAACTGACTGAAGTTCATCAGCGTGTAACCGCCGTTTTCCTTGTTCAGGCTGCTCATCTGCACCTGAATGCGATTGAGCGCAGTCAATGCTTCGGTTTTGGCCAATTGCTTGGGCTTGAGGTTGAAATCGACCCCTGGACCGAACGAGGCAACGATCTGCGCGAACAGATCGACGTAGGTGTCGGCCTGAAACAGTACGGTTTCCGGCAGGCTGCCGACCACCACCCACTCGCCCAACGTGATCGGAAAAGTGTCGTCGTAGTTGATGTCCGGGTTGGCCGTCAGAAAAGCGCCGGCATCGGCGTAGGCCTGTGCGGCTTCGTCGGCCACTTTCAGGATCTCGTCCTCGCCCATGCAGCCGGAGCTGATTTTGCTGATGAGTTCGACGAGTGCGGCTTTCATGAGGGCAGATCCTGTGGCGAAGGTGAATTTCGAGGGCGCGAAGGATAGCGCATTCTCTCCCTCACCACAGTTCAACAGAGCTGATTTCAGCTCAACAGTTTTTCCAGCTGCGCGGTGGTGTCGACCGCACCCATGGTGCGAGCCGCGTCCAGTGCTGTCACGCCGTTGGCGTCCTTGGCATGCGGATCGGCACCTTTGCTGATCAGGTAATCGACGATTTCAACGCGGTTGAACATTGCCGCCATCATCAACGCGGTACGACCGTCGAACGACGAACCTTCGATCTCGGCGCCCGCTTCCACCAGTGTCTTGACCACGGCCAGATCACCTTTGAACGCTGCGCCGGCAATCGGGCTCTGGCCGTTGCCATTGCGCATCTCCGGGTCAGCCTTGTGTTTAAGCAGCACCTGTACCGCCTCCACATGGCCGTAGTAACTGGCCAACATCAGCAACGTGTCGCCTTTGGCGTTTTTCAGGTTCACCGGCAGGCCGGCGCTGATCAGTCGATCCAGCATCACTGCATCACCGTCGCGCGCCTTGTTGAAAACCTGCTCGGTGAATTCGGCAGCCTCTTCAGGGGTCATCTGGCGGCTTTGGTC
Organism: Pseudomonas sp. EA_65y_Pfl2_P78; assembly: GCF_963970495.1. Lineage (NCBI taxonomy): Bacteria > Pseudomonadati > Pseudomonadota > Gammaproteobacteria > Pseudomonadales > Pseudomonadaceae > Pseudomonas > Pseudomonas sp. EA_65y_Pfl2_P78. The sequence continues at coordinate 29,363 of NZ_CAXAON010000037.1, read as the reverse complement.
GGACATGGGGCAACTCCACTTTCGGTTAATCGCAAAGCCGACAGTTTCCCGAGCGCGGCGATAGCTGTCACCCCCTTTTTCTCAAGAAAGGCTATAGCCAGAATCAATAGCGGTATTTGCCCTGGTGAATGTCGGCCAGCACTTGATCGGTCACCTGCACATACGTCTGCGTGCCAGGCAGCCAGGCGAAGATCGGGTCATCTCCCGTCAGGCCCGGGTCGAAGCCTTCGTTTTTCAACCGCGTTTTCTGGTATTTGAAGGTGCCGGTGGTTTCCATTTTCACTTTCACCCGCAGGAACAGAGGGACGGCGTAGGCCGGCATGCGTTGCCGGGCGAACGTCAGCAGTTCGGCGAAGTCCAGGGTGGCGAGGGATTCGGCAGGTGTGATCGCTGCCATCCCGGCGCGTCCGTTGGTGTTGCGGATTTCCACGCCGTAGGCCACGGCCTCGGAGATGTGCGGATGTTGCAGCAACAGGTTTTCAACTTCGGTGGTGGAGACGTTTTCACCTTTCCAGCGATAGGTGTCGCCGAGGCGATCAACAAACTGGGCATGACCAAAACCGATGTTGCGCAACAGATCACCGGTGTTGAAGAAGCGGTCGCCCTTGGTGAACACATCGTGTACCACGACTTTGGCGGTCTTCTGCGGATCGGTGTAGCCGTCCAGCGGCGCCTTCTCGTCGATTCGCGCCAGCAGCAAACCTTGCTCGCCCTTACCGACCTTGCGCATGAAACCGTCGTCGCTGCGAATCGGCTCGCCGCTGTCATGATCGTAGGCCACCAATTCCCAGGCCATCAGCGAAAACCCGATGGTGTTGTCGAAGTTGAGGATGTTGGTAAAACCGATATTGCCGTCGCTCGCGGCATACAGTTCACAGATATGATCGACCGCGAACCGCGTCTTGAACTCGGCCCACGCGCCTGGACGCAAGCCGTTGCCGATCATCTTGCGCACATCGTGGCGATTGTCATCGACGCTGGCCGGTTGATCGACCAGATAACGGCATAACTCGCCGACGTAACCGATAGTGGTGGCGCGATAGCGGCGCACGTCATTCCAGAACTGACTGGCGCTGAATTTGCGGCGGATGGCGAAACCCGATGCGCCGTTGATCGCCGAGCCCCAGCACACGCAGAGGCCGGTCGCGTGATAGAGCGGCAAGGTGCAATAGAGGACATCGTCGGGGCCCATGTCGAGGGCGATCATGCCGAAGCTGGCCGAACTGCGCATCCAGCGACCGTGCTTGAACACACCAGCCTTGGGCAGGCCAGTCGTGCCAGAGGTGTAGATGTAGAAACACGGATCGTCGAAAAACACCTGCTGGCTGCTCGGGGGATTATCGCTGCGAGCGTCGACACTGGCGCTGATCAGGTTGACGTAACCCTGGGGGGCAATGCCCGGATGGCTGTAAGTGTCGTGGTCCGCCACGAACCAGGTGCGCTCTGGCGTAATCGTCACTTGATCACGTACCGCGGCAAACGCCGACACCAACTCTTCACCGACCACAATCGCCACCGGCGCCACCAGATTCACACTGTGGATCAGCGTATCGCGGGTCTGCGAGGTATTGAGCAGTGCGCTGACGGCGCCGACCTTGGCCAATGCCAGAATCGTCACCAGTAGTTCCGGACGGTTTTCAATGAACACCGCCACCACATCACCCTTGCCGATCCCCTGCCCGTTCAGATAGTGGGCGATGCGATTGGCCCACTGGTTGACCTGCGAATAGGTCAGCAAGACATCGCCCTGCAATAACGCCAGGCCATCGGGATTACGCAGAGCCGCTTGTTCGAACGTCCAGCCAAGGCCACAGCTTTGGGTCGGATCCTTGACGTTGGCCACCTTCATGCCTTTGACCACTCGCGGAATGGCTTTGGCAATCATCGGCAGTTTGCGGAGCATCATGCCCCAGGTAATCGTGTCGCTTGGCGCGTGACTCATGGAAGCTCCCGTTCGGCCCTGGTTTGCTGGCCGGCATTCTTATTTTTCGGGCAATCGATGGCTGCGACCGACACTTTCAGGCGAAGGTCGAGAGCGAAAGTACGCCAGCGCTTCTCAAGCTGTACACGCGGTTTTTGCAATGTTTTGTATCCGCAGGACCTTGGCCGGCAGCCGCGATCCTGTGGGGGCGATTTGGTTCCGTTTATTCGCAAGCGATCCCGCAAAATGCAGGATGCACGATGGCCGTTCATGCAGATTGCACGACGCGTTTAAATTCACGATTTTATAAACTATTGATTTATAAGTATTTTTAAAAAAAACCATGCTGGCACAATCACTGCAACCTCCTCTGCATGCTTGCCATTCAAGTGCATACGGAGCTGAAAAACATGAGCCTGATCCAAGAAAAATTTACCTCCCTGTTCTCCAACTTCGAAGTCACCACTACGCCACGTCCCGATGGCGGGATCCTGCTGACTCTGCGCAGCAGCGACGGCAAAGTGTTCAAGCGTGCGCTGACGTATCAGCAACTGCATGCCGGCGACCAATTGTCGTGGGCGATCAGTGCAATTCGTCGTGATCTGGCTGAACAGGCCAGCGAACTGCCACAAATCGCAATGCTGCAGAGCCAGCAGCGTTTTGCCCTGCCGACGTATCACTCGCTGTAATTGATTCGACCCTGTAAATCAAAGCAGGCCGTGAAGGATGCGCTTCACGGCCTGTTTTTTTATGGATGACGTTTATCGTCTTCGGCTCAGTCCTCAAGACGCGGGAAGCGGCCGGCGATGTCTTCGCCAGTGAAGGTGGCGACCCAGCCTTCGGGGTTGTTGAACAGACGGATCGCCACGAAGTGCGGATGTTCACCCATGTCGAACCAGTGTTTAGTGCCGGCCGGCACCGAGATCAGGTCGTTTTTTTCGCAGAGTACGGCGTAGACGTAATCGTCGATGTGCAGGGTAAACAGTCCACGACCGGCGACGAAAAAACGGACTTCGTCTTCGCCATGGCAGTGTTCTTCAAGGCACTTGGCGCGCAGTTCGGCTTTCTGCGGGTGATCGCTATTGAGGCTGATCACATCGACCGTGATGTAACCGCGCTCGGTCATCAGTTTGTCGATCTGCTCTTGGTACGCGCTGATGACTTCTTCCTGGCTTGCACCGGGCTGGATCTTCGTGGCGGCTTGCCAGCGGTCGAAACGCACGCCCTGCTCGGCCAGAGTCGCGGCGATGTCTTCAAGATGGGTCAGCACCTTGTTCGGGATGTCGGGGCTTGAGACGTGATAAACGGACAGGCTGCTCATTGGGACAATTCCTCGGTATCGGCCTTGCCGTCCGGTTTTTTTCAGACCGGTCGGGCACAGCAATTCATCAGGTAAATGGGCGACTTCTGGCGAAGTCAGCCTTGGTGGTTCATGACGCTGCGGGTCTCCAACTCGCATTCAAACAAAATTCAGATACCGCTGAGACCAGCCTCGACCATAAAGAAAACACCCGGCGTCGACGATTGGCCGGGCGAGTTGTTCACGCGCAAGGCTCACAGGCTGTCCTCTTGCATGCGTGTGGCAATGATAACGGCAGCCGCGAGCGCCGCGAGACTGGCAATACTAAAGGTCAATGTCGGGCCGAGGGTATTCCAGCTGTACCCGGCATACAGTGCGCCGAGCGCGCCTCCGGTGCCGGCCAGCGCGGCGTACAACGCTTGGCCCTGTCCTTGCTGGCGCGCGCCGAAGCTACGTTGCACGAACGCGATGGCAGCGGCGTGAAAACTGCCGAAGGTCGCCGCGTGCAGCACCTGCGCCAACAACAGCACCCAGAGAAACTCGGCGAACGAACCCAGCAGCACCCAGCGCAGCGCCGCCAGCAGAAAACTTGCCATCAAGACTCGGCGCAGGGAGAAGCGTGAAAGAATCCGGCTCATGGCCATGAACATCAGCACTTCAGCGACCACACCGACGGCCCAGAGCATGCCGATCACGCCGCGACTGTAGCCGAGTCGTTCAAGGTGCAACGTCAAAAATGTGTAATACGGGCCGTGACTCATCTGCATCAGTGCCACGCTGGCGTAAAACGCCAGCACGCCAGGACGGCGCAGTTGCTTGAGAAAACCTTCCCCGGTCGGCCGGTTGCCCTGCGCCGGTTGCGCGTTCGGTACCCACAAACTGCTGAGCACGATCCCCGCCATGATCAGCACCAGCGCTGCCGGGTAGATGTCCAGACTAAGCCACTCGAACAGGCGCCCCAACACAACCACGGTGATGATGAAGCCGATTGAGCCCCACAGGCGAATCTGGCTGTAACGGGAGGTCTGCCCCTGCAAATGCGCCAGCGTGATGACTTCGAACTGCGGCAACACCGCGTGCCAGAAGAACGCATGCAACGCCATGACCATCGCCAGCCAGGCGTAGGTTTTGCTGACGAATATCAACGAGAAGGTCAGCAGCGTACACACCGCGCCGAAGCGCACGATGGCCAGGCGTCTGCCGGTGTAATCGCCAAGCCAGCCCCAGATGTTAGGCGCCACGCAGCGCATCAACATCGGGATGGCGACCAGTTCGCCAATGCGCGCGGCGCTGAATCCGAGGTGATCGAAGTACAGCGCCAGAAACGGCGCCGTCGAGCCGAGCAAGGCGAAATAGAACAGATAGAAACTGGACAGCCGCCAGTAAGGGAGCGCCGCCACGGTCAGGCCGCGACGGCTTTGTGGTCTGCCATTAAAGCTGACCCAGCACCGGGGTGCTCACGCGCACATCGGCGTTCTGCCCACGGTGACGCAGCAGGTGGTCCATCAGCACGATGGCCATCATCGCTTCGGCAATCGGTGTGGCGCGGATGCCCACGCAGGGGTCGTGTCGACCTTTGGTGATCACGTCGACCGCGTTGCCTTCGACGTCAATCGAACGGCCCGGGGTGGTGATGCTCGACGTTGGTTTGAGCGCCAGATGGGCAACGATCGGCTGACCGGACGAGATGCCGCCGAGAATGCCACCGGCGTTATTGCTGAGGAAACCTTGCGCAGTCATTTCATCGCGATGCTCGGTGCCACGCTGGGCAACGCAGGCGAAACCGGCGCCGATTTCCACGCCCTTCACCGCGTTGATGCTCATCAGCGCGTGCGCCAGTTCGGCGTCGAGACGGTCGAAAATCGGCTCGCCCAGACCCGGCATGACGCCTTCGGCGACCACGGTGATCTTCGCCCCCACCGAATCCTGATCACGGCGTAATTGATCCATATAGGCTTCCAGCTCCGGGACTTTGTCCGGATCCGGGCAGAAGAACGCGTTTTCTTCAACCGAATCCCAGGTCTTGAACGGGATTTCGATCGGGCCGAGCTGGCTCATATAGCCGCGAATGACAATGCCCTGGGTGGCCAGAAACTTCTTGGCAATTGCACCTGCCGCCACGCGCATGGCGGTTTCGCGGGCCGAGCTACGGCCGCCGCCACGATAATCGCGCTCGCCGTATTTGTGGTGGTAGGTGTAGTCGGCGTGGGCCGGGCGGAACAGGTCCTTGATTGCCGAGTAGTCCTTGGACTTCTGGTCAGTGTTGCGGATCAGCAGACCGATGGAGCAGCCGGTCGTGCGGCCTTCGAACACGCCGGAGAGGATTTCGACTTCATCGGCTTCCTGGCGCTGGGTGGTATGTCGACTGGTGCCGGGCTTGCGGCGGTCGAGGTCGCGCTGCAAGTCTTCGAGGGAAATTTCCAGGCCCGGCGGGCAGCCGTCGACAATGGCGACCAACGCCGGACCATGGCTTTCGCCAGCGGTGGTGACAGTGAACAACTTGCCGTAGGTATTGCCGGACATGCAGGACGCTCCGTGAAATCAAACCCAAATTCGTAATGCGCGCCAGTATACGCAGGCTAACCGACTAGTTCATCCTCGAACCTTAGCGGTGTTGGTGAGTCCAACCGGCACCTTGGCGAATGATGGCGTGATGATGCTGCGAGTTTTGATTTTGAGTCTTACCCTGTTTACGGGCTTTGCCCAAGCGACGGTCCTACAACGCCCGGTAACTTTGGATACGGGGAGCGGCGAGCTTTTCGGTTCGCTGTTGCTGCCAAAATCCGACAACCCTGTACCGGTTGTCCTGATCATTTCCGGCTCGGGGCCTACGGATCGTGACGGAAACAACCCCGACGGCGGGCGCAATGACAGCCTTAAACGGCTGGCCTGGGTGCTGGCTAAACACCACATTGCCAGTGTGCGCTACGACAAGCGCGGCGTGGCCGCCAGCCTTGCGGCCACGCCGGACGAGCGCAACCTGTCGGTGGAGGCCTACGCGGCAGACGCCGTGGCGTGGGGGCAGAAGCTCAAGGCCGACCCGCGTTTTGGCAAGCTCATCCTGCTTGGCCACAGTGAAGGCGCACTGATTGCCAGCCTTGCCGCGCCGAAGCTGGATGCCGCGGCGGTGATTTCCCTGTCTGGCAGCGCGCGGCCGGTCGATCAGGTGATCCGCCAGCAACTGGCGCGCAGCCTGCCACCACCGCTGATGTTGCGCAGCAACGAGTTGCTCGACAACCTCAAGGCCGGCCGCACCGACGACAATGTACCGGGGCCGTTGCAGGTGATTTTCCGGCCAAGCGTGCAGCCGTATCTGATCTCGCTATTCCGACAGGATCCGGCCGCAGCGTTCGCGCAACTGAAGATGCCGGCACTGATCGTTCAGGGCAGCAACGACATTCAGGTCGGTGTCCATGATGCAAAGTTGCTCAAAGCCGCCAAACCGGACGCCGAACTGGCGGTGATCGAAGGCATGAACCACGTCATGCGCATCGTGCCTAACGACGTGAAGCGGCAATTGGCCTCCTACAAAGACCCGAATTTGCCTCTGGCAGCGGAACTCGGCTCGAAAATCATCGAATTTATTGACGGACTTCGCACCCGATAAGCGCTGTTTGCCCTCCAGTCTTGCAAGAAACGGCCGATAAGCCTTTGTCGCCAGCGTACTGGCTGGCGGCAAGCAGGGCTTGGACAGGATCTCGCCGTTATGACTGATACCCAGACTTCACCCGACACCACCGCTGAAAAAGACGCACCGCCAGCGGTCGAGCTGCCGTGGGCGGATGTCCACGTCGAGCACCACAAGATGCTCCGCCTGGCCCCGTTGAAGACCGACCGCCACACCGGTGGCCGGCCATTGCGTTTTGTCGAATTCGGCTATGCCGAGCGCAATAGCAAAGAACACAGCCTGATGCGCATGGCGATCAAGCTGCCGAGCCAGCGTGTTCGCAAAGAGCAAAATCATCTCGACGTGTGGGTCAATCACACCACCAAACGTGTGAGTTTCGGCCCGGACAGCGGCTTGCAGATTGAACCGTTAAACCGTGGCATCGGCCGCTTCATGGCCGCGCATGGCATTACCTGGGCGAAAAAACACTGGCCCGCCTACACCGTCGACGGCATGGACTTGAACAACAAGGACGCGCTGAACGAAGACACTCGACTGCGCCGCGATCATTTTCTGCGGGTGCACGGATTTGATGTGGTCTACGCCGACGCCCAGCATTTGAAGGGCAGCATCAAGGATGCTCAGGTCGGTGATCTGATTGGCGACTGGAACAGCGAAAAGCTGCAGATCGTCGAGATTCTTGAAGCCGCGCAAATGCTTCAGCAGGCCGAACAGAATCTGGCCGAGCAGGAAGTGAAGCTCCAGAAGCAGGAAGAAAAGGTCAGCAAGTTCAAGCGCGAAGACGCCGGGTTGCGCTTCACTATTACCTGTCTGGTGGCGTTTGCGGTGTTTCAGGCGGGGTTGTTGATCTGGATTGCTACGCACCGCTGATAACTTCAAACTGCGGCGCTGCCATTGGCGAACAGGCTCGCTCTCACAGGAACATGCATTCCAAAGGTGGCGAGCCTGCTCGCGAAGCGTTCAGGGGTCAGACGCGAGAAGCGAATAGCGCTTGATGATCGCGGCACTGCTGCGCCGTCAACATGAACACGCCATGCCCACCGCGCTCGAACTCGAGCCAGGCGAAGTCGACTTCCGGGTACAACGCTTCGACGTGAACCTGGCTGTTACCCACTTCGACAATCAGCAACCCCTTCTCGGTCAGGTGATCCGCCGCTTCGGCGAGCATCCGCCGAACCAGGTTCAGACCATCATCACCGCACGCCAGGGCCAGCTCCGGCTCGTGCTGGTATTCGTCCGGCATGTCGGCGAAATCTTGCGCATCGACGTAAGGCGGATTCGACACGATCAGGTCGAAACGCTGACCCGGCAGCCCCTCGAAACCATCGCCCTGCACAGTGTAGACACGCTCATCGACGCCATGGCGCTCGATGTTCTGATTGGCCACTTCCAGCGCTTCGAACGACAGATCCGCCAGCACCACTTCGGCGTTCTGGAACTCATAGGCGCAGGCAATGCCGATGCAACCGGAACCGGTGCACAGATCAAGAATTCGCGCAGGGTCATTGCCAATCCACGGCGCAAAATGGTTTTCGATCAGCTCACCAATCGGCGAACGCGGGATCAATACACGTTCGTCGACGATAAACGACATGCCGCAGAACCACGCCTCACCCAACAGGTAAGCGGTCGGGATACGCTCTTCGATGCGACGCTTGAGCAGGCGTTGCAGATTGACCAGTTCGTCATCTTCCAGTGCGCAATCGAGATAGCTGTCGGCGATTTCCCACGGCAGATGCAATGCCCCCAGCACCAGTTGCCGGGCTTCGTCCCAGGCATTGTCGGTGCCATGGCCGAAAAACAGATCCTCCCCATGGAAGCGGCTGACGGCCCAACGGATGTGGTCGCGCAGGGTACGAAGTCGGGAAGTGATCACGGGGCAGAACTCCAGAAAAAACGACTGGCGATTCTAACAGCCAAAACGCGCCACGACGACGCAGGAAAAATCCCGCCACAGCGGTAGGGGTTTTCTGTTTTTTGCATCAGCTATTGAACAGAACGTGTAACTTGACAAGGCTGCAAGCCAGCAACGACGGTGCCTACGATGGTAGCGATTCACAGAACCGCTCAGCCAGAGGACAATGTCGCAAAAGCCCCACCCCAAGGAGCCCCAGAATGTCCGTTCCAAAAACGATGTTTCAACTCAGCGGTCGCGGTTACGCAGCGGCCACACTGAGCCATGCCACCGTGGTCATCATCGATGCCCAGAAAGAATATCTCAGTGGCCCACTGGCCCTGAGCGGCATGGATGCGGCCGTCGCGAACATCAAACAAGTGATCGCTGCGGCCCGTGCAGCCGGTCGGCCGATCGTGCATGTGCGTCATCTCGGCACCGTCGGTGGCCTGTTCGACCCACAGGGCGAACGCGGCGAATTCATCCCCGGCCTAGAACCGCAGGGCGATGAAACCATCATCGGCAAACTGCTGCCGAGCGCCTTCCATGGCACCGAACTGCTCGACCGCTTGCAAAACCTTGGCTCGCTGGACCTGATCGTCTGCGGTTTCATGAGCCACTCCAGCGTCAGCACCACCGTGCGTGCGGCGAAAAACCTGGGTTTTCGCTGCACCCTCGTTGAAGATGCTTGCGCCACCCGTGACCTGCCGTTCAAAGGCCGGGTACTCAGCGCCGAAGTGGTACAAGAAGCGGAAATGGCGATCATGGCCGACAACTTTGCCACCCTCGCCAAAACACAAGATCTCATCTGATCGCGCCCTGATGAGCGGCCCACACTGCCGCTCATCCACAAAAGCCTCTCATTTGACGCAAATGCCATAGCCTCAGGAACAACCCGGTCAACTCCCGGTCGAAGGGCCGATACCCATTGAGGAAGGTCGGAATGAAGTTATCCGATGGATTTGACGCACGCCGCTTGCGGCCCAAAGGCCAAAGCAACTGGCGTTTTCGATTCGGCGCGGCGATTGCAGCCATTCTGGCGACATTCGGCGTGCTGCTGGCAATGGCCGGGGCCGCCAGCCTGCTGGGGCGCCCGCCAGCGCTCGGCGACTTGAACGCCACGCCAATGGGCTCCGCGATCATTCTGGCAGTCGGTTTGCTGTTTCTGTATTTCGGTGTCGCCCTGTGGCGTCGCTGCCGCCGTCGTGCACGGCAATCGCGGGAATTGAACATGTCCCCGCACCTGATGAAAAAACACGACTGACTCGATGGCCTGGCTTTTTGCCGGGCCGTTTTGTTTCGACTTGGGTAAACTGGCCGCCCTTCGCGGAGGCTGACATGCAAGACGACGATTTTTCCCTGTTCAAAAGTGCGATCCAAGGCGTCAAGCCGATCAAGCACGACCGCGCCGACACCGGCAAACCCAAAGCTGACCGCGCGCAGATCGCCAAATTGCGCCAGTCCGCTACCGTGCGCACCGACACCACCACCGTTGATGGCCTGTCCGATCAGTTCGTGATTGACGTCGGCCCGGAAGACGAGTTGATGTGGGCCCGCGACGGGGTACAGGAAAGTCAGATGCGCAAGCTCAAGGTCGGGCAGATTCCGTTCGAGGGCAGCCTCGACCTGCACGGCATGAACGTGGAAAAGGCCCGGGAAACCCTCTGGGCGTTTCTTGCCGAAGCGACCAAATTCGAAATCCGCTGCGTTCGCGTCACCCACGGCAAGGCCGTGCGCCTGGACGGCAAGCGGCCGATGATCAAAAGCCACGTCAACACCTGGCTGCGCCAGCACGCACAAGTGCTTGGTTTCTGCTCGTGCCAGGCCAGACACGGCGGGGCCGGCGCGGTTTATGTGATGCTTAAACGCACCATGATGGAAGGTCGCGACGAATAAAACCGTTACACCGGCTCATCGAAAGGGACATCGCTCCAGCCAGATCAGTAAACCATCTGATCATTCGCTCCCTCGCTGACGCCAATCAAACACCCTGTTTCGCTTGGCATTTTTTAAGTCGTCACCTAGCCAGGCAAGGATAAGAACAACGCCTGGCATGACCGCCCTGAAAACCCCTTGAGCTACCCTTCATTCGATCGACATCACTGGAAATGACGACGATCAGGCTCCAAGTGAGCACTTGATCATTCTGGAGCAACGTTAGTGATCAGCAATGCCGGCCTTATTCTTGTTTCAATCCTGGTCGCCTGTGTTTTCTTCCACCCTCGCGTACTCAGAATGCGACTGTGGCGTGCCACGGTCACTCCTCTGGCCTCGATTATTGGATCTGGGTTTCTGGTCGTAGGTCCAATTCTGGCAAACACGTTTGGTAGCGCGGCCTGGCTCGCCATGGCGGCGCTTTGCTCCTTGGGTTACCTCTACGGGGCGGTGATGCGCCATAACATTCGTTATGTGCAACCCGGTTTGAAGTCGTTGCCTCCAACGTCTGTTTTCATTGAGCGAGCTTCTGATTTCGCATTGTCACTCGCCTATTTCGTATCTGTCGCTTACTACCTGAATCTGTTCGCTGCCTTCGGCATGCGAATCGTGGAGGTAGAAAGCCGACTGGCGGTGCAAATTGTCGCTTCAATCGCGATTGCCACTGTTGGCGTGATTGGACTATCTGGCGGGCTCAGGGCGCTTGAGCGTATCGAGGTCTACGCCGTCGGCCTCAAGCTCTGCGTCATTCTCGGAATTTTCGCTGCGCTGATTTTGTTCGCAACCACCGGCCATACAATCTCTTCGCCTGTTGAGCCACAGGAAGGACTCGGAAAACTCCAGGTTCTATTGGGACTGATCGTACTGGTCCAAGGCTTTGAAACATCCCGTTATTTGGGCGCCGAATACGACACACAAACCCGGCTGCGGACAATGCGCTATGCCCAGTGGATATCAACATTTATCTACGTCGGGTTCGTTTTTCTCCTGACGCATTTATTTCACGGCAGCCCCTCCGCCGAAGGCGGGGAAACGGCGATTATCGACATGCTTGCCCCTGTCGGTGCCGCCGTCACCCCACTATTGATCGCGGCCGCCCTTGCGTCCCAATCATCGGCAGCCGTTGCCGATATGAATGGCGCTAGCGGACTGCTGGCTGAAGCGACGCACAAGCGCCTGTCTGTGAATGTGGGCAGCCTCGTGACTGCGCTTGTGGCAATCGGCATCACTTGGAGTGCTGGTATTTACGAAATCATCACGTATGCATCAAAGGCGTTTGTGATTTTCTACGCGTTGCAATCGCTACAGGCGCTGCTGTCGTCACTGGACCGTAAAGAACCTGGCAAAGCGGCGCTATTTGCCGTGGGGTTGCTGATCGCCATCGGTATAGTCCTGTTTGGAAAACCGGTCGCAAGCTAGGAAAACCGTTTGACGGCGATTCGTCGAACTACCGGCCCCGTTGTGCGATTTGATGCCGATCGGTTCCGTCTCTTTGAATTTGCCTGACAGTCCCGGGGGCTCGGCAAAGGCTTCAGGTTCACACCGGCCGATTTGAGGATTCGCGCCCGCCGGCAATACAACTGCCGACACACTTACGCTACCATGTGCCTCATGGCGGGTATGAACCCTGCGTTTATTGCCACTCAGCTCGGTCATAGCGTTCAGTAGTTGCTATCGACCTGCGCCCGATGGATCAACTCCAGCACCGACTGGGGTTAACTCGGACAGCTCGAAATCAGCTTGATTGGTACAAAATTGGTACAGACAGAAACAGTACCCCTCTGAAACCCTTATGGAATCAGCCTCTGTGACACTGGAACAGAACTACACCGCGATTCTCGGCCAACTGGGCGAGGACGTCTCCCGCGAGGGCCTGCTCGACACGCCAAAGCGTGCCGCCAAAGCCATGCAGTACCTCTGCCGCGGTTATGAACAGACGCTCGAAGAGGTCACCAACGGTGCCCTGTTCAGCTCCGATAACAGCGAAATGGTGCTGGTCAAGGACATCGAGTTGTACTCGTTGTGCGAACACCACCTGCTGCCGTTCATCGGCAAGGCGCATGTTGCTTATATCCCGAGCGGCAAAGTGCTGGGCTTGTCGAAGGTCGCACGGATCGTCGACATGTACGCCCGCCGCCTGCAGATTCAGGAAAACCTCAGCCGCCAGATCGCCGATGCGGTGCAGCAAGTCACCGGCGCGCTGGGCGTTGCCGTGGTGATCGAGGCCAAGCACATGTGCATGATGATGCGCGGTGTCGAGAAGCAGAATTCGTCAATGATCACTTCGGTGATGCTCGGCGAGTTCCGTGAAAACGCAGCCACCCGCAGCGAATTCCTCAGCTTGATCAAGTAATTGGCAACAGTAAAAAACCGGCGTTGATCGCCGGTTTTTTTTCACCCGTGAAAAATCGGGTAAGCTGCGCGCCTTCTTCAATATCTCTGTGAGGCTTGTAACGTGTTCGTTAAAGCACTTCGTGTTGGCCTCGGCCAACTGATCATTTTCATCGATTTCATCACCCGCCCGGGCAAGAAAAACCGCCCCGCCGCCGCTCAGGCACAGGTGGAAGCGGCTGCGAAGGACCTGACGTTGTATCAGTTCCACGCCTGCCCGTTTTGCGTGAAGACCCGTCGCACTTTGCGTCGCCTCAATGTGCCGGTGGCGCTCAAGGATGCGAAAAACAACGAGCAGGATCGCCAGACACTGCTGGAACAGGGTGGCCGAATCAAGGTGCCGTGCCTGCGGATTGAAGAGAATGGCCAGACGACCTGGATGTATGAGTCCAAGGTGATCATTGATTATCTGGATAAGCGGTTTGCTGCGGCCTGAAGTTTTTGTGCCGTTCTGACTGACGCCTTCGCGAGCAAGCCCGCACATCGTTCAATGTATTTCCCCTTTGGGGTCGGGGTTGCTCGCGAAAAAGACCGCCCAGTCAGCACAAAAATCCAGACAAAAATGTTCAGGCCGCCCTGTCTCGTTGCGCCTGACGCACCACCGCCGCCAATCGCTTGAGCCCTTCATCCAGCCGTGCCGCGTCAATGTGGCTGAAGTTAAGACGCAAATGTCCGAGATTTTTATCGGGATCGGGAAAGAACGGCTCCCCTGGCATGAACGCTACATCATTGGCCAACGCCTTGTTAAGCAACGTGCGCGTGTCCAGCGGCTGTTTCAGCGTCAACCAGAAAAACAGCCCACCCTGCGGCGTGTTCCAGTCCGCCAGATCCGAAAAGTGCGTTTCCAGCGCTGACTGAAAGGCATCGCGCCGTTCTCGGTAAAAACCGCGCAACTCACTCAAGTGCTGCTGGTATTGCTCAGTGCCGATCCATTGCAGTGCTTGCCACTGACCGATGCGATTGGTGTGCAGATCCGCCGATTGCTTGAGCTTGAGCAGAGGCGCAAACAGATCCGGGCTGGCGATCAGGTAGCCGACACGCAAACCGGGTAGCAAGGTTTTCGAGACCGTGCCGGTGTAAATCCAACTGGAATTGCGCAGCCGTGCGGCAATCGGCTTGGCGCTGGCGCCGTCGAACGTCAGTTCGCGGTAGGGTTCGTCTTCGATCAATGTCACACCGAATTCATCGAGCAATGCGGCGACGGCTGCACGCTTGGCCTCGCTGTAGCGCACGGCGGATGGGTTCTGGAACGTCGGGATCAAGTAGATGAACGCCGGACGGTGTTGCTCCAGACGACTGCGCAATTGCGCCAGGTTCGGGCCATCGGACTCCTGCGGCACGGTCAGGCATTCGGCGCCAAACAATTGGAATATCTGCAAAGCGGCCAGATAAGTCGGTGCTTCCAGAAGAATCTCGGTGCCCTTGTCGATGTACAGCTTGGCCGCCAAATCAAGAGTCTGCTGGGAGCCACTGACCACCAGCACCTGACTCGCCTCACACGCCAAGCCTAGCGCCCTCGCCTCTGCGGCCAGGGCTTCGCGCAGCGCCGGCTCACCCTCGCTCATACCGTATTGGCCGAGGGACAGCGGCATGTCACCCCATTCGACTTTCGGCAACATGGCCTCGGCAGGCAGGCCGCCGGCGAATGACATCACTTCCGGACGCTGAGCGGCGGCGAGGATTTCACGGATCAAAGAACTTTTAAGGCGCGAGACACGTTCGGAAAAAGCCATGGAAGTCACCGGTAGCGAGGCATGTGAAAAATGAGTCAAACTTATTGACTGAAATTACGATAACCCGAGCGAGTACGTCAACATGATTGACCTTAAAAACCCAACCAGTCAGCAACAGGCCATGGAAGCGTTCTTCTTCGGTTATCAGGCCTTCACCGCCAAGGCTGATGAAATGCTTGAGCGCCGCGGGTTGTCTCGGGTGCATCAACGGATTGTGTTTTTCATCGCTCGTTATCCAAATTTGAGCGTCAAGGAGTTGCTGGCCTTGCTTGGGGTGAGCAAGCAGGCGCTGAACATGCCGCTGCGCCAGTTGCAGGAAATGCATCTGGTCGACAGCGTGGCATCGCAGGCTGACAAGCGTAAGCGCCTGCTGGAATTGACGGCCGAAGGGAGGAAGTTCGAACAGTCGTTGCGCCGTGAGCAGGTGAAGTTGCTGGAGCGGGTGTTCGCCGAGGCTGGGGAGACAGCGGTGAATGGGTGGTTGGCGGTGAATCTGGCCTTGGGTGAGAGTCAGGCACATCTCCATTGAATCGTCTGGCTTGCTCGCGAAGGGCACGCAGTGGCGATATATCGCTATCGTCGGACCGTTCGTAAACAAAATCAAAAACAATATTTGCTTTATTTGTACACAAAAGCATAATCCACAGCGTGCGAGTTCCTGACCTTATGGTCAACAAATTCGCGTATGCCTCAAAGGGCCGCTGCCACCCCTCATGGGTCCGGCCCTGGAAATAACAATAAAACTCTTGAGGAGTACTCGCTGTGGAAAGCCGCAAATCCGAAGCATCGACGCTGGATCTCTCGCCGCCGTTACGCAATGGCCTGCTGGAGCGCCTGTTTAAACTCAGCTTGCATGGCACCACGGTGAAGACCGAGTTGATTGCCGGTCTGACAACCTTCATCACGATGGCTTACATCATCTTCGTCAACCCGAACATCATGGCCGATGCCGGGATTGACCATGGTGCGGCATTCGTCGCCACCTGTATCGCCGCTGCGCTGGGCTGCCTGTTGATGGGCCTTTACGCCAACTGGCCGGTGGGTCTGGCGCCGGGCATGGGCCTGAACGCTTTCTTCACCTACACCGTGGTCGGCACCATGGGCTACAACTGGGAAACGGCGCTGGGCGCAGTGTTCGTCTCAGGCGTGCTGTTCATGATCCTGACCTTCTCGCGGATTCGCGAATGGCTGCTCAACAGTATTCCTGTGAGCCTGCGCTTTGCGATGGGCGCAGGGGTCGGTCTTTTCCTTGGCCTGATCGGCCTGAAAACCGCAGGCATCGTCGTCGACAGCCCGGCCACGCTGATCAAACTCGGTTCCCTGCGTGAACCGGGCCCGCTGCTCGCCGCCATCTGCTTCCTGATGATCGCCATCCTCAGCTACCACAAAGTTTTTGGCGCGATCCTCATCAGCATCATCACCGTGACGCTGGCCGGTTGGGGCCTGGGCATCGTGCATTACGAGGGCATCATGTCGACGCCGCCGAGCCTGGCGCCGACCTTTATGGCGATGAACGTTGCTGGCGTGTTTAACGTCAGCATGATCAGTGTGGTGCTGGCCTTCCTCTTTGTGCACATGTTCGACACCGCCGGTACCCTGATGGGCGTTGCCCAGCGTGCCAATCTGGTCGGCGCTGACGGTCGCATCGAAAACCTCTCCCGCGCCATGAAAGCCGACAGTGCTTCCAGCGTTTTCGGTGCCGTGGTCGGTGTACCGCCTGTCACCAGCTATGTAGAAAGTGCTGCCGGCGTGGCCGCTGGCGGTCGGACTGGTCTTACCGCCGTCACCGTAGGTGTGCTATTTATAGCGGCAATGTTTTTCGCACCACTGGCTGGCATGATTCCCGCTTACGCCACCGCCGGTGCACTGATCTACGTTGCGATGCTGATGATGGGCGGCATGGCCCACATCGAATGGGACGAAGCCACTGACGCGATTCCTGCCATCGTCACCGCGATCATGATGCCGCTGACCTTCTCGGTCGCCGATGGTATCGCGCTGGGCTTCATCACTTATGTGGCGCTGAAGACCGGTACCGGCAAGTACAAGGAAATTTCCGTCAGCCTGTGGGTGCTCTGCGCGATCTTCATCGCCAAGTTCATCTTCTTGTAAGCGTTAAGCGGTTCTGGCTTCAAAACAGCCTCACCCTGGCGGGTGGGGCTTTTGCACATTCTTGAGTACAACAAAAAAGGAGGAAAGTGATGAGTCTGGAAACCTGGCTGCTGTTCAGCGGCGCTGCACTGGTGGTGATCCTGATTCCGGGGCCACTGTCGTTGCTGATGATCAGCAACAGCCTGAATTACGGTTTGCGGCGCTCTTACCCGGCGTTTCTCGGCGGCGTGATTGCTTCGATCTGTTTGCTCAGCGCATCCGCGCTTGGCTTGGGGGCCCTGCTACTGGCTTCGGAACAGTTATTCAGCGCGCTGAAAATCATCGGCGCATTTTACCTGTTCTATCTTGCCTGGCAGAGCTGGCAGCAGTCGCGCCAGCCTTCGACAGGCGCCGAAGTGCCACAAGCGACGGCTGTCCCACGTTTTCGTGCACTGTTCGGGCGCGCGTTCGTGCTGGGCGCGAGCAATCCGAAAGACATTCTGTTCTTCGCCGCGTTTCTGCCACAGTTCCTCAGCGCCGAACAGCCTTTCCTGCCGCAGTTACTGGTGATGATTGCAACCTGGACCTTGCTGGACCTGCTGTGCAAACTGGCCTACGGACTGGGCGCCCATGGTGCTGCGCGCTATCTGCGCAGCGGCAAGGGACAAAGTTGGTTCAACCGGATCAGCGCCGGTTTGTTCGGTAGTGCAGGAGCCGTATCGTTACTCAGCAGCCACTGAGATATTTAAAGGGCATTTCAACTTGCCGCGTCGGGCGAAATACAACGCAACAACCCATGGATGTACAACTCTAAAAAACAAAACCTAATATAACCGCGCTATTCGACAAATAATTGGGCAGAACAAGGATGTTCAAATGGCCACTTTTACACCGGATTCGTTCCAGCAAACTGACTCCGTAGTAATCACCGATATAGGCTTCCATGCCAATGAGCGCACAGCTTCGACCATCGATTTTGATGGCGAAATCGCCACCGCGAACAAACGCCAAACACAACAGCTGAAAATCGTCGACGATCTGTTCGGTCCACTTCATATCGGCTCTATTTCAATTACACGAGTTTCCCTGGACGTTTTGGGCGCAACGACGGGCGGACAACACCTGAATGGTCAGAACACTTTCTTTCGAACGCCCAAGCGCTCCTTCATCAACTCGTTACAGTTCAGCTCGCCCGATATAGAAACCCGAATGAAATCAACTACGGTCACGGAGGGCTACCTGTTGTCGTCGCTGCTGTTCGAAATTGCCAGCCGACGTCCATTAGACGCCCCGCCGATGCTTGGAAACAATCCCACGAGCGATGTTGATCAGGGTACATACCACAGCACACTTGCGAAACTTCTAGGCTCCGCGCAAAAACTCGATTTGCGTCATGCCTACCTGTCCAAGAGCAGCCCTCGCTGGGTGTCAATGATCAAGAGCGACTGCCTGCTCGGCTCAAGTGTCGGGATTCAAGCCTTTGGAATATTCATGGGTTTGCGCGGGGTGGTCGATGCGGTCAGAAACAGTGACACCGCGCAAGCCGTAATCAATAGCGCGGGCATCACCTCTGAAGTGGGCTCCATAACTGTAGACATGGCCGTGACTAAAATGGCCACGCAAATGATCAAGGTTGGCCAATTTGCCTACAAGGACTTCGCCAAAACCCGATTCGCCGTGAGATTGGGTCGTTCCGGTGGGTTGATCGGGGGAGCGCTGACGCTGCCTTTCGATTTACATGCCGCGGTCACATCCTTGACCGCTGCAGACAATGCAACCGGGAAAGAAGCGCTGGATCATTACATCAGTGCCGGTTTGAGCCTAACGAGTGCCGCCATGACCCTGATACTCGGCAGCGCAGCGATGGCAGGCTTTTCTTTTGCAGGTCCGGTCGGACTCGCGGCGGGAGCGATTCTGGCCATTGGCGCTCAGGCTTACGCTGCCGTAAGACTGGTGGACGATATTGACGATTACATCGAACTCACCACCAATGAGCGCTGGCGCACAGGCTGGTTCTCGTTCTGTTTCATGGATCCTGACGCCGATGTGCAGGATCGCTACAGCATTGCCAAAACCAGGGTCGAGCACTCCAGGAAAATGAAGGACGCGGCAAAGAAACTGCTGGATGGCGAGCTGAAGGACACCACCGAAGCCATCGTTCATGGTGCTTTTGAGGTCAACCTCAAGCCGACTCGGATATGGGCACGTAACTGGTGGACTAAACAAGACCGGTGGCAAACCGTCAATCTTCCACAAATAACAGGAGTCGATGACACCATTGACGCCCGCGAAGGTGTTAGCGGTGCCACTCCGGGCGCGCAACTGGGCTCCGCGGCAGAGCACAAAGCGGTCCTGTGGTTCATCAGTGACGGTAAAGACTCAATCCGAGGGGTTGAAAAAAAACCAAACGCCTTTTTTTACAAGACCGGAAGAAAAGAGCTGACAGGGGGGGACAAAGACGATCGATTCGTCTTCGAAGGCGCTGCCGATCGACTCAAGAATGTTTCCAGGGATGACCATTATTCGACATTGAAGGGCGGAGCAGGCAACGACACTTTGTCCCTTGGCGGCCTTTATAACCTTAGTGCTGCGGAGCAACCCGGGTATGACATCGACCTGGTGGCGGGGAGGCTCCAGGTAATCACCCCTGATCCATCGGCCGAAGGCGGAAAAAAACGTACGCTCCACAGCGTTCTGGAAAGTATCGAGAATGTTGAAACCGTCGCGCATGCCACAAGCACCGTCACCGGTACAGCACAACGCAACATCATCAAGTCCCGTGGCATCGACACCATCAGAGCTGGTGCAGGAAACGACCAGATTCATTTGATTCACAAAGGTGCAACGGCATCGGGTGAATCCGGAGCAGACGAGTATTTCATTGCCCATGAAGCGGGCTGCATTTGCATCATCGAAGACGGTAAGCAAGAAAGCGTCATTGTCTTGAATTGGCGAATGGATCTGATTGAAAGCTGGATCATCGAGAAGAGCGCGCTGGTCATCACTTCGAAATTCGATTTCCACGACAGGCCCAGAAGCAAGGTCATCATCCGTGACATCTACAAACGGCTCGGTGACGATTATCAATTAAAGAACAACAAACTCACCTTCATTACCGAGGACGGCTTTTATCTGGTACCTGAGCTTCCTGAATCAATCAAAAGCGAAAGACCCATCGACGTCGAGGTGGTCATCACCCGCAAAGGACGACCGCAAAGTCCGGTCATTCTTTACACATCCGATTGCATAATCCGGCACAACAACGATGCCAGCTATTACATTCCAAGAACTCAACAACACACCCGGTTTTACGCAGTAAAGCGTACCAACGCTGTCACCAGAATTTTTCTGGACTTCGCGAGTGATGAACTGACTAAATCAGAAGCACACTTCCTGGCGAGAATATCGGCAAAAAAACATGATCTGTTAATGGGTTGCGATCTGGTCTATTACTTTGGGAAAAAGACATTAACAATCAAGTTGTTCGCGCAGGCAAGGGGTGGAAACGATCCAATGAATAGCGTGAAAACGCTAAGAACCATGGCGCTCTACCCCGATCATCAATATGTTTTTGCATTCAGTGACGGCGTCGCTTTCAATGCTCATCTCACACTGAAAACTGACGTGCCTCCCGTGGCTGCAAACTATAAGGTGTACGCATTCACGAAGTGGAAAACCCGGATCCCTCTTCCAGAGCAATACCGCGCAGGTCTGTACCTGTTTGAACTTCCCGTGAACGAAGCCTATCAACTGAGCGCCAGATCCGCCTGCGCCACGCTGACGTCTTATCCTGAACAAACCGCGATCGAAAGTCTGCTAGGTGACGGGGCGACATATCTGATCCATCTCGCGGCAGACCTAATAATCAGAATCGCTACGCCAGGCGCACTGGCAAAGGCCAACAACAGATTGCGCTTTTCGTCCACGTGGGAGTTCGATGCCAGCGCACTGGGCAATGTCGAAATAAAACTGGAGAAAAATCAACTGCAGATTGGAACGTGTACGGTCTATCTACCAGACTACGACAGTGAAGATCTTGTCGATCAAGTGCGTGTCGTCACTGCGAAAGGCATTGTCAAAACTGTCGACCTCTCCTTCGACACAATTTATTTCGATGGCCTCGATGCCAGATTTTTCGAAGCCCCCGACGACTGGGCCACAGCGTTGCCCGAAGAATTCATCGCCATTGCCGACAAGGACATCAGGGTCAGACATATCAGTGTGATCGACAATCGAGCCGGAATACTCAGCTATAGCTTTGCCAGACGCCGTTGGCTGCTGGACAGCGAAGTTGTTGATTACGCGAAACTGCAGGTCTTGAATCGCTGCACCCATCAGACACCGGGTCTATCAACGCCAGGTTTCGCCATAAATTAGCCTGCCCCACCAACACACAAAAATCGATTTAAAACCGACAACTTATTGCGCACTCGGCGGTTGAAGCGCTCAGGCATTACCGCGCGTTGATCGGCTGCGCCTGAACGCCACGAAAAGGCAGTTTCTCCCGCTTTCAAAAAATCCAATGGATGGAATAAACCTATATGATCAAGCCAACAAAAAAAGCGCCTGTTACTACAACTGGATCCGGTACTACGAGTACAACAAGTACAACAAGTACAACGACCCGATCTGTGGACTATCTCTCAGATAACCGCGGTACAACACACCTTCCGGACGTATACCTGCCTGGCATCGATTCAACGTCCGCACAGCACTTTCCGAATATCTCTCAAGACGCCACCTCTCGTGTAGCCAACGTCACAGTGAGCAGGATGCCCGGTGCCGAACTTGATAGCTACATCACCGCTCGCAGCCAGATTGCCTGGCCTCAAAGCCGATTCAACGAGTTGGTGCCGCTTGCAGACAACACAGGATTGTTCACTGGGCCGGATCTGCGAACCTACGCCCAGATCGGAACAGAGGGCCAGTTCGTTGTAGAACAGAATCGGCAAGGACAATATTACGTTCCACTCTCCTTTGCACCGGGCGTTCCAGGCCCGATTCTGACGAAAAATCAAGGCCAGGCCAGTTGGCGCATCGAACAACCGGGCTGGCAACTTACTCGGACTTCGGGCGCTGAAGCCGTAAAACCGCAAACACCGTCCTACCTTTCACCAGAAAACGCAGCAAAGCTGAGCAAAGCTGAACTCTCAGCGAACGGAATCCGCTACAACAAGCTCAAACAGACCTATGTCGATACGGCAGAAGGAACCGTCATGGTGCGTCAAAACGCCGATGGCGAATATCAGCAAGCCTTTGCCACGACAAGTGACTCACCCGCCATTTTTTTTGAACACATTCCCGGGACAAAACTCTGGCGCCGAAAAGCGCAGAGCACGACAACAGACGAAAGCTTCGCACCAGACCCTCTTCGCGCCGTCGCCGAATTTGACGAACCCTCGCCCGGCCCGAGCAAGCGACCGCGACTCAATGAGCCCGAGGACTCTACACCGCCGGCGAACGACAACAGTGCCTCATCGGTCCAGACACCCTACTTCTGGTTACCATGGGGCGATCTGAACCCACCATCATCCGCAGATTCCATCCAGCTCGGCTGGCTCCATTATCCCATCGTGCCCATCGGCTCTGCCCCCAACAGCCTGCCCAAAGTGTACTTTCTACAGCACCCCGAATTTGTTCCGACACATTTCGATGCTTTTGAGCAGATGCTGCAAACAAATCCCGAACGCCAACCGGTGGCAACGTTTCGTATCGGTACCGAGCCGGGGGAAATCCGTCCCGGTAAACGTTTTTTTGAAAAGCCCCTGTCGCAATCCGTAGCCGATACATTTCCGGACTTCTCTGATTTCACTTCGCGGGCCGTCGCCAGGAAACTGTTTGAACTCTCCGATAACTCGCCCACCATCACAGGCACCGGACTGATCAACATTCAGGCTGTCTTGCACCAGTGGAACCAAAAACCGTTTCCCACCGCACCCGCTTACGCAGATCCGATGAACATGCTGCCCGTGGTGACATCCGTTGATATCGGAAACAAAAGGATCCTTCCGCTGCGCCCCCAGGGTGATGGAGATTTACAACGGCTGACCTTCGATCCAACACACTTTCCGGTCGAATGGCGTCACTACCTGACCTATCCAAGCGACCTCAATCTCAGACGCCTCGTCGGCGCATTGCTGGTTCGCAGCGGCTACGACATCTTTCCCCTGACATATGAACACCGCAGTCCTACGTTGGTATTCAGACGCACAAATCATCAAGAGGTCTTTTATCTCAAACTGGGAACGGTCGGAGATCCAGGTCTATCGCATACCCCGGGCAACGAACTCGCTGATCCGAATTTGCCACAAAGAATCGGCAGTGCCGCCTTGCTCGCTCTTCAGACCGCCGAGGCCCAAAACAAAGTGGTCTGGCTGGTAGGCGGGGTGGCGAAGGTTGCGTCGAATCCGGTAGCGGTGGTCATTATTAGAGAGCGCTGACTGTCGTTCTCCCCTCGCCCGCCAACGGCGAGGGGAGCGTCATATCGGCCCTCTACAAACCGGTAATGCCTTGCATCATTGTTTTTGGATCAAGACATATATACCGCACGCGCTGACGCCATTTTACCGAACATCGCTCCCTTGAAGACTCGCCGCAGGCAACCTCGCAGTTGCGCTTCTATTGCCCGGCGCGTCCTTTCGGATAAATGAATCCACAATTCATCGGAGCAACGCAATGTTAAAGCCATCCAAGAAAACGCCAGGCTCGCCTTCGCCGCAGACGTCTACGACAACACCAAGAAGCCCGTCGCCGCTTGCAGGTACCCACAGCGACCCCACCTTATCCGTCTCAGGCGCTGTAGGTGGGGATCCGATATCGACTGCCCACTCATCCATCGCCTCGCCAGGGACATCCATCCCGCGCGCCAGTGTCATCATCAATCGCCTGCCAGATCCACAGCCCTCGCGGCACACTGCAACCGTGGCGCGAACCCAGGACACACCACCCCCCCATCAGGTTCCGGTTGTCGATACGCCGCTTGGCGACAGGCCAAAGCATCCGGTATTCATCGATGACAAATCGGCCGCCCACCTGAAAAGAAATCCAGCCACATCGGAAGGCATCCGCTACGACAAGTTCAAAAAGGCATATGTCGAAATGGAAGGAGGAATCGTCATGGTGCGCAAAGACAAGGGCGGTTACCGCCAGACCCACGCAGGGGAATCGAGCCCGTCCGGTGAATGGGTTGAACAAATTCCCGATACAACCCTCTGGCGCCAAATTGAACCTGTCAACACCCCCTCGAAACGCCCTCTCCCTGAGATTGATCAAGCCCTTGCCGACACGCCCGAAGTAACGGCGGGCCCAAGTAAACGCTTCCGTGTGTCGGATGAAACCCATGTCGCGACCGATGCCGGTGCACTGGTGCAGAATCTTTTTCATCAACAAACGAGCGCACTGGACTTGTCCTTGGGCCAATGGAAAAACTGGGGAAAATCCATAGGACCGGAGACAGGCGAGTCTGTCGAAATAGACGGTCAGCACTATGTGATCGTAAGCCAAGGTTTACGCCCAGAGACCGGACTGGTCTATTTGCAACATCCAGCATTCGTACCTGATCACTTCGACGCATTCGAAAACATGTTGCGCGATGAGCCTTCGCGCCAACCAAAATGGGCGCTGAAACGGGATGGCCAATGGAAAGTTCTGGATAACCATCCGCCGTTTACCAAACCCTTGACGCAATACGTCTGCGACGCTTTCAACTATCTGTCGGAACATTCGGCCAGCGCTGTCGCCCGAGCCGTATTTACGCGAGCCAGCCGACCTGAAGGGATCAACGCCCATGGAATCTCGGTGATGGCCCTGACACTCCGTCACTGGACAGACCGGGTCACTAACGAGAAAGTCTTGCACAGTCTTTCCGATCCGTTGGTGATGTTGCCAAAGCTGCAAACACAGCCCTCCCCTCTCGTGCCGGGCGGATTGCTAACTCTGCCTGCCCGAGGCTCCGATCTTCTGCAGCGCTTGGACTTTGATCCACAGCGCTTTCCCCAGGAATGGGGCACCTACACGGCCGCACCGACCAGCGCCGGTTTGCATAACTTGTTCAGCTTCGTCCTGCAACAGAGCGGCTATAGCATCAACCCTTCCACGCGGCAGCACAGCGAAGACGCTTTGATATTTCACCGGCAAGGTGTTGCCGCGGTGTTCGTATTAAAACTTCCAGGCTTCACCGGCGATACTGTTCCTCGTAGCACGACTGCTGGTTCAGAACTCACTAATCCAGTGTTTCGAAACAAACTAAAGTCGCCGGAGAAAGAAAAACTGGACAGTTATCTTGCACAAAACGAAATCGTCTATTTAATCGGCGGCGTACAAGAATCAACCCCTTACACACCAACGCTCTTTGTCGTGAGGGAGGGATGAAACTCGCTATTTAGCGCGAATGCTTTACTGCAATCGGCCAAACGTCTTGATTATTTTTTAGTGGCCGCTTTATGGCGCTAGCCCTCAGCGCCGCATCGAACAATACGCACCTTATATTTAAATAGAGAGAATATATTAATGGCCAAACCACCGAAGCCTGTGCACGGTATAGCTGCGCCCCATACACCTCCAACGCCCAGAAGTCCTTCGCCGGGCACTCTGGAAAGTAATCGGCTGAACTTCGATAGCGCGTTCTGGAGAGTGCCGGGGGACAATCAAACGCCCACAATTCCCTCTCATGGTTATACCGGGAGCTCTTCGCCGCCGCCTTCTGTAAGGGTCAGCGAAATGCCTGATACCCGCCCGAAAACCGTTAGTACCGTTCTACGCTCGATTACGTGGCCTGCCGATCGGTTGCACATGTTGAATCCTCTCGGATCTGACAGCGGTCTTTTCACCAGTCCGGATGGCAAGCTCTATGCTCACGTCGAAAATGAGGGGCATATCCTTGTCCAGCGCCAGGGCGACGGCCGATATCAAGTGCCTTTCGACTTCATGCCGACGCTGCCTGGCCCTTTCCTGAACAAATCCGAGCGCCAGCCGACCTGGACCTTCGAACGCCCGGACTGGCTGACCAACGATTCCGAGGCGGACAGACCACATACCACCGCTGATGCCCCCCGGCCGCCAGAAGCACCGGTATTCCTGAACCCTTGGGACGCGGCCCAACTCTCTCCCGCAGAGAACACGCCGGACGGAATCAGACATGACAAACATCGCAAAACCTACGTTGACACGGTAGACGGAACGGTCATGGTGCGTAAAAACGCCGCCGATGAGTATCAGCAAGCATTCGCGACGACAACCTACTCGCCGGATATCTATTTTGAACAGATCCCCGGAACGAAAATCTGGCGTCGCAAAGCCCCTGAAACCGATCCCGTACCAGAGCGTTCGCAGCAAGACAGGCGTCGCCTTCCAACCGACACTGAAGAACCGATACCGGGCCCAAGTAAGCCACCGCATCTGGATGATGCCCCTCACCAGACACAAACGTTGACCGAGCGCCTGCTGTCAGCCAACCCGCAAGCCATTAATCTGTCTTATGGGCTGTGGCGCAACTGGGGAAAAAGAATTCAACCGCAACTGGGCCAACACATCGAGATAGACGAGCTTTATTATCGCATTGTCCAGCAGACGCTCAATTCCGACTCGCGGCTCGCCTATTTGCAACATCCTTTGTTTGCGCCCGCGTTGTATGACGCCTTCGAATACATGCTCCGCGACAATCCGTCTTTGCAACCAAAGTGGGCGATCAAAAGAAATGATCGGTGGATTGTCCTGGACCGGCGTTTCCCTTTTGAAATGCCCATCACTCAATATATTTCCCGGACGTTCAGATACTTGTCGGATCAGTCTGTAAGTTTTCTTGCCCGGGCCATATTCAATCAGGCAAATCGATCCGAAATCATCACCGCTCATGGGTTGGCCGTCTTGAACCAGACATTTAGCTACTGGACGGACAGGAGCTTCCTGCAACCCCCGCGACGCGAACTCGCTGACCCCTTGTTGATGTTGCGCGACCTCTTCAGCGAACAAGGCAGAGGCCACGGTACATCATTGGCAATTCCTTCGGTATTGGGAGAGGGCCTGCAGCGTCTGGATCTCGATCCAGGACGATTCCCCCACCACTGGAACGCGTATGCAAAGGCGCCTGCAATATCCAGCTTGCGATTGCTGTTCAGCCATGTGCTGGAGGATGACGGTTATGTCATCAGTTCCACATTTGAGCCGCACAGCGAGGATGTTTTGCTGTTTCACCGGGAAACAATAGACGCGGTATTCGTATTGAACCTTCCCGACATTATCGGTGGGAGGCTAAAGCGCCCCATCGCCCCGGGGTTGACACTGACCTCTGCCATGTTGCAGACCCGGATCGGTCAGCAACAGCACCCTCTGGCCAGTTACATGGATGCAAACAAAATTGTCTATCTGCTCGGAGGTGTTCAAACTGATGCTCTGGGGCAAACAACGCTGTTCATCATAAGAGAGCGCTGATCAGAACGATTAAGCGACCCGCCCGGCAGAAAACACATAACACTAACTCTGCGTCATATCCTTCCAGACCACGCTTGCGAAAAACAGCGCACGATCGTCAGCTGCTGCGAAAAAAACAAAAAACAAAAAACAAAAAAACTTATTGCATCAAATACCAGCTTTACCGCAGCAGCGCCCAGCGATACTTTTCAAGTTAAACATCACCAACAAGGAAGTTTAGATGTCAACGCCCATCCCGGTTGAAAAAATCTACCCACAAGATGACGCTATCGCCGTTTTCGATATGGGAATTCATGCCAACGAACGAACCGCCTCGACGATGGACTTCGAAGCTGACATCGACAACGATGGTAATAATACGACGCCCGAGAACAGTCGACGTAAACCCGGTCAACTCAAGATGCTCGACGATCTGTTCGGCCCTTTTAAAATAGGCCCCTACACAATAACTCGACGCGGCCTGGATGCTTTGGGTGCGACTATTGATGGTCAACCGCTGACTGGCCATAACACTCAGTTTCGTACACCCCCTCGATCATTCGTAAACTCCCTGCAACTGAGCTACCCCGAAATCGAGAAACGCATGAAAATTTCTACTTTCGGCGGTGACTATCTACTCCCCTCACTGCTGTTCGAGATGGCCAACTTGCGCCCGCCCACTGCTCCTCCAGTAATAAGAGAAGAAGCCGGTGTGAAAGTCGAGGAAGGTGGCTACCACAAAAAAATGTCTCGGCTTCTGAACTCCGCCCAAAATCTTGATCTGCGAGTGGCTTACTCAAAAAAGAAAAGCAGTCCAAGCTGGATCATCATCAAAAATCATTCCACCGTCGGCGCAAGCGTAGGTATTCAGGCCTTCGGCATTTTCATGGGCATTCGGGGTATTTACGATGCCGTCCAGAAGAATGAGAAGGATGAAATCATTTTCAACAGTGTCGGTGTCGGGGTGGAAGTCGGGTCGATTGTCACGGACATTGCCCTCACCAAAGCCGGGCAGCGCATGCTTGAGGCTGGCAATGGTGCGATGAAGGACTTCATCAAAACCAGATCCGGAATCAGATTGAGCCGCTCAGGCGGGCTTGCTGGGGGAGCGCTGACGTTACCGTTCGATATCTATAGCGCAGTCAAAGAGTTCAATGCCGCCAGCAATAAAACCGGCAAAGAAGCCATGGATCATTACGTCAGCGGAGGTTTGAATGTTGCCAGTGCTGCCATGACCGTCATTCTGGGGGCCGCCGCCATGGCCGGCTTCTCTGCCGCAGGCCCCGTCGGCCTTGCATGTGGTCTATTCATGGCCATCGGCTCACAAATCTACGGGGCAGTTCGTGTGGTTGACGAAATCGACGACTACATTGAGCTGACCGCTGAGGAGCGCTTGCGTACCGGATGGTTCTCGTTTGTGCCGTTGATGGAAATCGATCAAGACATCAAGAATCGCTACGAACTTGCCAAAGCAAAAATCGAAACTGCCAAGCGGTTGCATACGGCAGCCAGAAACATGCTTGACCAGACACATAAGGACACCACTGAGGCCATCGTACATGGCAACTACGAAGACAGACTGAAGAAAAGAAGAGTGCAAGCAAGAAAATGGGGGCTGGATATCATGCCGATCGTCTACGTACCTGAAGTAGTGGGTCTGGCCGATACGATTGATGCACGAAACGGCGTCACCGCGCAAACGCCCGGCGCAGTACTCGGCTCCCCAGGGGAAAATAAAGGTGTTATCTGGCTGATGGGTGAGGGAGACGACACGATTATCGGGGTCGAAAAAAAACCCAATAACTTTTGTTACGGATCGGGGACAAAGAATCTGACAGGGGGTGATAAAGATGACAAATTCGTCGCCGAGAATGCGGCTCAAGTGCTCGAAAGCAATATCGAAAGTGCTGAGTTTTCCACACTTAAGGGTGGTGCATGTTGCCGCTGACCGAAAACTGACCCAGTAGAGGCTGTTCTGCCGACTGAAAACTGACCCAGGTGTTCAACTGCTTCTGCTCACTTTTTGAGCAGGAGAACACAGGGTGATCAGCATGGAAATGTTG
>NZ_CAXAON010000036.1:0-53622 GCF_963970495.1 Pseudomonas sp. EA_65y_Pfl2_P78 | reverse complement strand
TCTACTTGGTCGACAACTGACAATTTAAAAGTCAGCGTGTAATCGCGCTGACTACGTTTTGCGCCCGTATCCATTGCACCCTCCTGATAAGAAGCCAGAAGGTGTAAACCTTATTCAGGACGAGACAGTGGACGCAAAAAAGCCCGGCTGATCAGGCCGGGCTCTTCGATGGGACAGTGGTGGCGCCAGTGATTCATGCAACGCGGCGTTCGATCAGACGATCCGAGCCACCCTCGGCAACACGGCGTTCGATCAGACGATCCGAGCCACCCTCGGCAACACGGCGTTCGATCAGACGATCCGAACCCCCTTCAGCGACACGACTTTCAATCAACCGATCCGAGCCGCCTTCAGCGACCAGGGTGTGAACGGGAGTGGCGGCAAAAGCGTTAACTGCGAAAACCGAGAAAGCGAGGCTGAGAAGGGTTTGGCGTTTCATGATCGTGTGCTCCGAGGTGTATTGGGTTTGTCTGGAGCCGATGTTACGCCGCGGATTTTTTATGAGAACTTCATTGACGTGATGGTGACTATCGATGCCAGCGATGTCTGCCCGAACCCCGTCCTACGGGGCTATTGCCCGAATACACAACTCCCCGGTTGCGCGGGTCAGCGCCAACGCATGCAACGCGTCATGGGTCAGACCGCTGCGCGCCTTGGCGAGCCAGGCCGGGCAACTGGAATCATGACGATAAGGCGCAAAGTCGGCATATTGCTGCAGCAGACGGGTTTGCAGTTCATCCAGACGCGGGCGAATCTGCTTGCCCAGATCCGGGCGCGGCGTGTTCGGCGCGGCACCGGCCGCTTGCCATTGGGCCAGCAAACCGTATTGCACCAGTTTGTTGGCTTCCATTTGCGCGGCAATCAACTGCGAGACATCTTCCGGATCGAGCTTGCGCTCGCTGGCCAGCGTGCGGGCATTGGCGATGACCTGCGCTTCCCGTGGGCTGTCCTGAATCGGTTTGCCGCTGTCCCACTTGGTCAAAGCGACGAGATCGCCGATATTCAGGCGTTCGTTCAGTGTCAGCAGCAACGGTTGCAAGGACTCAGGAGCTGGCGTCGATGTAGCAGCGTGAGAAGTGCCAGCGAGTAAGGCTAGGCCAGTGCTGATCAGCAGCTTTCGAAAGGGGGGCATTAACAGAACCTCAATGGATGACATTAACGGGTTGTTGTTTACCACAACTGCGAACCGACACATAACAGACCCATGCCCGTTACACAGACAAGGTGCGCAAGAATCAACACTGACTGAAATGTTAATTGCACCCCGCACCCAACTCACCGAAGCTATCCTCAATCAGCCTTCCCGCCGTCGAGATGGACCTCATTTAATGCAAACCCCCACCGCCACCAAACCCCTCTGGCAAACCTACCTGCTGTTCCTTGCGCCGATGGTGCTGTCCAACTTCCTGCAATCGATGTCGGGCACGATCAACAGCATCTACATCGGTCAGATGCTGGGCACCCAGGCGCTGGCGGCGGTGTCGGGCATGTTTCCCGTGGTGTTCTTTTTTATCGCCCTGGTGATTGGCCTGGGTGCGGGCGCGGGGGTGTTGATCGGTCAGGCATGGGGGGCGCGCGAATCGCACATGGTCAAGGCGATTGCCGGGGCAACGCTGTTGCTTGGGGTGTTGATTGGTCTGGTGGCAGCGGTGTTGGGCAGTGTGTTTGCGCGGCAGGCGTTGACGGGGTTGGGCACGCCCGCCGACGTGCTGGACGATGCGGTGGCGTATGCCCATGTGATGATGTGGATTTTGCCGTCGCTGCTGGCCTTTGTGCTGTTCACGCAGTTGTTGCGCGGGGTGAGCGACACGGTTTCGCCACTGCTGGCACTGATGGTGTCGACCTGTGTGGGGCTTGCGCTGACACCGGCGTTGATTCGTGGCTGGTTCGGCTTGCCGCAACTGGGCATCCAGAGTGCAGCGTTTGCGGGGCTCGCCGGCAACCTGTCGGCGATGGCGTGGCTTGCATGGCGGCTGATCCGCAAGGGTCATCCATTGGCGCCCGATCGCGAGTTCTTTAAAGCGCTGCGCCTGGACGGGGTGATTCTTGGCAAGGTCCTGCGCATCGGCCTGCCGACCGGCGTGCAGATGATCGTGCTGTCGCTGTCGGAACTGGTGATTCTGGCGCTGGTCAACCAGCACGGTTCGCAAGCGACGGCGGCGTATGGCGCGGTGACGCAGATCGTCAACTATGTGCAGTTCCCGGCGTTGTCGATTGCGATCACCGCTTCGATCCTGGGCGCACAGGCCATCGGGGCCGGGCGGCTGGAGCGCATGGGGCCGATCCTGCGCACGGGGCTGTTGATCAATGTGTGCCTGACCGGTGGCCTGATTGTGCTGGGCTATGTGCTGTCGCACTGGTTGCTCGGGTTATTCCTCACCGACGACTCGACCCGAGCAATGGCTGAACACCTGTTGCACATCATGTTGTGGAGCCTGTTGGTGTTCGGTTTCCAGGCAATCATCGGCGGGATCATGCGCGCCAGTGGCACGGTGTTGGTGCCGGTGGTGATTGCGATTGTCTGCGTGGTGGGCGTGCAATTGCCGGCGGCGTATTGGCTGGACGGGCACTTTGGCTTGCAGGGTGTGTGGATGGCGTTTCCGGTGGCGTATCTGGGCATGCTGGTGTTGCAGACGTTGTATTACAAACTGGTCTGGCGGCATCAGAAGATTGAACGCCTGGTCTAGTGGTTGGCATAACCGCCCGTTGTTTGCTTAAGTCAACCGAGTCCCTCGACGGCAAGCGCTGCCCGGAGAACCCCATGTCGATCCGATTGCTGTTGGCCGCTGTGTTGTCCCTCTGCGCTGTACCCGCCGCGCGCGCTGTCGAGTACACCCGGGTCAACACGCATGCCAGTCAGATCAGCTTCACCTACAGCCAGATGGGCTCGCCGATGTACGGGACCTTCGGCCAGTTCGACGCGACGCTGGACTTCGATACCGACAACCCCGCCAGCGCTCACACCTTCTTGCGCATCTACCTGAAGAGCATTGATGCCGGCAGCGAAGATGCCAATACCGAGCAGGTCAAATCGGCATGGTTCGACACCGGGAAATTCCCGGTGGCGGTGTTCGAATCGGGTCGCGTCAGCCAGGTTTCCGACAATCACTACCTGATCGACGGCAAACTCACCCTCAAGGGCATCACCCGCGAAGTGCAGGTGCCGGTGCAATTGAAATCAGGCAGCAATATCGGCATTTTCGACGGTGCATTGCTGCTCAAACGTGATGAGTTCGGCCTCGGCGCGGGGGAGTGGGCGGACACCTTTGTGTCCAGGGACATCGCTATCAAGTTCAAGATCGTGGCACCACAGCGCTGAGGTGCAGGCATGTCCTTTCAGTGGCTGCCAAACAACTGGCGGATCAGGTTGGGGGTGCTGCCGGTCCAGCGCTTGAATGAGCGGCGAAAGTTTGCCGCATCACTGAAACTCAGGTACTCGGCCACTTCCTCGTTGCTCATGCCTTTGACCTGATACAGGTACAGCGCGACGTGTTTGCGCACCAGGTCCACTTGTTGCTGGAACCCGGTGTTGTGTTTTTGCAGCTTGCGCTTGAGGGTGGCCGGGCTCATGGCGAAAACCTGTGCGGCTTGTTCCAGGCTTGGTGGCTGACGGACGTGATCCTGCAAGTGGCGATACAGGCAATCGGTGAAGCTTTCGGCAAAGCCCAATTGCTCGATCTGTCGCAAGGCTTCCTGGCGGGCGACCTGACCGGCCGTCGCCGATGCTCCCGGCCATGGCCGGGCGAGAAATTCCCGCGGAATGCGCATCAGATCCAGCGGTCGCTTGAACTGCGTGTGCTCGCCCAGGTGCACCCAATATTGCTCGACATAACGCGGTTCAGCGTGACTGAAACTGCATTCCCATGGCAGGCGCTGGCCGCTGAGCCACTGACTCATGGCCACCAGCGAAGTCATGCCTGCTTCCAGCAGAAACCGCCATTGCTCGCCGGCGCCGCAGCTGTCCAGCCAGTAGATGTAGGCAAAGCTGTCATCGAGTAACAGGCGCGGCGTCATCAATGGACTGAGCAGGGCCTGTTGCTGCACCAGTGTGTCAAGCGCTTGATGCAGGTTTTGTGCGTGACGCAACGCATGGCTGGCGGCCCCGTAGTGCCCGGGCAGCAAGCGTTGACCGAACAGGAAACTGCTGTCATCGGCGTCGAGTAAACGGCGACTGTTACCGATCAGACCGAGAAACTGCTGCGCACTGAGGCGAGTCTGGCCGGCCAGAATGTCTTCGTGAAACAGCCCCGTGCCGCGTAGCAGCCGATGGCTGTCGATGTCCCGCGAGAGCGCCAGGTCGATCAGCGTTGCGGGTTGGTAATGCCCGGGAATGAAACGACTGTCGGTTTCGTACCAATTGGTTTTGACGGTCATGGTTGGCCTCAGGCGCTTTTGGCCAGCGGCGACTTGGCGCGTGCCAGCGCCAGGTTCAAGCGTTTGAGCAGCACTTCAGGCGTTTCCTCCAAAGCCATCACCACCGCTGTGCTGGCCGACAGTTGCAAGCGTTCGCCATGTTGCCGGGTCTTGTGCGCCAGGGCCTGCACGCTGAGTTGCAGTTCTTGCGCCAGCAGTTGCGCCTGACGCTCGCCGGTATTGGGTAGCAACACCACAAAACGGTCGCCGGCCAGACGACACAGCAGATCCTGACGGCGCAGGTTCAGCAGCAGCAAATGGCTGAGGGCTTGCAACACGGCATCGCCTTCGACATGCCCGTAGGCCTGATTGATCGCGGCGAAGTTATCCAGGTCGAGCACCAGCAACGACAGTGGTTGTTGCTGCACGAGGCTCTCGGCGAGGCTGGCGGTCAGTTGCCGTTTCAGGTAATCGGCGCTGCCCAGCGGAGTGAGTTTGTCGAACAGCCGATGCTCACGGAACAGTCGCTCGCGTTTCTCCATCTGCGCGCTGATTGCCAGTTGCTCACGGTGCCAGTGATAGATGCCGATGGTCAGCAGGATCATGCCCACGGGCATCGGCCCGGATTCGAGCCAGTGATCCCAAGTGATGCTGGCGGGCAGACGGATGAACTCGTCGAGCCAGTCGATCCACCAGGAAAAGAAAATGCAGCTCAGGCCCAGTGCCAGGTAGTTCGTGACCCGTCCGGCCGGGCGGCTTTTCAGCACTAGCCCCAGCCAGACCAGTGCCAGCAGCGCCGAACCGCCTTCGCCGATGATGTCCAGCCAGACCCACTCTCTGGACGATTTGAGCTCCCCGCACGCCAGAAGCAGGAGTAACCCGAGGTTGGCCGTCAGCAGCAGTGCGGCGAGTTTCCAACGGTGGGGTTTGAGCACTGAGAACATGGCCGCGATCCTTTGGCGAAAAAGCAATGCGCGCCAGCACAGCAGATGTTTGTGACAGCCGGGTGACGGTGGCGGGAGGTCGAATCAGCTCACTGAGGCAGGTGAATTTTTTCA
The DNA here is from genome assembly GCF_963970495.1 of Pseudomonas sp. EA_65y_Pfl2_P78. Classification (NCBI taxonomy): domain Bacteria; kingdom Pseudomonadati; phylum Pseudomonadota; class Gammaproteobacteria; order Pseudomonadales; family Pseudomonadaceae; genus Pseudomonas; species Pseudomonas sp. EA_65y_Pfl2_P78. The sequence continues at coordinate 48,211 of NZ_CAXAON010000036.1, read as the reverse complement.
AAAACACCTCCGGCCCTGTGGGAGCGGGCTTGCTCGCGAAGGCGTCGAGTCAGTCAACGCATCGCGCCATGACACACCGCCTTCGCGAGCAAGCCCACTGCCACAGAGAGAAGTCGTGTGCGCAAGAGGTCATTTCAGCTCATTTGTCGCGGTGAATGCCGGCAAACCCCCGGTTTACAGGGTCCTTCGCCCAACCCTGTCACAGAAGCGTCATGCCTCATCCCTAGCTTGCCCTTCCAGTTGCCGGGCCACTTGCCTGGCCTGACCGGACTCTTATGGGGGAGGACACACATGTACCAGCGCAGCAGTTATCCGCGCAGCGGCACCGTCGGGCTCTTCAGTTTCACCCTGACCGCTTTGGCCATGGCGATGACCAGCGAGCGCTTGCACGCTGCCGATGCCAGCGCCAATGTCGAACACGTCGAAGTGGTCGGCCAGGCGGCGAGCATCGACTCGGCGCTCAAGCAACAGCGTCGTTCCGACAATATCGAAAGCGTGGTGCATGCCGACGGCGTAGCGCAGTTGCCGGACGAGAACGTTGCCGAGGCGGTGCAGCGCTTGCCGGGCATCAGCGTTGAACGTGATCAGGGCGAAGGGCGCTTTGTCAGCGTGCGCGGCCTGGGGCCGGACCTGAACAGCGTGACCATCAACGGCACGCTGGTGCCATCCCCGCAAAGCGAACGCCGCGCCGTGGCCCTCGACGTCTTGCCTTCAGAGTTGGTGCAGTCGCTGTCCGTCATCAAGACCCTGACCCCGGACATGGACGCCAACTCGCTGGGTGGCACGGTCGATGTCAAAAGTCTTTCGGCGTTCGATCACAAAGGCTTGTTCTACACCGGCAGTACCGAGGCCAGCTATGACAAGAACACCCACCAGACCAGCCCCAAGTTCTCCGGCGCGGTCAGCGACCGATTCAGCCTCGGCGATGGCATCGACAACTTCGGTGTCGCCGCTGCGCTGAGTTGGCAAAAGCGCGATTTCGGCTCGGATAACGTCGAAACCGGCGGCGCCTGGGATTTTGCGCGCGGTGCGCAATTGGAAGAGTTCGAACAGCGTGACTACGACATCAGTCGCGAACGCACCGGCGGCGGCCTGAACTTCGATTACAAACCCGACGACCTCAGCAGCTATTACCTGCGCACGCTGTACAGCCGCTATAAGGACAGCGAGACACGCAACTCCACCAGCATCGAGTTTGCCGACCCGCAGGCAGCCGGCGTACTGGGCGATGCCGAAGGCAAACGCAAACTCAAGCAGCGCGAGGAGACCCAGGAAATTCAGTCTTACGTGTTCGGTGGCGAACGCATGATCGGTCTGTGGACGCTCAGCGGTCAGGCCGGCTACAGCCGTTCCAGCGAAGACAGCCCGGGCCACATCGCCAACGCGGCGTTCGAGGGCAATGACGATTTTGCCAGCAGCGGTTTTTACAGCAACGACAAGCCGCGCCCGATCCTCGGTGAGGATTTCTACAACGCCAATCATTTCACGCTCGACAAGGTCGACTGGGAAAAGCAGAACACCACGGACACCGAGAAGAACCTGCGTCTGGATCTGGCCCGGGACTATGACTTGAGCGGTTATGCGTCTCAGGTCAAATTCGGCGGCAAAGTCAGCCGTCGTAACAAGGACAACGACCTCGATGCCTGGGTCTACAAAGACTTCGATGGGCTCGGTTTCAGCGACGATGCACTCAACCTCAGCCGCTTCGCCAAGGGCTCGGTGGATTATCGTCTCGGCCAGTTCGGGCCGGGGATCAGCACCCGTGCAATCAAAAACCTGATCGGCGGGCTGAACCCAGACGACTTCTATGACGAGACCGAATCAACGGTCAACGACTTCAAGATGAGCGAGGACATCAACGCCGGTTACCTGATGAACACGATCGATATCGATGATTGGCGGTTCATCGCCGGCCTGCGCTATGAGGGCACCGAGTTCGAAGCCAAAGGCACCGGGGCCACCGACGGTGACTTCCAGGCCACCGAGACCAAACGCCGTTATCACCACTGGTTGCCCGGCCTGCATGCGCGCTATCAACTGGATAAAAACACCCAGGTGCGTGCGGCATGGACCAAGTCCGTGGTGCGTCCGACGTTCGGCCAGCTCGCCCCGGGGTTTGTCATCGATGACGATGAAGCCACGTTCGGTAACCCGGATCTGAAACCGCTGGAGTCGAGCAACCTTGACCTGGGTATCGAGCACTACATGGGCCATGCCGGCACGGTGTCGGCGTTCGTGTTCTACAAAGACATCAAGCACTTCGTCTACAACACGGATCTGGCCGGCTCGGGTGCCTGGGCCAGCTTCTCCGAAGCCCACAGCTTTGCCAACGGCGACAGCGCCAGACTCTATGGCCTGGAGTTGGCGTACTCGCAGAAATTCGATTGGTTGCCGGCACCTTGGAACGGTCTGTTACTGGGGGCCAACACCACCTTCAGCCGCTCGGATGCCGAGATCGAAGGCTTCGACGCCGCCAGTGGTCGTCACCGCAAACGCAGCATCGATCTGCCCAGCCAGTCCGACACGGTCGGCAACCTGATGCTCGGCTGGGAAAACGACAAGGTCAGCCTGCGCCTGTCGGCCAACTACAAATCCGATTACCTCTACGAATTGGCTTCGATCAATGACAAGGCGCATGACCTGCACGTTGATGCGCAGACCTTCGTCGACTTCAGCGCACGTTATTCACTGACGAAGGACCTGCAACTGAGTTTCGAGGCGCAAAACCTCACCGATCAGCCGTATTTCGTTTCCACCGGCAACCGTTCCTACAACGGCCAATACGAAGAATACGGCCCGACCTACAAGCTCGGCCTGACCTTCACCCACTTTTAATCCCCGGATGGCGGCCGGGTGCCGCCGTCGATCCACGCACGACAAGGATTCTGCGGTTCATGAGTATTTCTTTGCGACATAAACGCTGGCGACTGGGCGCACTGATCGCCCTGACCGCGAGCCAAGCGCTGGCCGCCACGCCGAGCCTGACACTCACTCCGTGGGCGCCGACACTCAAACTCCAAGCCTTGGGTTTTTTGCCGGGCGACGCACGGCTTGGCGTCAGTTTCACTGAAGGCTTGTTGGTGCTTGATGGCCAAGGCGCTGAACTGGCGCGTTTGCCCGGTTCTTTCAGCGGGTTGGACAGCCGCGCAGACGAACATCACGTCTGGGTCGCCAGCGTCGACAACGCCAGTCAGCGAGCGCTGGTAGTCAGCCTTGATCCGGCCCAACGGCAATGGGGCACGCCGCTGTACCTGCCGACCCGAGACTTCGCGGTCAACGGTTTGTGCCTGTACCGCGACAGCGCCGACAACCTGTTTGTGTTTCTGGTTGGCGAGGAGGGCAAGGGCGAGCAATGGCTGGTGGGTAACGGCGTCACGCTCAACACCCGGGCGCAACGTGTGCGGGGGCTGCCCCTGCCGCCGTCGGCGCAGTTTTGCCAGGTCGATGATGCTGCCGAGCAATTGGTGGTCAACGAAGAGAACGTCGGTTGGTGGGCGTATCCGGCCCATGCCGAAGCCGACGTGCAGCGCTCACCGGTCGCCCTGCGAGAACCGTTCGGCCAGATCAAAGGCGAGGCGGGTGCCATGGCGTTGGTAGCGGGTGGCATTATCGGCCTCGACCCGAAAGCCGCGCAGTTGCACCTCTACCAGCAACAGGCGCAGGGCTGGTCGGCACAAGCGACGTTGCCGTTGTCGGGCTTGAAGGAGCCGGAAAATCTGGCCGTGCGCCAAACCGCCAAAGGTCTGCAAGTGCTGATCCGCGACGATGACGATGGACGCGCCTATCAAGGCCATCTCGACTGGCAAGCCACGCCGGTTGCGTTGCCACCGAAGCTGCCCGATGTCGCGGCGCAGGTGCAGAGCGATCCGGTCGCACGTCAGGGCGATGCGGCAGATGACCCGGCCATTTGGGTGCATCCGCAGCAGCCATCGCTGAGTCGCGTATTGGGCACCAATAAAAAACAGGGTCTGCTGGTGTATGACCTGCAAGGCAAGCAGGTGCAGGAGTTGCCGGTCGGACGCCTGAACAACGTCGATGTGCGCCCCCACTTCAAACTCGGCGCGCTAACGGTCGATCTGGCCGTGGCCAGCCATCGCGATCACAACAGCCTCAGCCTGTTCGCCATCGACCGCCAAAGCGGCGAGTTGCGCGATATCGGCGAAGTGCCCACACCGTTGAACGACATTTACGGCCTCTGCCTGTTTCAACCGGCCAGCGGTGAGATCTACGCCATCGCCAACGACAAGGACGGCACCTTCCTGCAATACCGCCTCGACGCTGCGAACGGCCAGGTTCAGGGCGAGTTGGTGCGCCGCTTCAAGGTCGACAGCCAGCCCGAGGGTTGCGTCGCCGACGATCAGCGCCAGCGCCTGTTTATCGGCGAAGAGGATGTCGGTGTCTGGGCGGTAGACGCCCGCGCTGATCAGCCGGCGACCCTCACCAGTGTGATCAAGGTCGGTGGGCTGCTGCACGCGGATGTCGAAGGTCTGGCGCTCTATCAGAGTCTGGCGCGGGACTATCTGGTGGTGTCCAGCCAGGGCAACGACAGCTATCTGGTGCTGGATGCCGAGCCTCCGTTTGCTGTGCAGGGTGCATTGCGCGTCGGTCTCAACGCGGCGGCGGGCATTGACGGGGCGTCGGAAACCGATGGCCTGGAAGTGACGTCGGTCAACCTCGGTGGGCCATGGAGCCAAGGCATGTTGGTGGTGCAGGACGGTCGCAAACGGATGCCCGAGCAAAGCCAGAACTTCAAGTTCGTGCCGTGGGCCGAGGTCAGCAAAGCGCTGAAATTACCCTGATCCGTCATCAACCGGTCATCACTTTTTCATCGAATAACGGCGCGGTCGTTGCTCCGGCAACACCGGCCATCGCTCACAAGGAGTTTCACCATGCAGGCCACGCTCGAACACATGACTATCTGGGGACTGATCAGCGACGCCAGCCTTCTGGTTAAAGCCGTGATGCTGACGCTGTTGCTGGCATCGGTACTCAGTTGGTACCTGATCATTCAGCGCAGCCGCGTGCTGCAGCGGCGCGACCGCCAGTTGAACGGTTTCATCCAGCGCTTTCGCCGGGCCCCCGAACTGTTGCCGCTGTACCGCGAAACGGCGCAGGTTCAGGAGGTCGAGGCCGGCATCGAGCCCATCTTCAATGCCGGATTCGCCGAGTTTCGTCACCTCAATCAGCACGCGGGCAGCCATGCCGATGCGGTGCAGGAAGGGGTCGAGCGCGCGCTGCATGTCGCGATCAGTGAGCAGGAATTGCAACTGGAAAAGGGTTTGCAGTTTCTCGCCACGGTCGGTTCGGTCAGCCCTTACATCGGTTTGTTCGGCACCGTGTGGGGGATCATGAATTCGTTTCTCGGTTTGTCTCAGGTGCAGCAGGCCACGTTGTCGACGGTCGCGCCGGGTATCGCCGAAGCGTTGATCGCGACGGCCATCGGCCTGTTTGCGGCGATCCCGGCGGTCATCGCTTACAACCGTTTTGCCGCACGTAGCCAAACGCTGCTGACGCGTTACTACGCCTTTGGCAACGAATTGCAAGTGCGTCTGCATCGCCAGTTGCACGGTGCGCCAATGAATCTCGCCGCTGCGGCCTGAACAGGAGAAACACGATGTTAGTCAGGCCGCAACGCAAGCACGGACCCAAAGCTGAAATGAACGTGGTGCCATACATCGACGTGATGTTAGTGCTGTTGGTGATTTTCATGGTGACCGCGCCGATGTTGACTCAAGGTGTGAAAGTCGAGTTGCCGAAGATCGCCAGTGAAGCCTTGGCCAACGACACGCGCCAGCCGATTCTGACGCTGTCGGTGAAAGCTGAGGGCGGCTACTTCTGGAACCTGGGTGGCGAACTCGATACGCAGCACCAGACCGACAGCGCCGTGGCACTCGACGAGATGCGCGCCAAGGTCGAACAGATTGTCGCGCAACGCCCGGATACGCAGGTCTATATCCGCGCTGACAAGGACGCCGGTTACGGCAGCGTCGTGGCCGCCATGGCCGCGTTGCAGCAGGGCGGCGTGAGCAATCTCGGGCTGGTGACCGAGGCGCCGCAATGACGGTGACGACCCCGCACAGTCCGGCAATGATTGCCGCGCCGATGCCGCGCAACGACTTCTGGCAACACAGCCTCGCAGCGACGCTGGCGGTTGCCTTGCACGCAATGGTACTGGTGTTGTTGATCAGCGCCTGGTCGCCGTCCGCCCCGGCGGTCAAACCGCCACGGGTGTTGACCACGCAACTGGTGATGGTTGCGCCGTCAGTCGCACAACCTCCTGAGCCTGAACCGACGCCGGCGCCCGTCATTGAGCCGCAGGCGACTGCGCCGGTCGAACCCGTCAAGCCTAAGGCCGAGCCGGCACCTCAAACGCAAAAAATCGAGCAGGCCGCCTTGGCGCGCAAGCGGGTAGAAGAGCGCAAGCGCGAACAACTGGCCGAGCAACAGCGCGAGCAACTGCAGGCGCGCAAGCGTGCAGATGACGCCGCGCAACAACGTCTGGCACAACAACAGGCCGCGCAACAACAAGCGCGTCAGGCGCAACAGGCCGAACACGCTCGCCAGCAGGCCCTCGCCGACAGCCGCCAATACTTGCCGCTGAGCAAAGAGGCGCCAGAGTATCCAGAGCGCGCCCTGGACAAAAACATCCAGGGTGATTGTTCGGTGCAATACACCGTCAACCCGCAAGGTCGGGTGGAAAACGCCAAGGTGCTCGACGGCTGCCATCCGTTGTTCATTCGCCCGTCACTGGCGGCGGTGCAAACCTTCCGGTATCAGCCGCGGATCATTGACGGCGTCGCCGTGTCGGTGCCGGCGGTACGCAATACCTTTCATTACCGGATCAAGTGAGTGGGGCGGCGTCATCCCGGTGACTGACGCCGCCCCTCAACAGTCAATACGCCCGCCAGTGACCCGGTATCCAGCGCCATTGATGACCGCCCCAACGGTAGTGACCGGCGACCCAGTGATAACCCGGCGCCGGCATGACCGGCACCACTTCTACCAGCGGCGGTGGCCGATGCGGTCGGGGGGGCGCGACGACACAGCCCGAGAGGGTAATGGCCACCAGTGTGAAGGCAAGCAGGGATTTAACGGTTTTCGACATGATGGTGTTCCCGCAAAGTGATCGGTTCAGGCGCGTGGCAATCAACGCACCCAGTGCCCTTCAACCCACAACCCGTTCGACCCTCGTGCCTGTCAGAGCCAATGGCCACAGCCGCCAGGTTTATTGCCATTTGGACAGGGAACGCAAAACCTTCATGACAACGCCTCAAGGCCTGCGCAGGGAGTGAGCGCAGTTGAAGAATTGGACGCTGTAACGGCAAAAAATCCCGTTTGGGCTAGATGAAATTTTTGTCAGGAAGGCTTTGCTGGGGGGCCTGTTGGATGGGTGCTGAACACGTTGGCCTCTACGCGAGCAAGCCCGCACACAGGAGAGATGCGCTCGAATGTGTGCGGGCTTGCTCGCGAAAGCGCCGGTTCAGTCAGCACAGATACAGGCTGAGCGGACGCTCAAGGTATGATGTCGCGGTTTCCCGCCGGAGTTCACCCGCCATGCCACGCATCACCCACTACAAAACCCCATGCCCTGAGGGCATCAACAGCCAGATTCTGCAAATGGTTGTCGACTATCTGACCGACATCAGCGCCGTGGGCCTGGGCCCGAGCAACCTGCTGTACAACGTCTATCAGTATGCGGTCGGCTATGAGGTGCATCTGTATCTGGAAGCGTTGAATGGCGAGAAGGGCACCGAGGTGGAACTGCTGGTTGCCACCGATGAGCACGACCCGGAGCAGGTGATCGGTTTCCTCTTGTACCTGCCGGTGCAGGGCGACTGGCAAGCGTGCAGCGTCGCCTACATGGCCGTGCGCGAAGGTCATCGGCGTCAGGGCGTGGCGCGGGCCATGATCGGTGAAATGGTCGGGCGTTATCCCCACGCCGAACTGGCTTGCAGCATCGGCAAGGTCCCGTATTTCGAAGCGCTGGGCTTTGAGGTGATCGGTCAGCGCGAGACGCAAGTGCTGATGAGTACGCGGCATTACCGCAGCAACGGCTTGCATGGGTTCATCGACACCATGCCGATCTACCGTTCGCTGGAGGTGCAGCAGATCCACACCTACCTGCTACAGAAAAACGGCAAGCGCGCCATGCTCGACGCCGAGAAACAGCGCGATCGGCATCTGGATCAAACCATCCGTCATACCGAGGAATTTGTTCGTCAGCGGTTGACCGTGCACTGATCGCGGCGACTCGAAGTCTTTGCTCCCTCGGATTTGGGAAGTGTCAGTCGATGCGCCGGAAGACCAGGGCCTTCAGGCCGCTTTCAGGGTCGATATCCGGGAATTCCGGCGGATTCTCCAGGCGTTTTTCAAAGCGCAGACTCGGCGCTTGCTGCGTAACCCCGTCAATCAGAAAGTCCGAACCCAACGACGGATCGTTCATGCACGCCAGCACCGTGCCTTGCGCGCTCAGCAGTTCCGGCAAGCGTCGCAGCACGCGCTGGTAATCCTTGGTCAGCAAGAAACTGCCTTTCTGGAATGACGGCGGATCGATGATCACCAGATCGTAAGGGCCGCTGTTGATCACTTTGCCCCAGGACTTGAACAGGTCGTGGCCGAGAAAAGTGACGTTGCTCACATCATGGCCGTTGAGCCGATGATTGTCGCGGCCGCGGCTCAGCGCGGCGCGGGACATGTCGAGGTTGACCACATGGCTGGCGCCACCCTCGATGGCCGCCACGGAGAAACCGCAGGTGTAGGCGAACAGATTCAGCACCCGCTTGCCCGCCGCCTGGTCGCGTACCCAGTCACGCCCGTAACGCATGTCGAGAAACAGCCCGGCGTTTTGCTTGCGCCCCAGATCGACGCGGTACTGCAAACCGCCCTCGACGATGGTCATTTCGTCGAGCTCATCGCCCAGCAGCCATTCGGCGGTGCTTTGTGGCAAGTAGCGATGCTGGATCAGCAACGTGTGCGCGCCGCATTGCTGCCACTCGCTCGAACCGCTGATGTCCAGCAGCAACCCCTTGAGGTTTTCCAGTTGTTCAGGCTCCGGCTCCTTGAACAGCGACACCAGCACCACGCCTTGCAGCCAGTCCACGGTGAGCTGTTCCAGCCCCGGCCAGCAACGCCCGCGCCCATGAAAAAGGCGACGGGTCTCACTGGGTGCCGCCGCCAGTGCAGGCAGCAAATGGGCGTGGAGGGTGGCGAGGGCTTGAGGGTTCATCAGTCACGGTCGGCCAGCAAAAGGGCCGGCATTTTAACCACAATTGCGCCGTTGCGAACGCTTGTCGCGAGTAGGTAAATACGACGTTCTTGAAAAGGCCTGTATCAAAAATGAATTTCTACAGAACCCGCCGCTCATACCAGATAAGCAGCGGATTAAAGCCGCTAAATCGTTAATGCAATTCAGGGAGTGCAGTTTCATGTGCCCAACACCCACGGCGGACGCGCACCTTCCTGGCGGATTGATTCTGGTCGTTGAGGATGATCCGTTGATTCTGGAGTTTCTTTGCGAAATTCTTCAGGAGGAAGGTTTCAAGGTCGAGCCACAGACGAGCGCTGATGCCGCCTCGCAATATCTGGAGGAGCACGCGCCAGACGTGGCGCTGTTGCTCACCGACATCACCATGCCCGGCACCCTCAATGGCGCCGACCTGGCTAACCTTGTCGGCGATCGTTGGCCGGAAAAACCGGTGATGGTCATGTCCGGTTATGAAACGCCCGAGACTTCCGGGGTCAAGCATTCGGTGGCGTTTATCAAAAAGCCCTGGGCCATCGGTCAATTGCTCGACTGTGTCGACACGGCAATCAAGTCCAAGGCACCGCGCCTGCACTGACAAGTGCTACATTGCCGGGCACATTTGCCCGGCCCCTTGCCAGAGGATGCGAACTTTTGTCTGCTCACAAATCTGTTTTTGACCGCGCGTTCGGCGCCTTCCTGTTCGACATGGACGGTACCGTCCTCAATTCCATCGCCGCCGCCGAGCGGATCTGGTCAGCCTGGGCTGTGCGCCATGGTGTGGACGTTGAAACGTTCTTGCCGACCCTTCATGGCGCGCGAGCCATCGACACCCTCCATCGTTTGAACCTGCCGGGGGTGAATGCCGAAGAACAAGCGGCGTTCATCACCGAGGCGGAAATCGGCGACGTTGAAGGTATTGTCGAGATTCCCGGTGCAGCGGCATTCCTCAACAGCCTGCCTGCCGAGCGCTGGGCCATCGTCACCTCGGCGCCGCGGGATCTGGCCTTGCGGCGGATGGCGGCGGCGGGCATTCCCGAGCCTGCGGTGATGATTACTGCCGAGAATGTGAAGGCCGGTAAACCGGATCCGGCGGGCTATCTTCTGGCCGCCAGGCGACTGGGCGTTGAACCCCGCGACTGCCTGATTTTCGAAGATGCCACCGTCGGCATCCAGGCTGGCGAGGCAGCGGGTGCACCGTTGATGATCATCACCACAACGCATCAACATCCGCTTGAAACGTCGCACGCGACTTTGGCCAGTTACGACAAGCTTCAGCTCACGGTCGATGACGACGGTCATCTGCACCTGCGATCCAACTGATTTACGCTTTCAGGCGATTGTGGTCGACGCAAGCCCTTTGAGCTTGCCCGCGAAGCTGACGGCACCGTTTCCAGCCTCCGATTACCTGGCGACCCTCAAGGTCCAGGCCCAAGGGCAGGGCGCACGAGTGACGTGGTTGGGGCGCTTGACCGGCAAAGGCGTGAGCGATGAGGAAGTGGTGGCACTGTTCAACGGTATCTATCAGGGCGGCCTTGAGGCCCTGCGGGCCAATTACCCGGTTTAATGATCATGGACAAAGAACCGTGGGAGCGGGCTTGCTCGCGAAAGCAGAGTGTCAGTCGCCGGAGGGATTGACTGATACGGCCCCTTCGCGAGCAAGCCTGCATACAGAGGGTGAATGTCAGGCATTAGTGATCAAACGCTGCCGGCAATCGAGCACCAGTTTTGCCCCAGCCAAATCACTGCTGCCCACCTCGAGATGGAAGCCATGCAAGCTGACAATCGCCGCGACGATCGACAGCCCAAGGCCAAAGCCACTCTGCGGTTGCCCACCCTCGGCGCGGTAGAAACGCTGGAACACCGCCTCACGCTCGGCCTCCGGGATTCCCGGTCCTGAGTCGTGTACTTCGATGCGCGTGTGCCCGGCATCATTCACGCCACGCAACATCACCGTGCCGCCGGCCGGCGTGAACTTGATCGAGTTGCTCAGCAGATTCGCCAAAGCTTCGAACAACAACGCTCGGTCGCCATTGAGCGGGGGCAGGGTCTGCGGCATGTTCAGCACGAAACGCAGCTCGCCTTCTTCTGCCAGCGGCAGGTAAAACGCGTGCAGTTCTTCCAGCAGCAAGACCGGGTCAAGCTCGACAAACCCTGAGCGTCGCTGGCGATCCTCCAGTTCGGAAATCCGCAACAACCCGCGAAACCGCGCCATCAGCGTATCGGCCTCGGCCAATACCAGGTCCAGTTGCGCCGCTTCTGGCGAGCCTTCACCGGCCTGCTGCTGGATGCGATACAACTGCGCCCGCAGTCGGGTCAATGGCGTGCGCAGATCATGGGCAATGTTGTCGCACACGCCTTTGACTTCATTCATCAGCCGTTCGATGCGCTCAAGCATGGCGTTGACGATGGCGGCGAGCATGTCCAGCTCATCACGGCGATTGGACAGCGGCAAGCGGTGGGTCAGGTCACCGGCGACAATGGCTTGCGCGCTGTCCTGAATCGCACGAATGCGCCGCAATGGCCGGCGCCGCAGCAAGTGCCAACCGGCAATCCCCGGCAAAATCGTCAGTGACACGCCCCAGAACAGCGCGTGCAGGATGATCCGCGTTACCGCGAACAGCGAGCCGTTGTCACGCAGCAGGACCAGCCAGCGTCCGTCGCGGGTTTGCGTCGCGACGGCGTCGCAGCTGTCGGCCGGCAGGGTCGGATCATCGGAATCGGCGCAGTTGGCCAGCATGTGGATCTTGCCGTCCAGTGGCAGGCCTTCAGGAATTTGCTGCAAGGCACCGCCGAGGTACCTGCCGTGCGTGTCGAACAGCCCGTAGGCGTCGATACCGCGAATATCGAAGGTCATGCTCGCAGCGAGCGCTTCTTCGAGTTGTTCGCCGAGAAAGTGCGAAAACAGATGCTGACGTTGCATCAGCGAATGCTTGGCAAGGTTGTCGAGGTAGCCGGAAACCTCGTAATACATGACCCCCATGAGGATCGCGCTCCAGGCCACGAACAGCGAACTGTATAGCGCCAGCAAGCGGCTGCTGGAGGAACGCCAGCCGTCAGACGGGTTCGGCAATGACATAACCGGAGCCCCGTACCGTGCGGATCAGCGGAACGTTGCCCGCAGCGTCGATCTTCTTGCGCAACCGGCCGATGTGGACGTCGATCAGGTTGGTGCCGGGGTCGAAGTGATAACCCCAGACCTCTTCGAAAATCATCATTCGCGAGAGGATCTGCCCGCTGTTGCGCATCAGAAATTCCAGCAGCTTGTATTCGGTCGGCAGTAGCGTCAGCACTTGCTCGGCGCGCCGTGCTTCGTGGCTGATCAGGTCCAGCTCAAGGTCCGCGACCTGCAACGTCGTTGCCTGGGTGGCGCCGCTGTGCTGGCGACGCAGCAACACTTCAACCCGTGCCGCCATCTCGTCGGTGGCGAACGGTTTGGTCAGGTAGTCATCGCCACCGGCGCGCAAGCCGCGCACGCGCTCATCGACATCGGACAGGGCGCTGATCATCAGAATGGGCGTGGCCACGCCCATGGTGCGCAGGGTGGTGACGATGGCCAGGCCATCAAGCTCGGGCAGCATGCGGTCGAGGGTGATCAGGTCATAGTGACCACTGGCGGCGCGCGCGAGGCCTTCGCGGCCATTGTCGACCCAATCCACGTCCAGGCCGTGGCTGCTGAGTTCGGCGACGATTTCCCGGGCGGTCACGGCGTCGTCTTCGATGGTCAAAATTCGCGTCATAGGGCAGGCCTTGATCGGTTCAAACGGAATGGCAGCATTTTGCCAAGAAATTTCCGTCACGCTTTAAATTAACTTTCATGTAGGGGCTGTCACAAACGCACAGAACGGCGCGTTGTGGCGGCCAGTGCCAATGCATAAAACCCGTACAAAAATCCCTTACTTTGCAAATTGCAATGCCCTGAGAAGTTCATCTTTTATAAGTAATTGAAAATAAAGAATTTATTTGTTGTTGGTGAATGGCACGGTCACTGCAATTCCCGTTGTGACCAGTTGTAACACCATTTTTCATGCCTGGAGCAGAACAACAATGAATAGATCCTCTGATGGGCTTTATCCTGCCTACGAACAGTCCAGCAGCGTTTCAGGTGTGTCCTGGGGCGCGATTTTCGCAGGTGCCGCGGCGGCCGCGGCCCTGTCGATGATTCTGGTGCTGCTGGGCTTTGGTTTGGGTTTCTCTGCCGTTTCACCATGGGCCGGGGAGGGCGTCAGCGCCAAGGGCTTGGGCATTTCGACCATCATCTGGTTGGCGGTGACGCAAATCATCGCATCCGGCATGGGCGGTTATATTGCCGGTCGCCTGCGGGTGAAGTGGGCAAACATGCACGGTGACGAGGTTTACTTTCGTGACACCGCCCATGGTTTCCTCGCCTGGTGTGTGGCAACGCTGGTGACGGCGATCCTCGTGGTCGGTTCGGTCAGCAGCGTCATCAGTGGCGGCGTGCAGGCCGGTGCCAGTGTGGCCAGTGGCACCGCCAGCGCCATGACCCAAGCGGCCGGTACTGCGGCGGCGAACACCAACAGCAATCAATATGGCTACTTCATTGACAGCCTGTTCCGTGATGATCGCCCAGCCTCCGTCAGCGATGACGCGGCGCACGGCGCCGTGGCGCGGATCTTCGCGCAAAGCCTGGCCAACGGTCAGCTCAGTACCGAAGACCGTACCTACCTTGCGCAACTGGTCGCACAACGCACCAACCTGACTCAGGCCGATGCCGAGCGCCGTGTCGATGAGGTCTACGCCCGTACCCAGAAAGCTCTTGCCGACGCCAAAGTCAAAGCTCAACAAGCCGCCGACACCGCCGCCAAAGTCGCTGCCTGGACGTCGCTGTGGATGTTCATCGCGCTGCTGGCCGGTGCGTTCTTCGCCAGCCTCGCAGCCACGTTCGGCGGCCGCCGCCGCGATGCGGTCGAGTACGTTGAAGTCGACACGTACGCCACCACTACCACACTGCCCCCAGTCCGTTAAAAAGGGAGAATCACCATGCGCTCACTTCTGCTGTTTTTCCTCGGCGTACCGATCCCGATCATCATCCTGATCGCTCTGTTCGTGCACTGATTGCTTGATTGAGGCTTATGCCTGGGCCGCTTCCACCTTCGGGTGGCAGCGGCTTTTTGCTTTCTGGGTGACCAACGGTGAGAATCGCCGGCGGAAGTGGATTGGCCGCTTTCACTGTCAGTTAAGGATGAGCTCGTTGGACAAGAAGGAAATCAAGCGGCAACTGGTCGAGATGCTCGACGCTGGCCGCTCCAAAACTGAAACCTTCAAGGCGCTCTCGGGTGGGAAGGTCAAGGATCGGGTGTTGGCTGCATGGATTGGCGGGCGGCCTGACCCCGCTCTCAGAGAGCGTCATTCACTCAAGGTCACGATTCTGGTGGTGCTGACCTGCATTCAGGCATTGATCGGCGCCTTTGCCGGGTTCTTCCTGTTTTATGAAGTCAGTGCGGACATGGCCCTGATAGTCATGCTGTTGGCGGGCGGCATTCCCTTGTTGTTCGCGTGGGGCTTCTACAAGAACATTGCTGCGGTTTACACCGTCTACGTGATCCTGACGATCAGCCAGTTGTCGCGCATGTTCAAGGGCTTCGATGAAGACCCGGTGTCTACCCTGATCGGCGTTGGCATCACCCTGGCGATAGTGGGCTACGCGGCCTGGCTGAAAACGCTGCTGTTTCCGGACCTGGGGTTCATCGGTGCGAAAAAGATCAAAGGGCAGTTCGTCTTCTCCAACTGATCGTTGAACAATCCGACTGCTTTCACTGGCCTGGATCAATATTTTTCCTGGCGATTTCGCCTAACTTAAATGATCCAGGCCTTTGCTGAGCAATGAACTACATTGCTTGTCGCGCACCTCGCTGTGCTGACGAAGTATCCGCGTCGACGCCCTATTCACAGAAAAAAACGGGTCGACACGGTGTAGTGCAGCAAGGAGCTGACACAACCTCAACCGAACCTTCACGGATGAACACCGCAATGCACTGCCTAGAACGAACCTTTGATATCCAGCCCTTGGCCCAAGCGGATATGACCGTCCACATCAACGGCCAACCGATCACCGCCGCCATCGGCGAAACCGTCCTCAGCGTTATTCAATCCCTCGGTGTGCGCCAGATTGCACGCAACGATCATGACCAGATCAGCGGCGCCTACTGCGGCATGGGCGTGTGCCAGTGCTGCCTGGTGAAAATCAATGGCCGGCACAAACGCCGTGCCTGTCAGACCGTGGTGCGTGACGGCATGCAGATCGAAACCCAGGTCAACCGCATCGCCGGGCAGGAGGTCGTATGAGCCTGCAACCGGTCATCGTCGGCGGTGGGCCGGCGGGAATGGCAGCGGCCATCGAACTGGCGCGCCACGGGGTGCGCTGCACGTTGCTCGAAGAAGCTTCGCGCCTGGGCGGTGTGGTCTATCGCGGCCCGCTGCGTGATGGCGTGCAACTGGATTATCTGGGGCCGCGTTACGCCGAAGCGCTGGGCAAACTGCACGGCGAATTCCAGGAGCAAGCCGGCCTGATCGACGTGCGCCTAAACCATCGAGTGGTCGGCGCCGAGGGCACCCGTGCACTGGTGGTGCTGGATGGCGACGAGCAACTGCACGAGATCCACTACCCGCAATTGCTGCTCGCTGCGGGTTGCCATGAACGCAGCGTGCCGTTTCCCGGTTGGACGCTGCCGGGAGTGATCATGCTTGGCGGCCTGCAATTGCAAATCAAGAGTGGCGTGGTCAAGCCGCAGGGGCCGGTGGTAATCGCCGGCACCGGGCCGTTGCTGCCGCTGGTGGCGACTCAGTTGCACGCTTCTGGCGTGAAGGTTGCGGGGGTGTATGAGGCTTGTGCATTCGGCAAGATCGCCCGCGAGAGCCTGGCGCTGCTGAACAAGCCGCAACTGTTCCTCGACGGCTTGAGCATGCTCGCTTACCTGAAACTACACGGCATCGCGATGAATTACGGTTGGGGCGTGGTCGAAGCCCACGGCGAGGGCGAACTGAAAAGCGTCAGCGTCGCCCCGTACTCGGCCACTTGGGAGCCGGACATGTCCCGCGTCGAGCGCTTTGAAGCCAAGACCCTGGCGGTCGGCTACGGATTCATTCCACGCACCCAACTCAGCCAGCAAATGGGCCTGGAGCACGGCTTCAGTGACGACGGTTACCTGCGCGCCAACGCGAACATCTGGCAGCAAAGCAACGAACCGCATGTGCATCTGGCCGGCGACATGGGCGGCATTCGCGGTGGTGAAGCGGCAATGCTCGCCGGCAAGATCGCCGCGACGTCGATCCTGCTGCAACGTGGTGTCCTCGACGAGGAACTGGCCCGCGTGCGCCGTGATCGTTATCTGGGCAAACTCAAAGCCATCGTGCGTTTCCGTGCGGCGGTGGATCGTTATACCGAACGAGGCGTCGGCCAGACCGCGCTACCGGCTCCAGACACCGTAATCTGCCGTTGCGAGCACGCGACCCGTGCCGACATCGATCGTGCGCTGGAGCAGGGTGTTCAAGACATCGCCAGCCTGAAAATGCGTACCCGCGTAAGCATGGGCGATTGCCAGGGGCGCATGTGCGTCGGCTATTGCAGTGACAGACTGCGCCAGGCCACCGGGCGCAAGGACGTCGGTTGGCTGCGCCCACGTTTCCCGATTGACCCGATCCCTTTTTCCGCTTTTCAGAATATCGGCACGGAGGCCGCTTCCCATGAGTAAGTTCTATGACGTGGTCATTGCCGGTGGCGGCGTAATCGGGGCGTCCTGCGCCTATCAATTGTCCAAACGCAAAAACCTCAAGGTCGCGCTGATCGATGCCAAGCGCCCGGGCAACGCGACCCGCGCTTCGGCCGGCGGTTTGTGGGCCATCGGCGAGTCGGTTGGCCTGGGGTGCGGGGTGATTTTCTTCCGCATGATGTCGGCCAACCGCAAGCGCGAAACCCAGGGCGCGGCGGTGGCGGTGGACGCCAGCACGCCGCACATCCTGCCCGAATCGTTCTTCGATTTCGCCTTGCAATCCAACGCGCTTTACCCGGCGTTGCACCGCGAGTTGAAGGACAACCACGGCATGGATTTCAAGTTCGAGAAGACCGGGCTGAAATTCGTGATTTATGACGACGAGGATCGGCTCTACGCCGAACACATCGTCGGCTGCATTGCGCATCTGGCCGATCAGGTGCGCTGGCTTGATCAAGCCGCACTGCGCGAAGCGGAACCGAGCGTCAGCCATGAGGCGCGAGGGGCGCTGGAGTTTCTCTGCGATCACCAGGTCAGCCCGTTCCGCCTCGCCGATGCCTACATGGAAGGTGCGCGGCAGAACGGTGTGGACATCTACGTCAACACCAACGTCACAGGCGTGTTGCACCACGGCACCCGCGTGACCGGCGTGCAAACGACTGAGGCGGGTGTGTTCCACTGCAAGACGCTGATCAACGCCGGCGGCGCCTGGGCGGCGGATTTGAGCGAGTGGGCGACCGGCATCCGCATCCCGGTAAAACCGGTAAAAGGCCAGATTCTGCTGACCGAGCGCATGCCGAAGATCCTCAACGGTTGCCTGACCACCAGCGACTGCTACGTGGCGCAAAAGGACAACGGCGAGATCCTGATCGGTAGCACCACCGAAGACAAAGGCTTCGATGTCACCACCACCTACCCGGAAATCGCCGGGCTGGTGCAGGGCGCGGTGCGCTGCCTGCCGGAGCTTGAGGACGTCAATCTCAAACGCACCTGGGCGGGGTTGCGTCCGGGGTCGCCCGATGAGTTGCCGATCCTTGGGCCGATGCGCGGGGTGGAGGGCTATCTGAATGCCTGCGGACATTTTCGCACCGGCATTCTGACTTCGGCGATTACCGGTGTACTGCTGGACAAACTGGTCAACGATGAGCCCTTGCCGCTGGACATCACACCGTTTCTGGCGGATCGGTTTGAAGTGGCACCGGTCGAGCCAGCGCTCGAATTAGAGATGGCCTGACCTAAGCAAGCCAGTTCCCACAGTGATCGAGTCGTACCAGCATTCTGTACACGACGCGAAACCCTGTGGGAGCGGGCTTGCCCGCGATGGCGGCCCGCGCGGCGCCTGATTCTCAGGCCTGGCGCGATTCTTCTTCCAACTGATCCGATTCAAACAAGCGTGCCAGTTCTGCCCGGGCTTCCTGGGCGGTTTGCAGGACTTTGGCCGCGTCGTCGTAGACCGCGTGTTGCGCCTCCAGCACCTGTTCGTCGTGGTGCTTGAAGCGCTTGATCCGCGCATCGGCCTGAGCGTGTGTCAACCCAAGACCGACCAACGTGCGCCGGCTCATTTCCAGGCTCGAATAGTAAGTCTCTCGAATCGCTTCAGCGCCGATATCCACCAAGCGGTGCACATGCTGACGGTTACGCGCCCGGGCGATGATCTTCATGTGCGGGTAGAGCTTGCGCACGACTTCGGCGGTCTTGATGTTGGTGTCCGGATCATCCGTGGCAATCACGAAATATTCCGCCTCGCCGACCTTGGCGGCGTTGAGGATTTCCGGGCGCATCGGGTCGCCATAAAACACCGGCACGCCGCCGAAACTGCGCGACAGTTCGATGGTTTCCACCGAGGTGTCCAGCGCCACGAACTTGATGTTCTGTGCCCGCAGAATCCGCGCCACGATCTGGCCCATCCGGCCCATGCCCGCGATCACCACGCGCGGTGCATCGGTTTCGATTTCACGGAATTTTTCCGGCACCTCCACCGGTTGCACTTTGGGGCTGACCAGTCGTGCGCAGACCAACAGCAGCAACGGCGTCACCGCCATCGACAGGGTGATGGTCAGCACCAGCAAGTCATACAGGCGCGGCTCGAACAGGCCTTGATCGCGGCCGATCTTGAACACCACAAAGGCAAATTCACCACCGGCCGCCAGAACGATGCCGAGACGAATGGCACTGATCTTGTTCAAGCCTCCGGCCAGACGGCCCACCACAAACAGCAACGGCAGCTTCAAACCGATCAGCAGCAGCGTCAGCCCCAATACCGTGAACGGCGCGTTAAGCAGCAGACTGAGGTTGGCGCCCATGCCCACACTGATGAAAAACAGCCCGAGCAGCAGGCCTTTGAACGGTTCGATCTGCGCTTCCAGTTCATGGCGATACTCCGAATCCGCCAGCAGCAGGCCGGCAAGAAACGCTCCCAACGCCATCGACACACCGACCAGATCCATCAACCACGCCGTGCCGATCACCACCAGCAACGCCGTGGCGGTGGACACCTCCGGCAACCCGGTTTTCGCCACCACACGGAACACCGGACGCAACAGGTAGCGCCCGCCCACCACCACCACAGCGATCCCGCCGAGCACCTGTAACGCGTGATTCAGACTCTCGGCACTGCTGGTGTTTTCGGCGCTGCCGGCGAGCATGGGCACCAGCGCAATCAACGGGATCGCGGCGATGTCCTGAAACAGCAAAATCGCAAACGCCAGGCGCCCGTGAGGGCTGGTCAGTTCCTTGCGTTCAGCCAGGCTTTGCAGGCCGAACGCGGTGGACGACAGCGCCAGGCCAAGGCCCAGCACAATCGCGCTGTTGAGCGGCTGACCGAAGACCGAAAGCGCCAGCACGCCAATCACCGAAGCGGTCAGCAGCACCTGCGCCAGACCAACGCCAAACACCGATTTGCGCATCACCCACAACCGTCGCGGCGACAACTCAAGGCCGATGATGAACAGCAGCAACACCACGCCCAGTTCCGATATATGCGCAACGCTTTGCGGATTGCCGATCAGGCCCAGCACCGACGGGCCGATGATCACCCCGGCAAGCAGATAACCGATCACCGCGCCCAATTGCAGGCGCTTGGCCAGTGGCACGGTAAGTACGGCGGCGAACAGAAACACGACAGCGGCTTGCAACAGATTGCCTTCATGGGGCATTGAATGACTCCTGACAGCGGTACGGCGGGGGCGACAAGGATAAGGTCTAGGCAGACCTCCAATCCACTGAAGATCCACTGTGGGAGCGGGCTTGCTCGCGAAAGCGGCGGGTCGGTTGAACGAAATGTCAGTTGACACACTGCCTTCGCGAGCAATCCCTTCTCTCGGGGGAATCTTCTTGAAGCCTGTAATAATTTGCATCAATTGGTTACATTCATAGCCTTTGTGAATCAATCGTCCGAGTTCCGCCATGGCCATCAACTTCGATCTCAACGACTTGCAAGCCTTTCGCGCCGTGGTCGAGCAGGGCAGTTTCCGCAAGGCCGCCGACACCGTACGTCTGTCGCAACCAGCGCTGAGCCGGCGCATCGAAAAACTCGAAGACGCGCTTGGCGTAAAGCTGTTCGAACGCACCACCCGCAAAGTCAGCCTGACCCAGTCCGGGCGCGGTTTCATGCCCAGTGTCGAGCGTTTGCTGGATGATCTCGACGTGGCGTTGCTGGGGATCAGCGAAGTTGCCTCGACCCGATTGGGCCATGTCACTGTCGCCTGCGTGCCGTCCGCCGCTTACTACTTCATGCCGCGGGTGGTTGCCCGTTATCACCAGCAGTTCCCGCGAATCAAAGTCAAAGTGCTCGATTCCAGCGCCCATGACGTCCTCAGCGCAGTGGTCAACGGCGAGGCGGATTTCGGATTGAGTTTTATGGGCACGCAGGATGCCAAAGTCGATTTTGAACCGCTTGTGCAGGAGTGCTATGTGGTTGCCTGCCGGCGTGATCATCCATTGGCCGGACGCAACAGCGTGACGTGGGATGAGTTCTATCGGCAGGATTACATCTCGCTGGACAAGACGTCCGGCAATCGCTTTCTGCTCGATCAGGCGTTGAACGGTGTGGTGGCGCAGCGCCAAAGCATCTGCGAAACGCGGCATGTGACGACAATGATTGGTCTGGTGGAGGCCGGTCTAGGAGTGGCGGCGGTACCGATGATGGCGCTTCCGGGGCCGGATCATCCGATCCTGACGCGGGTGCCATTGACCGACCCGCAAGTGATGCGCAGTGTCGGTATCCTCAAGCGCCGGGGTCGCACATTGACCCCGGCGGCGTTGGAACTGGAGCGGCTGGTGGTGGAAATGAAAGTCCAGCCGCCAACGATCAACGCTTGACCGAATCCATCCCGGTGGCCTGCACGTCAGCCTGGGCGGCCGGTGCGGCGAGGTAGGCGAGTAGCGCCTTGGCTTCTTGCGGATGCTGTGCGCCGACGGGAATGCCGGCGGCAAATCGTGTGACCGATTGCACCGACTCAGGAATCCTGGCCACAAAACTCACCCCCGGCACCGGCAGCAATTCGCTGACCTGCTGAAAGCCCAACTGATAATCGCCCCTGGCAACGACCGAGCCCACCGGGATTTTCGTGATCATCTTCGCTTTTGGTTTCAGTTGATCTTCGATGCCCAGTTTCTTGAACAACTGCTGCTCGATGTATACGCCGCTGGCGCTGTCGGAGTAGGCCACCGACTGTGCATCGAGCAGGGTTTTCTTCAGGCCTTCGACGCTGCTGATGTCCGGTTTCGGCGCGCCCTGGCGCACTGCCAGGCCGATCCGCGAATCCGCCAGCTCAACACGTGACGCCGGGTCGACTTTGCCCTGTTTGATCAAGTCGTCGAGGGCGTAGCCGACCATGATCACCACGTCGGCCTGTTCGCCGCGCGCCAGACGATTAGGGATCGCCTCCGGGGACTTGCCCATCGACGGGCCAAGGGTGGTGTCGAGGGTGTTGCCGGTGGCCGCCGCGAATTTCGGCCCGAGGATTTTGTAGGCGGCGGTGAAGCCGCCCGAGGTCATCACGCGTAGCTCTTCGGCCTGCGTCAGGGCGCTGAAAGCGAGGAGGGCGAAGGCGGTCAGGGTGAACAGTTTTTTCATCGGGAAACGCTCCTTAAACGACGGCAGGTTGCAGGCGACCGCCAGCGCGGCGATACAGATAGAGGGTGGCGCACAACGCGCACAGTGCACCGATGCTCATCCAGTAACCCGGCGCGGCTTTGTCGCCGGTGTACTGGATCAGGAAGGTCGACATCGCTGGGGTGAAACCGCCAAAAATCGCGGTGGCCAGGCTGTAGGCCAGAGAGAAACCGGCGACGCGCACCTCCACGGGCATGATCTCGGTGAGGGCTGGAATCATGGCGCCGTTGTACATCCCGTAGATAAACGACAGCCACAACAGCGACAGCAACATGTGGCTGAAACTCGGAGCGTGCACCAGGTAGGACAGCGCCGGATAAGTCGTGGCCAGCGCCAGCAGCGACATGGCGATCAGCAGCGGACGACGGCCAATGCGGTCGGACAGCATGCCGCCAACCGGCAACCAGAAGAAGTTCGACACGCCCACCAGCAAGGTCACCAGCAGTGCGTCGGAGGTGCTCAGGTGCAGCACGGTTTTGCCGAAGGTCGGCGCGTACACCGTGATCAGATAGAACGCGGTGGTGGTCAGGGCGACCATCAGCATCCCGCCGAGCACGACGCCCCAGTTCTGACCGAGGGTGCGGAACACTTCGCCCATGCTCGGACGGTGTTTGCGCGCAGCAAACGCTTCGGTTTCGGCCAGGTTACGGCGCAGCACAAAGATGAACGGCACGATCATGCAGCCGACGAAAAACGGAATGCGCCAGCCCCAATCGGCAACCACGTTCGGCGCCATCCAAGCGTTCAGCGCGTAGCCCAGCGCGGCGGCAACGATGATTGCCACTTGCTGGCTGGCCGACTGCCAAGCGGTGAAAAAGCCTTTGCGACCGGGCGTGGCGATTTCGGACAAATAGACCGAAACCCCGCCCAATTCGGCACCGGCCGAGAAGCCTTGCAGCAGCCGTCCGATCAACACCAGTGCGGGGGCGAACAGGCCAATGGTTTCGTATCCGGGCACCAGCACGATCAATATCGTGCCGCTGGCCATGATCGATAGCGTAACGATCAACCCTTTGCGGCGACCGACGTCATCGATGTACGCACCGAGCACGATGGCCCCCAGTGGGCGCATCAAAAAGCCTGCGCCGAACACTGCAAAGGTCATCATCAGAGAGGCGAATTCACTGCTCGCCGGAAAGAACACCGCCGCGATCTGGGTGGCGTAGAAACCGAACAGAAAGAAGTCGAACTGTTCGAGGAAGTTGCCCGAGGTCACCCGGAAAATGGCGCCGGCCCGCGAGCCGCCGTGTGGGATTGAGGCTGTCATGACAAAGTACTCCACCGCTTTTATGACGTGCGCTACGGGGAAGCGGCGCACGGTTTTTATTGGGGTGGATAGTGGCGCAGGTGTAACAATCTGTTAATTGCATTGTTGGTATGGATTGATGCGCAAAGCGGATCAGTCAGGGGCGCTGAACCGCTCTGGGATCTGGCTTGCCAGCGATGGCATTCGTTCCGCCAATCAATCCATTGAACCTGTCGGCCTCTACTGCTGACCGTTTGCTTGCTCAGCGGCATTGCGAACGGTGAAGCTGCCATCCCAGTGCGGATCAATCCGCCGGATGCGCTCGTTCAGCTCAGGGTGGGTAGCGAAGAGGCGACTCAGCGGGTTCGAGACGCCCACGCTGAAATACAAGTGACTGTACTCACCGGCTCGGGCAGCACTGATAGATGAACCCTGCGCGCCGATTTTTTTCAGGGCGCCGACGATGCTCTGCGGATTGCGCGTGAATTGCACCGCGCTGGCATCCGCCAGGAACTCGCGTTGGCGACTCACTGCTGCCTTGATCAGGCTGCCGAAAACATTACCGATAAATCCGGCAACGCATACACCGCAGGCACGAGGGTACCTGAGGCAATCGCCATGAGCGCATCCAGCAGGCTGCCGGTGCCGCTCAGGTAATTTTCGAAACCATGGAAGACGAAGGGCAGGCTGGTGAGGACTGTCAGAGCCAGCAGCGACAGGATCATCAGGTTCACCAAACGTGTCGTCTGGCGTCTGGCCCTGCGTTGATTTTCAAAAAAAATCATGGGCCGTCCTTGAATAACGAGGGTTAGAAAGAAACTTTCGGAGCGACCTTGATGGCCAGCGTGTCAGCAAATTTCAGCGGAGCTGCATCGGTACCATGACCGAAACCGGTTGCCAGCAGCACCGCAGGGAAACCCTGTTTGAGGGTGTTGTAGGTCATCACCGCATCGTTGTAAGCCTGCCGCGCAAAGCTCACTTTGTTTTCGGTGCTGCTCAGCTCTTCACTGAGTTGCTGCATGTTCTGCGAGGCCTTGAGATCGGGATAGGCCTCCAGCGTCAGGTTCAACCGACCCACCGCGCTGCTGAGCGTGCTGTCCGCTTGGCCCAACTGCTCGATGTTTTTTGCGTTGCCCGGTTGCGCTTGCGTGGCCTCAAGTACGGCCACTGCAGCGTTGCGCGCAGCGATGACCGTTTCGAGGGTTTCGCGTTCGTGGGCCATATACCCCTTGGCAACGGCCACCAGATTGGGGATCAAGTCGTAACGGCGCTTGAGCTGGACTTCGACTTGGGCCGAACATCGCGCCATCCTGTGGGAGCCTGGCTTGCCTGCGATCGCGTCCCGACGGACAACTACAATCCCCCTGCCAGCCCCGACAAAAAACAAGGAATGATTCCAGCACCGCGCAGTCGGAGTTCAGGTATCAGACATCTCAGGAGGTTCACCGATGAACAGCAAAACCCTAATCGCCAGCCTGGCCCTCGTCGCCGGCATCGCCGGGATCAGCCCAGTCGTTCAAGCGGCGCAAACCTCAAGCGAACCCGCCGTGCAATCTCCGGTCAGTGACCGCGAGTTGAAGGTCAATGATCGTGCCCCAGACGTTTATCAGCGCAGCGAGAAAGCCCTCGACTGGAAAGCCAAGGGCCTGAAAAAACCGGTCGATCAGGCCCAGTGGGTGCAGATCAATGACCAGTACGTCATGGTAATGATCACCAACGGGACCATTGTCGAGATGAAACCGGTTCCGCGTTAAACCCAGGATTCAAAAGCCCTGCGCCTTTAGACGCGCAGGGCTTTCCTCGCCCAACCGATACTGATTATTCCCGCTGCGCTTGGCCTCATACATCGCCAGATCGGCAATGTGCAGCAACCGATCCATCGCCGTCGCATGATCGGGAAACACTGCGACGCCAAGGCTGGTACCGATATGGCGCTGGTCGTTGCCGATGCTGACCGGTGGGGACAGTTCGATGAAGATCTTCTGGCAGATGCTGCGGGCTTCGTCCTGCAGGTTGATGCCGGGTGCGAGGTCTTGCAGGATCACCACGAACTCGTCGCCGCCGATGCGCGCGACGGTGTCGCTGGCGCGCAGGATGCGTTTCAGACGAGTGGCGGTGGTGATCAGAACCCGGTCGCCGGCAGCGTGGCCGTACTGGTCGTTGATGGTTTTGAAACCGTTTAGGTCGACGAAGACCAGTGCCACCCGCGTGCCGCTCTGGCGCGCATGGTCCAGCGCTTCGCAGAGCCGTTCTTCAAGCACCAGCCGATTGGGCAGACCGGTCAACGGGTCGAAGTGGGCGAGGTGTTTGAGGTAACTGGCCGAGGCTTTTTCTTCGGTAATGTCGCGCACTACGCCCATCATTTTGATCATCGCGTCGTGTTCATTACGCACCACATTGCCGGTTTCCCGGAGCCAGCGAATCGTGCCGTCAGGCCAGACCACGCGATATTCCTCGTCGTGGTTTTCACCGGTTTCCAGGCAACGCAGTTCGCCGGCGCGCACCCTGACGCGGTCGTCCGGATGCACGCAGGAACAGAACAACGCATAGGAAGGTGTCACTTCGCCGATGTTGAACCCGAACATGCCGTAGATCGCGTCTGACCAGTACAGCCGGTCGGTGTCGACTTCCCAATCCCATGTGCCGATCCGCGCGAAATACTGGCTGCGCTTGAAACGCTCGGCGTCGCCGTCCTGATGAATGTTCCGGCCTTCGGCGGCGCGGGTCAGCAGATCACGGTATTGGGCAAGCTGCTGGCGCAAACCACGCTCGCGCCAGATCAACAGGGCAATGACGGCAAGCATTACCGCGCCGATGGCAAGGCTGATCAAGAGCTGAGTCATTTGGGCGCTGCCAGCATGGCAAGTCGATCCGGGAAGTAATGGCGGTTGGCTATGTTAAGGGTTCATCACTCGGTTCGGATACCACGTTGATCGTCACTGACGGCTTGCCAATACCCGGCAATTCTGGGAAAACGGCGGCCAGTTGAACAATAGAGTGAATGTCATGAATGATGAACTGCAGGTCATCGATCTTCAGGTAGGCGAGGGCAAAGCCGCCGTCAAAGGCGCGCTGATCACTACCCAATACACCGGCTGGCTGGAAGACGGCACGGAGTTCGATTCGTCCCACACCCGGGGCAAACCTTTTCAGTGCGTGATCGGCACTGGCCGGGTGATCAAGGGTTGGGATCAAGGACTGATGGGCATGCAGGTCGGTGGTAAACGCAAACTGCTGGTGCCGGCGCATTTGGGGTACGGCGAGCGGACGATGGGCAAGATCCCGCCGCATTCGAATCTGGTGTTTGAGATCGAGTTGCTGGAGGTTTTGACGCGGGAGGATTGAGGCTGGCGGGCGCGGGATGTGAACGAGTTGGATGAAGGCCACGCTTCATCCAAATGATTCCAGTCTGCGATTTTGTGGATCAGGTGAATACTTCAATATCGGGACATTCACGGGTCCATCACGTGACCGTCATGTCATTGAATTGCTCGCCGATGGTATCGACGCATAGGCAAGTTCCTTTCTTCGAGTAGTACAAGACGCAACGCGAGCTATCAAACGAGCAGGTATCCAGTTCGAAGAACTTGCGTGCAGCCAGCTCCCGCTCTACGCCACTGTATTCATAGCCGTCGGTGGCATGTATCCGCGTCGGCTTCCATCCTTGTTTGACTAGCTTGGACTTGGCCGCAGCCAGACGCTCACCGACGACGATGCCTGCTGGCCCGTGTTTGTCGCTTATCGCCTGTGAGCCGTCGGCAAATGCTGTGCTGATGCCCATGCAATAAAGTGCGGCAAGTACGAGGATTGAAGACTTCATTTGACAGTCGCTCCAGCCGGGGCTGTCTACTTTGTTGCTGCTTTCGGCATCGCGCCTGGAAAAATCAGCCGCGGATCTATTCAAGCAGGCAGGTGATCGACCATCACCCTCACGGGTGATGGGTTCGATGCATGACGCGGTTTAGATATTCGGGGTGTAAGAGAAACTTTGCGAAGCTTCGGTATCGGAGAACGGCGTCACACGCGTTTTCTTGTTGAACAGGCCATTGACGAGCGAGCCTGGGAACATTTCGATGGAGTTGTTGAACAGTTCGACGTTGCGGTTGTAAATGGTGATGGCCGCGCCGACGTTTTCTTGTTGTTCGGCGATTTCACGCATCATGTTGTTCGCCGCTTCGGATGCTTTCAGATCAGGGTAAGCCTCAAAGGTAACGCGCAAGCCCCCCATCAGCTCCCTCGAGGCGGTTTCAACTTTCGTGAGGGCGTTGCCGTCCGCTCCAGCAGGAAGGGCATTGACCGCGCTGCGAAGGCCGGTGATTTTTTCGAGGAGGCTGGACTCAAAGACCATGAAGTCTGAGAGCACTTTTTGAAGCTGATCGAGCACCTTGGTCTTCTGGCGTTCGTAAACGAGCACGTCTGACCAGGCACGTTGTACTCGGTTGTGTCCCCCAATAATGCCGTTGTAGAGGCTGAAGCCCGCTACGATGATGACGACAGCGATAACAGCGGAAAGGATGAGTGCAATGTCCATGGCTTACTTCTCTTGGCGGCTTGTTAGGGGATAGGAGGCAAAGTTGTCATCGTGCAGCTCGCTGAGTGCATGGCTCCATTGGAGCGCCGACATCAAGCGCGGCAGTTCGATACCGGCAGAAATTTCTGCGTAAAACTCGTTGGGTGATGCCAGCGAATACTCGGTACCGAACGCGAGCAGGTCTTTGCTGGCGAAGCTGAGGCAGAGCTTTCCACTGTCGGCGAACTCCAGGTTCGGACGATGGAGGATGTCGAACAGCTTCAGCAAGTGGAGCACCGTCGAAGGCTTGATGAATTTCGCACAGAGTATCTCGCTGCGACCGGTCAAACGGAACGCTTTATTGAAATCCGGAGAAGCCGTGTCCATGGGGCACGCATAGTCGTTCTCCGATTGGTCACCAGATCTAACCGATATCCCGCTGACCCATGGAAAGTCGATGACAAGGCTGTACCGGTCGTAGTGGTCGTAAACCACTCGAGTCTCCGTTTTGGTTTTTCCATCTTTGTCGGTCACCGTGGTGTGCACTGTTCGCCTGTTAACGTAGTGCAACTGGCGATAGTGGTAAGGGAGGTTGCGCTGCGTGCCGGGAAATACACCCTGTATCGACTCGACCAACTCGCGGCTGTAGTTGCCCCGGCGGTAATCACCAAATTCCGTGTCCAGCTTCTTGAGGGTCGTGGCCGAGTCTTCTTTCAGGAAAGTCAGTCCGTTGTGGAAGTAGGATGACAGTCGAGCAATTCTTTTACTGAGCGACGGCAACCGATTAGATTTGGATTTCATCCATGTCAGACTCCCAGCGGCAATGACGATGCCAAGAAAACCAGTGCCCATGCCGAACGAGTCGGGATCAATTTCCAATCGATAAAAGAACAGAGCGACGCTAGAGATGTTCCCAATCCAATAAAGGGCCACAGCACTCGCAAGCAATAACAGGCCAGTGACGAAAAACCACCATGCGCGGGTGCGATCGAATTCGAGCGGGCCATCGTACGAGGCGAACTCATGGATCACCTTCAATAAGTCGGTGTTGGACTCAGTCTTGTCGATACTGGCTTCGCTCACGGCCAGCAAATTATTTAACCTCGCGTTCTGCGATGAGTTGGTCATGTCAGGTATCCATTGATTCAGGGATGCCTGGTGCGGGAGCAACGGCCCGGATTGAGGATTTTGCTCTATTCATAATCTGTCAGGAATTTTGAAAAGGAGTGGACGATACCATTGTCACGCAATGACCGTTTTTGGTGCGGGGTGTGTAAAAAAGGGCTCCAGTTTAACCAAGTTGAGTTCGCCGACAAAACGTCGAATCGCTCCCTCACGGCGCTTTAGGACTGACAGGGTTTTTCAGGGTTCTCACCGATAGTGTTCCCCGTTCAATTTCATAAATTGGAGGGTTTTTTTGAAGTCCGATCCTGGCGTTCACAAACGAGTGCTTGGCGCCTTGCCGGAGCTACCGCTCGATTGTAGGGTACACAGCCGTTACGATCTGCAGGGGAGCCAACTACCCGTGACGCTCTCTATTGGCAATGCCAAAGCATTTTGGATCGACTGGCCACTTTCAAAATCGGCAGTGGTTGAAGTTAGCTCGAACCATATGGCTACTTCAGACCATCCCTAGTGCGTGATAAATCAAAGGTCGTCATGTAGCATAGACCCATCAGCAGTTCTACAGCCATCCCGTCACTACGCGCTACTGAATCAACTCTAGAAGGTTTGTGAATGATAAGAACTATCCCGGTGTGGAAAATGATGATGATCGCCAAAGGTAAGATATTGGGACTTTTAATCCTGGCAAGCATACCTGTTTTTATCTTTGGCGGTGCGAGGGTACTTCTTGAAGGGTTGCAGAATGGGCAAATTCGCCAGGCTGCAATGGGGTTTATCACTCTGATTTTTTTTGGTGTGGGTGCTCTGCTATTTGCACCTTCAAAAAAATATATCCCCGGTAAAACATTTCAGGCTTATAGAAATAAAAAATTCAATACAATGGCGGGTATAAATTACGGTTATGCATTCATTATTCTGTCGGGGGTAATTATTGCAGTTCTTGCACCGGAAACGGCGATGACAACACTGTACTATGGTTTAGGTGGCATTGTTTGTCTTTATTTTTATTCAAGAACATTAAAATTTCATGAGGATATCGATTTTTCGACAAATGAATATTTGGAAACCGCTCTGGGATTTCCTGCCGGGGAGAAAATTCTGGTCAGCTACCAGAATTTTGATGCCGGTGAGATTAAAAATGGTTGCAATGCTTTTGCCGCAACAGGAACCAAGTTAATTGTTGCGTCGTTTGACGGGAGTGTTTGGAGAAAGCTGTCACGGGACCTGAATCAGATCTCGCGCATTGGCATCGCCGGCGATGCATCCCAAAATCATTTTGTTAAATTGCAATTCAATGATGGAGCCGATGCTTTGTTGCGCATTGAACTATATGAAAAGCTCACATCAAATCCAACCCTGATAATAAGACGGCTGTTAGAAGCGATTGATGCAAGTCTTCTGAGCGATAGTGGTGCATCACAGGCAGTACAAAGACGTCGAGTGGTTGTCAACTCCGAAACTCCAACCCCGGTTTTAAAAAATGTTGCGCCTGAAGCGACGCTTGTACCCATGGCGCCTCTGCGTAACATCGAGGTTGCCCCTGATGTGTTAATTGCTATCCAGGCCGCCGAAGAAGTTGTTCCCGGTCGCAGGCTGGAGCTTTAATAATGTCGCATTGTACAAAGTTTGAATTTTCTTATGTTAATGAAGAAGCTATTGCCAAAGCTTTCGGCAAGATTGGCCTTAGCCCGACGACGAGTCTGGTTTCCACGTTTGCCAGCGATTTCAGTAAAAAAGTGTTGAGCAAGTTAGGCTATTTGGGCACGCAGCAATACAGGGCTATTTGTGGCCAAACCGCTGATGGATTCAATCTATTTGTTTGCCAAATTGAGGCGGGCTCATACAAACTCCTCATCGAACGGGAAAATATTTCAGTCAGCGATGAAGCGATAATGGATGATTTGGCTTTAAGCTTTCAGAAAGCATACATCAGCGTAGCCATCGATGAAACCATCAAGCGCATAGAAGCATCAGGGGTTCCAGCAAGGGTGAAAGAAACGCTTCAAGGGTTCGAGATTGAATTTGGACCTCGCTATGAATACGGTATTCATGTCACTTTTACGGGCGATGCAATTACGGAGGAAGTGCATGGCGTGAAAGGCGATATTTGCACAAAACTTACTGAAGAGCTTGAGGCTCTACTTTCTAGCCCTATGGCGGAGCTTGTAACAGAGTGGAAGCCGGAGTATACCGTAGTTCATGAAGAGCAAACCCTTCAAATTCTCAGTGCGAACTTCTAAATGGAAATCAATTTACACCATATGGAGTTAAGCAGCGTTAACGGCCCTGGATTACGCTTGACATTATGGGTGCAGGGTTGTGTGCTGAATTGTAAGGGATGTTTCAACCAGGCGACGCATGATGGCGAAGCGAATACGCTGATGTCTGTTTATGAATTGGCTCAGAAGATAAATGCAATGGACATCGCTGGGGTTACCCTCTCCGGGGGGGAGCCGCTCGACCAGGCGCCAGCCTTGGAACAATTAATACACGCCGTCAATGGCGAGAAAAACTGGATACTCTATACAGGCTATACGCCAAAAGAGATATTCCAGAATGAAGGCATGATTCGAGTTGTTAAAGCCGTAGACTTGACGCTGGCAGGTCGGTATCGGCATAACGCTAAACATCCCTATCAGCACAAGCAAATTATCAAAACCAGTGACAGAGTCGATATTGACTTTTTTCGTACTGGAAGAGTTGTCGAGTTTATTGTTTCAAATTCTGGCGTTACCAAAACCGGCCTTCCGATGCATGTATAACTCAGTTCAAGCGCAGGGATAATAAGCATGAGCCGTACCAAGCAGATAACAGATTACCTGAAAGCGCGTTATGCGATTTTGGTCATTGAAACTTTTGAGGAAGAGCGTGCTCTCAATGAGATTTCTGAAATCGCCAAGGCGCTCAGCCATCGTTTGTTCGTTTGGAACTCGACGCTAGGCGTCCAGATAAATGGCGTCGTGGCTGGGGATAAAACCTTTGATTTGAAAGTGGCCTTGGATTTTTGCGAAGAAAAGGCGAAGGAGGAGGGCAGCAAAAACATTTTTGTTTTTTGTGATGCTCATAACTACCTTGCCTCAAGCTCAAATCCTGTCTACCGCCGTCGACTTCGAGATTTAGCCATCAATATCCGTTCACGTGGTTATCGAAGCAACTGCATTGTCGTGGCGCCCAGCTTTGAAGTTGCTAATGATCTTCAAAAGGAAATCACGTTAATTGATTTTCCACTGCCATCAAGAGAAGAAGTTAAAAATCAGATAAATAACTTTGTTAATTCATGGCAGGGCAACGGCAGTGTTAAGATTGATCTTTCTAGTGAGGCCAAAGATAAACTTATTGATGCCGCTTTGGGTCTCACGGGATTGGAAATTGACAATAGCTTGTCTCGTTCATTGGTATCCAGCCTGAGTATAAATGAAAACACCGTAAAGGATCTGCTTTCCGAGAAAAAACAAATTATACGGAAAACAGGTATTTTGGAATACATTGACTCAAAGGTAAGTCTTGAAGATGTTGGAGGGCTGGCAACTCTTAAAAAATGGCTCCATTTGCGTAGCCAGTGTTTTGGGCAGTTGGCTCAGGAGTTTGGTGTCAGAACCCCGAAGGGTTTGCTCTTAACGGGAGTTCCTGGTTGCGGCAAGTCGCTAACGGCGAAATGCATATCGTCGTCATGGAACATGCCCTTATTGCGTTTGGATATGGGAAAAATCTTCCAAGGGGTGGTCGGCTCTTCAGAATCCAATATTCGTTCCGCACTACGTACTGCCGAAGCTATCTCGCCCTGCATCCTATGGATCGATGAAATTGAAAAAGGACTTTCTGGCTCTTCCGGAGGGGCATCTGATGGTGGCACTGCTACACGCGTATTCGGCACGCTGTTGACTTGGATGCAAGAAAAAACGGCACCTGTTTTTGTGTTTGCTACCGCTAACAATATCAACAGCTTACCGCCGGAGTTGTTGAGGAAGGGGCGATTCGACGAAATATTTTTCGTTGACTTCCCGTCGACATCGGAAAGAAAGAAGATTCTTGAAATACATCTGAAGAAATTGAAGCGTGATCCAGAAAAATTCGATTTGGATCGATTGTCTGCTCTAGGCGGCGAGTCGAATTTTGGTAAAGACATTGTGCTTTCTGGTGCTGAAATCGAAGCTTGGGTTGGGGACTCGCTGATTGAAGCGTTCTCACGGCGGATGAATGGCGCTGGTGATTTAAGCGACCTGACGATGGTGGATTTTGAAACGACTATTTCGCGTTTTGTACCCATGAGCAAAATGCGTAAAGACGAGTTCACGAAACTTCGTAATTGGGCGAATCAAAATGCAATTAGCGCTTCGGCTATGGTTGCCGGTCAGAATGATACGGAAATTCAAATCGGCGGTAGGCAAATTGATTTTTAATTTGCGGTGATTTGGCAGCCTAACCGCTTAATCCCTGGCGACACGCCCATGCAGCTCAGCGGAACTGGGTGGGCCCAAGGAAGAAAAGATGACCTTCTTGGCCAACATTTCTTCCCTCGAGACAAAATTCCGAACCACTAGATTTGGATATCGGTGAGCGGGTTCGCTATCGGCACAAAGCTAGCGCGCGCGGCTGCTTCCCCTGGCTCTGGGTGGAATCCTTGCCGTTTTCGATTGAGCCTGAAGCCCACTTTGGCGTTTTGTCCAAACATCGAAGAGAAATTCTGGGACGTCATTGGGCTGTATCTGGAATGCAAAGGGAGAGGATGTTTTGAATAAAATACAACGCGCCCGTGAAGCACTGGCTTCACCGATCAATAGGGATCTTGTTTCTGAGGTGACACACTAGAGTTTTGAGGATTTTTCAATGGAAAAGTTAGTTTCTTTTTAGTGTGCAGTTAGGAAGTTGTGTTGTGCGGTAGCTATGAAGATCAGTTTTGTAATTTACATCCCCTTGTTATACGTTGAACAATATCAATTGTTTTATCCATTATGCATATCTGATATGCGTTGACAGTCCTCGATTTGATATGGAATTTTAGGCAGGCGTTACTGGCTTTTTTTTGCCCGTAAAGTGGTGCGATACTTCTATTCATACATAAAGGATTGTTTATGAGAGCGGTACATATGTTGGGCGCAGGGCATATGGGGGGGGCCATTCTTTACGGCCTTCGTCAGCAGATGAAGGGTACCGACAGTCTTCGTGTTGTCGAGGTTGATGCCGAGCGTAGCGCCAAATATTCCACTGATGGTTTCCGGGTCAGTACCCGCCTCGAAAGACTTGAGGACGACGACATTGTTGTTCTGGCTGTCCCTCCACAGCAGTTCGAACAGGCATTGGTACAAAACGAGCTGCTCAAACGACATCGCGGCCCGGTCATCTCGGTCATGGCCGGCATCACTTTGCATACGCTGACCCGTGAGTTGGGGCATTGCAACGTCGTGCGTTCGATTCCCAATACACCGTCACAGGTGGGTGAAGGCGTGACACTGTATTACGCCCCGACGCAAGCCCGTCCCGAACTGACAGC
Source organism: Pseudomonas sp. EA_65y_Pfl2_P78 (assembly GCF_963970495.1). Classification (NCBI taxonomy): domain Bacteria; kingdom Pseudomonadati; phylum Pseudomonadota; class Gammaproteobacteria; order Pseudomonadales; family Pseudomonadaceae; genus Pseudomonas; species Pseudomonas sp. EA_65y_Pfl2_P78. The sequence continues at coordinate 13,752 of NZ_CAXAON010000036.1, read as the reverse complement.
TGCTGCACAGCAGGTGTTCGGTGCAATCGGCTTGGTCATTCGTGTTGAGGACGAAGCGCAGATTGATTCAGGCACGGCCCTGGCAGGCGGCGGTCCAGCGCTGGTCGCCTTTTTTGCCGACGCCTTGCAGGAATATGCTCATGAGGAAGGTTTCGATGCCCGTCAGGCTGAACTGATCGCAACTCAGCTACTGCACGGCACTGCCCGGTTGATACGCGAAACGGGCAAGCCCGCCTGGCAAGTCTGCAAGGATGTACAAACCAAAGGCGGTACGACGGAGCGTGCTATCGACACGTTTGTTGATGCGGATATCAAGGGCATCGTCAAAGCGGCGTTACGGGCTGCGGCGCGTCGCTCGGTAGAACTCGGAAAGTAATGAGAAAAGGATAGCTTGATGAGTGCCCAGGTAAATTTGCAATCAGCCTCTCCAAACATCGATTCTCCACCGGCGGAGGACGTCAGTTACTCGCTCTATTTTGGTTTTGGTCAGTGCCTCACACTGGTGGATCACCCTGAAGTGTTCAAAGTCAGCGGGGCCGGCAAAGCATTTGGTTCATTACTGACAAGGCGTTTCGGAAGGCAATACGCCGATGCTCGTTTTCTCGATATAGGAACGGGCAGTGGCGTGCATTCACTGCTCTTGCGCCGCCTGGGTATGAAGTCAGTCACGGCCACGGACATTTCACCCCAGGCGATTGATGTGGCGAGGATCAATGAGGTTGCCAATCTTGGCACGGGCGATGTCCGATTTATCCACAGTGACCTGTTCGATGGCCTGGATCCCACCAACGACGCCTTTGATGTGATTCTGTTCAACCCTCCTGGCTGGCAAACCCCTTCGGCGGCGTTTCTACAGGCCTTGCAACGTACCGAGTCGGCTCAGGGGCTGTCCATTGAGGCGATGTTTTATGGCGATCGCACGCTCAAACGCTTTTTTGATGAAGTGCCATTATTTCTCAAGCCAGGCGCAAAACTCATTATTGGCCTGAACTCGCTGGTGGGTATTCCTGCCGTGATGCATGCCTTGTGTCAAAAGCACGAAGCCAATTACCACATTGACTGGTGCCTTTTGGAGCGACATGAGTTTCCGCTGATGCTGTACACGCAGCAGTGGCGGCAACTTCAGGGATTGATCCACGAGGAAATCGTCGATTGGACACGCCAAGGCGCCGCGTATTGTCGCTTTAACGAGCAGGGCGACATCATCTGGTCCTATGAAATCCTGGAGCTGACATTCAGCAGAAGGTCAATCGATGGCAACGGGCAATAAACGTTTACCTTTTCTGACCGGGATGCTCGCTGCCGGACTGTCCAACTTGTTTCTGGGACTGTCGTCGCTTTTTTGGAGGGTGTTCCATGACATGAATGCTATTGCTCTGGTGGGTTACAGAGTGGTGCTTTCGCTAGCGACCGTCACATTGATCTTGTGGGTGAAGCGAGATCTGCTCGCGCTGTTTCACCGACTGAAGCTGCGTCAAGTAGTGCTTCATGGCTGTGCTGCGGTTCTGGTGGCGACCAATTGGGGGGCCTTTATCTGGGCTTCGATTCACGGTCGGGTGCTGGAAAGCGGGCTGGGATACCTGATCGCTCCCCTGGTGAGTATTGCAGTGGGGTTGCTGGTCTATCGGGAACGGCTCAGCCCCCTGAAAGCGGTTGCGTTGGGCATTGTTTGCTTAAGTGTCCTTTTCCTGGTCACAGGCAGCGGCGATCTGGATGCCCGAGTCTATGTCGTCATCGGTGTGACATGGGGGCTGTACACCTGGCTGAAAAAACTCACGTCATTGAGCCCGCTCAACGGGTTGTTTGTGGAGTCCTTGGTGCTTGCCTGCGCGCTGTGCCCGCTGCTGTTTCTGTTCGATGGGTTCATACCCTTGCCCGCCAGCTTCGGCGGCTATGAACAGGCGCTGCTGATTGGCTGCGGGCTGGTGTCGATCATTCCGCTGGCGTTATTTTCGTTTGCTGCCGGGCGCTTGCCCATTTCGGCCATGGGGCTGTTGCAGTTCATCCTGCCATTGACCCAGTTCATTGTGGCTGTCGAGATCTACGGGCAACCAGCCTCGACTTACACGTTGCTGGCTTTTGCGGCTATTGCGTTCGGCATGATACTGGTCATCTTTGAACCTGTATTGAAAGGCTTCCTTGGATCAAATGGAGTTGAAGAAAGTGGGTCGAAAATATAGCGCTGTCGTCATCGGGCTGGGCATTGTCGGGAGCGCCACGTTGTGGCGCCTGTCGACTCGCCAGTCCAACATTCTGGGTATCGATGCTGGAGCGCCGATCAATCGACTGGGTTCATCCTACGGTGGCTCCCGAATTTTCCGGCAAGCGTATTGGGAGGGCACGCAATACCTTCCTTTGCTTTCCCAAGCCAATGATCTTTGGCACGAACTGGAAGCGTCCAGTGATCACCCCTTGCTGTGGCGTAGCGGTGGCCTTTTCATCGGGCCGCAGAGTTCAGGCGTGGTACCCAAAAGCGCCGCCACGGCGCGGGCAGGCGGGATTGACCATCAGCAACTGAATGCACAACAGATTACGCAGATGTTTCCGGCCTTTCGGGTGCAGCCAGACATGGAAGGTATTGTCGAGGAAGGCGCTTACACGATTGCAGCCGACGCCAGCAGGTTGCACATGCTCAATCTTGCCGTGCGTAGTGGTGCCCAGATTCGTTTCGGTAGTCATGTTCTTGAAATACATCGCAGCGAAGGCAGGCTTTTGATTCGATTGTCTGATGGCGAAGTCATCGAGACTGAGCGGGTCGTGCTAGCGACCGGCTGCACCTTGACCGATAGTTTGATCCCCGACTTGGCCGGATTGTTGCGCCCTAAAAGCGTCCCGATTTATTGGTTCAGCCCCAGGCCGGGCAGCGCCGACAGCTTCAAGAATTTTCCGGCTTTCCTGTATGAACTCTCCGATGGCCGCTTGCTGTACGGTACCCCGCAGATCACTGAGACCGAACCCGGGATCAAGATAGGTTTTCATAACAGTCAGCAAACGGATCTGGATATGGGGACCCAACTGGAGCCCGTCAGCCGCTCGGCAAGGGAGGAAATCGCCGAGTGTGTGGCAGCGCTTTTTCCATCCCTGGACCCAACGCCCTATGCCGCTAAAAAATGCATCTACACCATGAGCCCGGACGAGTCGTTTATCTTGGGGGAGTCGGCGCTACTGCCGGGTGTGTTCTATGTGTCTGCATGTTCGGGTCACGGTTTCAAATTCGCAACTGGGTTGGGGGAGTGGCTGTCCTGGGTGGTTCTTGGCGAGTCGCTGCAGCACATTGCCCCGGCTTTCTCCAAAGCTCGCTTCGATAAGGCCGGGTGAACTGTCACTGGTCTGGGGGCGGTCTGTTCTCGCTGTCAGTGATTGATTGGAGCTGACTGGTCAGCACCTGGCAGCAATGCCTCAATGAACTGATGAAATTGTCGACCAGCGGCGAATAGGGGCGATGCTGCGGGCGAACGACACTGACGGTGTACGGAATGGAAAGCGACAGCCCGCGAATTTTCAGCCCAAGTTTGGCGTAGGCCAGTGCTGTGAGTGGATTGATGATTGCGATGCCGACCCCTAGGGCCACCGTCGCGCAGACTGCCGCTGCGCTGTGCGTTTCAACTACCAACTGTCTGTTGATTCCGAGACTGTCGAAAAAACTGTCGATCTTGTTGCGATAGGGATCGTTGGTCGCCAGAGAAATAAAGTGTTCGCCTTCAAAGTCCTCGGGGTACAGGACGGCTTTTTCACACAGTCGGTGGTCGGTGGGCAAAATGCAGACAATGTCCGACGTGAAGATGGTCTCCAGGTCTGTGCCACGGGGGGCAATGGTGTCCTCGATAAGCCCCAGATCAAAGCGCTGTGAAGAAAGCCACTCGTTGAGCAGGGGAGAGTCCTGGGGAGTGATGCTGACTCCCACTCCGGGGTATTGATCGAGGAAATGTTTGCAGACAGTGGGCGCCACGGCCTGGGAGAAAGCAGGCAGGCAAACTATGGTGATTTGCCCGTGTTTGTACTGGCGAATGGCGTCAGCCGCCTTGGCTATCCGCTCAAGGCCAAAATAAGCCCTTTTGACTTCGTCGAAGAGCATCAGCGCTTGTTCGGTCGGGATCAGTTTGGCATTGGCGCGTTTGAACAACGTCAACTGGGTTACTGACTCAAGCCTGCCCAGTTCTCGGCTGATTGTCGGCTGTGAGGTGCGCAGCAGGGCTGCGGCGGCTGTCGCGCTACCTGTCGTCATGACCGCCCAGAATATCTCGATATGCCTGAAGTTCAACGTTGCCATGGCGATCCTTGCCTCAGTAATGGGTAGGGTTTAACCATATCAGATATGAATCGATATTGAGTGAATTGATATTTTTAATCTGACTGTACGTTGCAGATAATAGCCAGCAAGCAAGTTCAGTACTTAAGCAAGTGCTCTGGATTATTGGTGGTTATGGATAACACGATGAATTACAGAACGTTTGGCAGGCTTGGCTGGAAAGTCAGTGAGGTGGGTTATGGCATGTGGGGTATTGCCGGCGGCGAAGGAGGCTGGACCGGCTCTGCCGATGAACAAGGCATGCAGGCTCTGCAACTGGCTGTCGATAAAGGCTGCAATTTTTTCGATACCGCATGGATATATGGCCGTGGGCACAGCGAACACATGCTGGGCCGAGTGCTCAAGAGCAATCCCGATAAAAAGATTATCGTTGCCACAAAGATTCCACCAAAGAACAGGGAGTGGCCTTCCAAACGAGGCGATCGGCTCAATGATGTTTTCCCCTCCGATCATATTCGAGAGTTTGTTGATAAGAGTCTGAACAATCTGGGAATGCACTCTATTGACTTGATGCAGTTTCATGTCTGGGAAGACGACTGGGCACAAGATGAAAGCTGGATGCGGGTGATTGATGACCTGAAGTCTCAGAAGGTTATTCAAGGCATCGGCATCAGTGTTAATCGGTGGGAGCCTGACAATGTCATCAAGACACTGGAGACGGGATTGATTGACAGCGTTCAGGTTATTTACAACATCTTTGACCAGGCCCCCACGGACCACCTTATTCCTGCCTGCAAAAAACACAATGTGGGCGTGATCGCCAGGGTGCCGTTCGACGAGGGGGCCTTGACGGGGGTATTGACGAAAGAAACCGTGTGGCCGGAAGGCGATTGGCGTAACAGTTACTTTGTTCCGGAGAACCTGTACGCCACCGTCGATAGAGTCGAGGTGTTGAAAAAAGACATTCCCGAGGGGGTGTCACTGGCTGAGTGTGCGTTGCGCTTCATCCTTTCGAATCCGGACATTCATACGGTTATCCCCGGCATGCGGGCGATAAGGAACCTTTCGCAGAACCTGGCGTGTTCATCGAAAGGTTCCTTGGACGCCGAACTTCTGCAGCGTCTTGCAGGTCATCGCTGGGACCGAACGCCGACAGAGTGGTCGCAATAACATTTTTTAGGAAGTGTCTTCTATCTTGATCAAGGGAATGTCATGAAAATTTCAGAGTTGAAGAACCGCAAAGTAGGCGTGTGCTCATCGGGTGGCCTGGTCAGTCTGTTCATTAGCCAGCTACTCGAGAATGAGCAAATTGATTTCGAGCAGTTCATTGTTGATATCGGCCAGCCCAATGAAGAGGCCCATCAATTCTGTACCCGTAATATCGATCTGCTCAATGCCGCCCATGTTGTCGACTTGAAGGAAGATATGGCGACTGAATGCCTGAACGCTGTCAGGGCGCAGGCGCATTACGATGGTGGCTACTGGAACACCACCGGCATTGCCCGTGCCGTCACCGTCAAGGGGCTGGTCGCGGCGCTTGGCGCCAAGGGATGCAACGTCCTGGCCCACGGAGCCGTGCACGGTGGCAACGACGAATTTCGGTTTACCTACTACCTGAATATGTTTGCCCCGCACATCATGCCCTATTCCCCCTGGCAGGACAGTGCGACGGCTGAACGCTTCAAGACCCGTAGCGATATGGGCCGGGCGGTAGTAGACAGGAACGAACAGTTGTTGCGTGACAAGGCTGCCCATTCGATCGATGCCAATCTCGGCGGCGTGTCCCATGAGAGTGTTGAGCTTGAGTCCATTGCCAACTCCCCGGACAGCGTCCAGCCAATCATGGGGGTGCGCCCGGAGCAGGCGCCCGACCAGGTAGAACGTTGCACCATCCGGTTCGCGAAAGGTTACCCGGTGGAAATCAACGGCAAAGTCCTGTCCCATTATGAAGCGGTGGCGATGGCCAACGAAATCGCCGGGCGCAATGGTGTCGTGATCAAGGCAGTGCTCGAGAATCGAATGAATGGCACGAAAGGGCGGGGCACGTATGAGTCACCCGGTCTGGATTTGATCGCCACGGCATTGAAGAGCCTTTATCAGGCAACTGTCGATAAAGACTCCTGGGAGGTCTTGCGTTTCAGTTCGACGTTCATTGCCCGGCAGACGTATGCCGGTCGTTTGTACGATCCGGCCACTCAGGCGGCCTTCAAAGCGGTGAGTGAGTTAGTGCAATGGGCCGATGGTTATGTGGACGTGAAGTTATACAAGGGCAGCTATCTGGTTGATCGTGTTTACAACTACAGCCGGAATCGATTCACGGCGCAGCAGTATCGCTTTGCCCATGGCGGGCAACGCTGGATCACCGAAAACATCCTTGAATCTGCCTGATCCGACTGGCGATTCACATGAGCGCAGGGATACCTTTGCTGTGCTCTTTCAGTTACCCGAGCTGAGCGGTCAAGGGAATGACAAACAAGTTAGTGATCTTGTGGGCGCCGCCGCGTTCGCTGTCAACGGCGTTCGTGCGAATGATTGAAGCCAGGGGCGATTTCACGGTACTGCATGAGCCGTTGTGCGATTTGGCTGCCGGTCATGTTTTTACCCATGAAGTACAGGGTGAAACGCACCGGATAGATTCGCCGGACAGGTTGTTCGCGCATGTCAGAACGTTATTGGACAAGGGCAATGTGTTCATTAAAGACACCTGCGAATTTTCTTATGCAGGGCTTATTGATGAAGGTGCTTATCCGGACGACGCGCACCATGTGTTCATGATCAGAAACCCCGAGCAAGTCATCAACTCGCATTATGCAATGAACCCGCAGTTGACCTCACAACAAGTCGGCTACCAGCACCTTGATGCGTTGTACTGCGCCGCCAGAGCGAGAGGCGTACATGATCCGGTCATTGTCGATGCCAACCAGTTGGTGCTGGCTCCGCAAAGCGTTATCGCGGACTTTTGCCGCAAAGTAGGCATTGAACAAAAACCCGAATCCTTGCAGTGGGAACCCGGTCATCGCCGAGTGTGGGAGCGCACTCGGCACTGGCATGAAGATGCGGCCCAGAGCACCTCCATAAGACCGGTCAGCAAGCACTATGCGGTACGTGTCGATAACGACCCGCGCTTGAAGTCCTTCTATGACGACAACCTGGTTGTCTACAAGAAGTTCCTGTCTTACCTGTGATGTTCAAACTGAGTCGAGACGCTGTTTCGTTTTGAGTGAGGCGCTGTATGTCGAAAAATCTTGGCTGGCACGCTGGAGCGATCCTGCCGCACATGCGTTCGCGGCAATTACGTCAGCAGCCTTGTGCCTTGTGGTTCACGGGCCTCAGTGGGGCCGGCAAGAGCACAGTGGCGAGGCTGGTGGAGGCGAAGTTGTTCGAGTTGGGGTACGTCACGGTGGTGCTCGATGGCGACAACATTCGCCATGGCTTGTGCCGTGACCTGGGGTTCAGCGCCGACGACCGTATTGAAAATATCCGGCGCGTGGGGGAAGTCACCAAGCTGTTTCTGGACAGTGGAATCATTGTCCTAGCGGCGCTGATATCTCCCTTCGAACAGGACCGCAGTACGGTTCGGACGTTGCTGGGAGAGGACTTCATCGAAGTCTTCGTCGACACCCCGTTGGCAGTGTGTGAACGACGTGATCCCAAAGGGCTGTATAGCAAGGCCAGGAAGGGTGAAATCACGAATTTCACCGGCATAGACTCGCCATACGAACGCCCTGTGGCCCCCGATATCCTGATCGGAGGGACACCGCAGAGCCCTGAGAGCAGTGCCGACAGCGTTATTGCTTATTTGCGCGAGAGCGGCAGGTTGAATTGATTTGTCGACGCGTCGCCGTACGACTGACATTAAAAAACATGCAATGACTATTTTACTGCCGGGTTTTTCAGAGAGGTTCGAATGGACGGTTTCAGTTACAAACAAGGTGTTCTGCATGCCGAAGGGGTGAACCTGGACAGCCTGGCTGAAAAGTTGGGCACACCCTTGTTTGTTTATTCATTGAGTACCTTGGCGTCGCACTTGCAAAACATGCGCGATGCTTTTTTACTGATTGACCCGCTGATTTGTTTCTCAGTCAAAAGCTGCAGCAATTTGAACATCCTGAAGTTTCTGGTGGAGCACGGCGCAGGTCTGGACGTCGTCAGTGGTGGCGAAATCTATCGTGCCCTGCTGGCCGGTGCTCGTCCCGAAACCATTGTATTTGCCGGGGTGGGCAAGTCTGCGGAGGAGATCAAATATGCACTGGAGGCAGGCGTCTATCAGTTCAATGTTGAGTCTGAGGGGGAACTGGCTAGGATTGATGCTATTGCGGGTCAGTGCGGCTGCAGGGCCAGGGTTTCTATTCGGATCAATCCCGACGTTGCTGACCGTGATACCCCGCAAAAGACATCTACGGGAGGACGTCAGACCAAATTCGGCATTCCGGTGACGCGTTCGGCGCGGCTTTACGCAGAGGGTTTGTACGGCAACGTCGACGTTTTCGGAATCCATGCGCACATTGGCTCGCCTATCCATGACAGCGCTTCCTATCTGGCTTGCATTGACGTCATCGAGACGCTGTTGGATGAGGTGGAACAGGCGGGCGGCACCGTCGATACGATCAATATCGGTGGTGGTTTTCCAGCCATATACGAAGCCTCCCATTCCAATAGCATTTCGTTGCAGGAAATGGGCAGCGTCATTTCTCACCGGCTTAAGAGACTCAAGGCGCGCGGCCTGCGGTTCGTGATTGAACCCGGTCGCTCTATCAGCGCCAATGCCGGCGTGCTGTTGACCGGCGTCGAATACATCAAGGATGGCTGGGACCGTCAGATCGTCATTGTCGATGCCGGCATGAACATCTTGCTCAGACCCACGCTTTACGGTGCCCACCATGCCATGTGGCCGATCCGATATGGCGATTTCAACGGCCACTGGACGCACGCGACCAATCCTTCGCAACCCCGGCCAGACGGGGCATTGTCGCCGGTGGATGTGGTTGGGCCGATTTGTGAAACAGGGGATTTTCTCGCGTTGTCGCGTCCGCTGCCGACGCTTTCGGAACATGACACCCTGGCCATTTTTTCGGCGGGTGCCTACGCGATGAGCATGGCCAGCCAGTACAACTCGAAAGTTCGTCCGGCTGAAGTGGTGGTCATGGGCGAGCACTATCAAGTCGTGCGCCAGAGAGAGCGCTACGAGGATCTCGTTGCCAGGGAAATGGACGGCATTGAAACAGTCAAGTCTGATGCTAAAAGTTTGAAGCTGGTTAAGTAATCCTCTGTTGTTTGATTAAGGCGGCTGGAAGTGACTGTGGACAATGAAACGTTTTGGCTTGTTTTTTTATTTTCGGCACTCTTGTTGAATATTTCTCCAGGGCCCGACCTGCTTTACATCTTGTCGAGGACGATATCCTCAGGAAAAAAAGTCGGTATCGCCTCGGCGCTGGGGGTCTGTAGCGGTGCCTTTGTCCATGTGGTTCTGGCGGCCTGCGGTGTCAGCGCTCTGATTGCCGCTTCGGAAAATGCCTTCGATGCACTCAAGTATGCCGGTGCAGCTTATTTGCTCTACTTGGGCGTGAAAAGTGTCATGCCCTCCACGGGGTCCGTTCATGATCAGGACAACGCGCAAGTCAAGCAATACGGTGTATGGCAAGCCTACAAGCAGGGCATTCTTATTGACGTGTTTAACCCGAAAGTCGCTTTGTTCTTTCTGGCGTTCCTGCCTCAGTTCGTTCAGCCGTCCATGGGGGCTCCCGCGCTACAGATCTTTTTATTAGGCAGCCTGGTAATCCTGGTTGCCATCGTCGTTGAAGTTTCGTTCGTCCTGGTGGCAGCCAAAGCCACAGAAAGGCTTCGCACCCACCCCAATGCAGGACTGTGGCTGGATCGAGTCATGGGCGCAGTTTTGATTGGACTGAGCATACGTTTGGCCACCACCGTCAGCTTGTGATCCGCGTATCAGCAAGCTTGGGATAGTTTGCAAATAAAGGGATTTATTTATGTTTGGCGCTCCCCTGAGTACTGCCTTTGGTTTTGATGTCGAGTTGTCTTGCGACGTCCTGGAAATGGTTTTGCAGAGTCACTCGACAACGCCGGATCACATTGCCGTTGTGAGCGGCACCGAGCGTGTCAGCTACCGTCACCTGATGCTTATGGCCAGCCATAACGCAGCGTCTCTGGAGGAGGCTGGATTGCAGGCGGGGGAGTGCCTGTTGTGCGGAGTCGATGCTGGTGTCGAGTTATCGGTGGTCTGGTTAAGCGCGATGATGGTCGGTGCCGTGCTCATACCGATCGACTTGTCCTGGCCAGCCAATCGCATGGCCGCCGTATTGGCCAGTACCCGTGCCCGGTTTGTTTATGTGCCCAGAGGTGAAGCGCCCAGCCCCGAGCTTTGCGGCCTCACTTGTCTGGAGGTCAGCACTGACTGTGACGATGCGACACTGCCACCACGGACATCGCGCAGCAGTGCCAACACAAACCTCTATGGTTTCTTTACATCAGGCACGACCGGGACGCCCAAATGTGCCTTGAATCATCACGCGGGGGTGGCCAATCGATTCCGCTACATGAGTCGCTACTTTGGCGATGGGCATGTGGTGTACCAGAATAGTGCGCCGCTATTCGATTCCTCGATCTGGCAACTGCTATGGCCTCTGACCAGTGGCGGCACAACGATTATTCCGTACCGGCGTGAGCTGTGGGATCTGGACTGCGTTGTCGAGCATATTCGTCGTCACCAGGTCACGATGACGGATTTTGTACCATCGCTTTTCAAGGTTCTTGTGCGGGCGTTGGAGCAAGGGGCAATCTGCCCATCTCACTTGCAGAGTCTGCAGTATGTGCTGATCGGCGGTGAGGCCATTGACCCGGTGTCCGTCCATTCCTTTCGCCGGATCCTGCCCGGTGTGCACATCATCAACACCTATGGGCATACGGAAGCCTCTATCGGCATGGTGTTTCACCAGGTGCGTGACACTGATGCCGGAGCTATTCCCCTTGGACGCCCAATCGACAATACCTACGTGCGAATCGTCGGGCCGCAACTGGAGGTGCTGCCAGACGGCATCGTCGGCGAGGTGGTGGTGGGGGGGATCTGTGTGGGCAACGGTTATCTTAACGAGCCCGAGCTGACGGAAAAATCCTTTGTGCCAAACCTGTTTCCCGATGTGCCGGGGGCTTTCGTTTATCGAACAGGCGACCGGGCGCGGGTGCGTGAAGACGGGTTGCTGGAGTTTCATGGACGCCACGATCATCAAGTGAAAGTGCGGGGTGTCAGAATCGAACTCGATGAGGTGAACGCGCGTTTTCGCGAAGCTTTTGTCCAAGTGCGCGATGCCGCGGCAGTCGTCGTCAACGCTGCACAGGGCGACGCGACGCTGGCATTGGCCTACACCGCAGAGCGTGCGATCGATGTCTGTGAACTGCGAAAAGAACTCGGTCGGCTTATGCCCCTGACGCACATCCCACAATACTTTCTGCACCTGCAAACGTTGCCGGTCAGTCCGAATGGCAAACTGGATTACACCGCCATTGCAGCCGCATTCATCGGGAGCTGGCAGTTTTTCCAGGCGCCCACCCCGGCCGTCTCGACGCAGGATCAGTTGCTTGAGTGCTTTCGTCAGGTGCTGTTGAGCGATGGTTTTTGTCAGGATTCGAATTTTTTTGAGTGGGGTGGGGATTCATTGGCTGCTGTTTCACTCAAGGTTTTGATAGGCGCGCGCTTCAACCGGACTTTGGCTTTACAGACCCTCTACCGCCACCCGACACCGCTGAGCCTTGGCGCGGCATTGTTCGATGGCAACGCCGGCACCAAAGCCGTTGAAATGGCGCCTTTGTACAGCCACACCTTGCGACCTTGGGGGCAGTCGCAGAGGCGCATTCAGGAAATTCTGCTTACTGGAGCGACCGGTTTTGTCGGTATCCATATTCTGGAGCGTTTGCTGACCTCTACCGCGTTGAGGGTGACGGTACTTTTGCGCGGTGACACCATTGAGTCAGCGCAGGCGCGGTTGATGTCCATCTACGCAAATGCCTTCACCGGAAGAGTATTGGATACCACCAGACTCAAGGCTGTCCTCGGGGATCTGAGGTCACCCTGCATTGGCCTCGATCCGCAGGAGTGGATACAACTGACCGAGAGCGTGGACGAGGTCATCCATAGCGCCGCTGAAGTGAATTTCTTGTCCGAGCCTTCCCATCTGTATGCCGCTAACGTGCAGGGGACTGCCGAGTTGATCCGGTTTTGCAACGAGTCGACCTTCAAGCGCCTGCACCATGTTTCCTCGTTGGCGGCCAGATGCTCGCTCGATGGTCAGGTCGGGGTGACGGGAGCCGAGCTGGATGAGCATGCCCGGTCGAACGCCATCAATGGCTACGGCTATACGAAATACCTGGCGGACCGATTGATTCTGGACGCCCAAGCGCAAGGGATGCGAGCGAAGATCTATCGGATCGACGATGTCTTGCCGTCGGTGAGCATGGGCTACAGCCATAAAAAATCCCTGGTGCACCTGTTGCTGAAATTATGCCTACGACTCGGGCAGGTGCCCGCGGGTTACGGGTACATTGGTTTACTGCCGGCAGACCGTTTGGCCAACTGGATCTGTCATTTTGTCGCGGCGCCCGAAGCCTTCGATTTGCTGGCACAACAAGTGGATGTCACTGCCATTGAGTTTGTAACGTTCGAGGCATTGGTGGCCCATTGTGCCAATCGCTTAGGCATGTCGGTCAGCGTCGTCGATCACCGTGATTTTGTCGCGCAGATATCGGAGCGTGCGGACTGCGAATCGATGCTGATTGCTGGCATCCTGGCGGCCGACACTTCGAAGAGAGTCTTGTTTACTGACCCTTCGGATGTGAACTTGCGTGAATCGAGCCGTCAGCGAATGGGTCTGACCCAGTATCAGGAACTGATGGTCACGCTTTCGGAATTTGAGCCGTTTGTGGAACGGTTGGCGGGTGAGTTGGTTTAGTTTTTTTAACGGCTAATGATATGAAACTGTTCAGGCCTGGCAGATCTTCAACCGATACTGCGAACTGAATCCACAGATTCCGGAAGGCTTGGGCCAATCGACCTGTTTAATCAACTCGTTGAAGCATCGCCGGCCGAACGCTCCCTTTCGCAGCTAATCCAAATAGTGAACGAAGCCTCGCAGCGCACTGGAGCTCAAGTAAATATTAGATTCGAAGAATCCAGGGTGAAATTTCAGAGTCTTTCAAGAAGTATGCAAAAGGAGATGGGGTGCTAGGGGTTGAGTGTTCAAATCACTCCGTCCAGACCATAATTCATGAGTAAAATCAGATGCTTAAACGGATACCATGGATCGGCTTTTTTGTGCCTGCGCCAGGCATGGCACGTTGCGCGCAAGCTCAACCAGCTTGGCTGTGATCGGCGTTTTTCAAGGTTGTTGTCGCGTCGCCGTCTAACTATGCCGCTCTTTTCTCGGTCTGCTGCTGCCGATCCGGGTTCAACATCACAGTGCCCATCGGCTCCCAGTTTCTTGTCTGGCCAGACC
>NZ_CAXAON010000035.1:0-55512 GCF_963970495.1 Pseudomonas sp. EA_65y_Pfl2_P78 | reverse complement strand
CTTGATCATCTTCACGACTTGCAGCTTGAAGCTGTCGTCGAATGTTCTGCGTTTGTCGGTCATGAAAAACTCCTCGATAGATGCATTTTCCACCTATCGGGGTGTCCGGGGAAATTAGACCACTACACTTTGATTCCAGAGATTCGTAGGGCGAAACATCTGGGTTTTCTGGGGGATTGGGTGTTGGCTTGAACATAGGAATTTCACCGAGTTATGGAGCCAGCACTACTTCGCTTGCTTCGAAGAGGTGGCAGCTGTGTATAGGTGTGCAAGACCGGACTCGGTTACCGGCAGACCCGAAGGCCTCCCACACACAGCCGCCATAACGATTCGCGAGCATAAGAAAACGCTCGGTGAATAGCTATAACCGAATGCATGACGAGTTCGAACTTGCACGTCCGAGTCACCGATTTTGCGGCGACACACAGAGCCTATCGTTAGCAACCCAACTCGCCTAGTTCATGAACAGCCCGGCGTTTTGCAGGAAATTTCCCATAGGTTTGCAGGGTGGAAGATCAGAAGATCGCAGCCTTCGGCAGCTCCTACAGAAATGTGTGTAGGCGTATGTAGGAGGTGTGTGACTTGGTAGTCATCGTGCGAGAAAACTACAGCATCCTCTTCCAACATTACCGAACAGTGGTGTTATCGTCCGAATCCCTTACACTGCCCCGGCCGTTCATTTTCCTTTTGAGGCTGTGCGCATGAAATTTCGTTTTCTTCTGTGGATGCTGGGTCTGTTGATGGGTAAGGCCAGTCGGACAAATCCTGCGTTCCAGCAGCAGTTGGGTGACAAGGAATTGGTGTTTCAGCTACAGACCCTGGACGGGAAAGTGGCGCGGCATTTCGTGGTGAAGGATCAGCGGATCACCAGCAAGTCTGGCGTGGTGGCGGAGCCGGCGTTTGCGATTGCATTTAAAGATGCCGGTTATGGCTTTGCGACGATGCAGGCAAAGAACAAGCAGTTGGCCTTTATGCAGGGCATTCAGGACAAGTCGATCCAGCTCAAAGGTAACCCGGCACTGGTGATGTGGTTCCAAGGGTTGATGAAGTATTTGAAACCAAGAAAGGCGAAGGCTAAAGCTTAGGAAGTCGCTGGCTAGAACACACCCATGCAAGCGCACTGAATAACGGTGCGCTTGTCTTGTAAGGCCATCATTGTGGCTCGCAAAGACGGCCGGACTGTCATTTCTATCAGGTGTTTCGTGCACAGTCGCGATGTTCTACTCAAGTTCCAGTTCCGGCATTAAGGGACTTAACTGACTTGATGGAGCAAGCTCATGACGCAGACACACAGTATTTCGATCCCTAGGTCTCTCGATCCGACGTTTGCTCAGGATGGTGTGTTGACCTTACCGATACCTGGTATCGTGGGCGACGAAGCGGCGGCGGTCCTGGCGCTCCCCGATGCAAAATTACTCGTTGCGATACCTTTAACGGGAGCGAATGCCCCGGTTGCCATTGCGATGCTGAATGACGACGGTTCGCTGGACGAAACCTTTGGTCCCGCGCGCAGAGGTTTTGTTGAAATAGCGTTGGAAGGTGCTCGGATCAGCTATGTATCCTGTCTCGATGCGCTTGAGGATGATGGTTGGCTGATACACCTTCAATATTCCTCGACTACCTCCAATGACATTGGCCTTGCACTGGTCCGCCTGAAAAATACCGGTGAACTGAACGAAGCGTTCGGTACCAACGGCATGCGGTTTATCTCCCATTACGGCAACCCTCATCCCGCTAGAGTGCCGCGTGAGGCAAGTCACCCGAACACCGGATCCTTACAGACTGCCCGCGTCCCATCACGATCAACGGCCCGCCAGGTGGATGGCAAAATCGTCCTGCTCCATTTAGTGTTTTTTGATGATGCACCACTGCCAGCGGGTGTTGTGATTCGTCTGCTAGCGGATGGCTCACTCGATCAATCATTCAACGGTTCGGGCTATGTGGTTGTGGATGTCGCCACATCGAATAACGTCTACGGCATCGCCATTCAAGCCGATGGCAAGGTGCTGGTCTGCGGTTCATACCAGGACGGATCGGGAGGTCGTGGAGTTTTTCTGGCGCGTCTGGACGCCAGTGGCGCGCCGGACAGTCAATTCAACAACGGTGTGGCCGTGTTGATGCCCGATGATGAAGGCGAGAGTTTTCTGCAATCGATTTCGGTACGTGAAGGCGATGGCAGGATTATCGTCGCGGGCCAAGCCCAGCGTGGTGGTCTCGACGGTGGGTTGATCGCTGCATTCACGACCAGCGGCGCGGCCAACCTTGTGTTCAATGGTGGCAAGCCGCTGTTTTCGCCGTTACTAAAAGGGTTGGCGTGGACGCATACCTCGCAGGTGGGTGGTTCGATCGCTGTTGTCGGTCAGGGTGAATCAGCCATGGTGACGGCGCGTTTCCTTGCTGATGGAAAACCGGATACGGCTTTCAACGGTACGGGTCATGCGTTGTTTGAAGACAGCGCAGGGGCTGCCTTTGCGCGAGGTGTCACCGTTATGACGGAAGGCCGGATCGTGGTGTGTATCGAGCTCTCCGTCCATTCTGATCTTCCCAACGTCCCTGGGCGTTTCGTGCGCTATGTGGCGGGCACGCCATCCTTGAATAACGATCCGACCTTCGGCGACGGTGGCATCCTCAGATTTCCATTCCCCGGATTCTCGGGATATGACGTCAGGGCGCTGCTGGCGCTGCCGCAAAACAAATTGCTGGTTGCCGTTCGCCTTTCAACGCCCGGTGCACCTACGCGGATCGTTCGTCTGCTTGAAGACGGTGCTCTCGACTCAGCTTTCGGTGGAGACGGCTCCGGCTACGTCGAGATCAGGCTGAAAGAAAATTTTTACATGAGACGGATTCTCGGGTTTACACCGCTGAGCGATGGCGGCTGGCTGGTTCGTGCTCAGTACACGGAAGAGGGCGCGAATAACTCGACGGGCCTGGTGCTGGTCAGACAGCGCGAGGACGGGCAACTGCAGACGTCTTTCGGGGAACAAGGTGTGCTCTATCTTCCCTACGCGAAGATGGGCGGCGGCGGATATACCGGGGTGGTGCAAGCGTCTGCCAGCGGTGCCCCAGGGGCTGGCGCAGCAGGGATGGTCGCTCAACAACAACTGGACGAAAAAATCGTCGTGGTCAGTAACGTTGAGGATGCTTCCGGCCGGACAAAAGGTATCGTTCTGAGGTTCGAGCCGAATGGCTCACCCGATACGACCTTCAACGGCACGGGCTTTGCGTTCGTAGAGCTTGCAGATATTTCGTCTTTGGACATCGTTGCGCAAGCGGCGGCAACCCAGGCTGACGGCGCCGTGGTGATCTGCGGCAATTATTTTGCGGTGAGTGCGCATGGCGCCTTCGTTACTCGTTTCGACGCTACGGGTAAGGTTGACACAGGTTTTGGAATCAAAGGCGCGGTGGACGTGCCCCACGATCAATGGATAAGCTTGGACGTTGCGGCAATCGTCGACGACAAGATTGTTGTGGCCGGCGGTGCGGCGGTGGAGGGCGTCTCTCAGGGCTTGATTGCGGTGCTCAATCTCAGCGGCTCCTACAATCGGGTGTTCAATGATGGTCAACCACTGATTTCGTCACCTGTGTCCCAAGGCGTCAGATGGTTGCATTGCGTGCCGCGTACGGACGGTTCAGTCATCGTTTGCGGTAACAGTGGCACTGGCGCGCTTGATGAGAATCTCAGCGCGGTCACCGCACGCTTTCTGGCGGATGGTTCTCCAGACTCCTCTTTCTTTGGTACAGGATTTACCGTTTTCAATGAAAGCGCGGGTTTCGAATACCCTCACGGCATGGCGGTAATGGACGATGGGCGCATCGTGGTGGGCGGAGTGTATTTCACCGACTCTGGGTACGATAAAGGCTGGGTGATCCGTTACCTGGACAAGTCGGCTTAAGCCGCAGGTTGGCCCATCGCGGGCAAGCGTCGCTCCAACTGGAGGTCGCTTGCCCGCTTTGCATTCAGGCTTGGCTGAACTGCGAGGCCAGTTCGCGCAGCAGCACTTCGGCTTCGAGGACTTTGCTGACGACGTCGTTGGCTTTGTCGCGAGTCAGGCCCACACGTTCAAGCAACGCATCCGGAATATCTTCATCCGGGCCGGACCCAATACCACGGCTGCGCAGCAGGCGCACAGCCAGGCAAACGAGGTTCGGGTATTCAGCATAAGCGCCGTCGTAGCTTGGGTCGTGCTGGAAGCGCAGGGCAGTGGCCAACTCATCGGGCATGTCCCAGTAGCGCATCAGCCACGAGCCGATCTGTTCGCGGCTGATACCCAGCAGGTGTTGCTCGATGTAGCTGTGGCACAGGTGCGGGTTGACCTCCAGGTGGCGGCAGATCAGTGAGAAGTGCGGCGGAAACACGTGGGCCAGCAACAGGTAGCCGAAGTTGTGCAGCAGGCCGGCCAGGTAGGTCAGGCCGGCTTCCGGGCGCTGGGCGCGCGGCATGGCGCGGGTCAGGCCTTCGATGACGGCGGCGGTGTAGATCGATTGCTGCCAGTACGGCGTGGTGTGTTGCGGGTGGTCTTTGGGCAGGCTCAGGGTCTTGCCGAGGGCCAGGCCCAGCGCCAGGTTGATCACCAGATCGAACCCGAGCACGCGAACGATCGCGTCTTCCACCGAGCGAATCTTGCCCGGCGAGGCGTAGTACGGCGACGCCGCCCAGCTCACCACTTGCGCGGCCAGCGCCGGGTCGGTTTCAACCACGCCGGTGATGTCGTCGATGGTGGCGTTGGGGTCGACGCGCAGTTTGATGATTTTTTGTGCGGTTTCGGCCAGCGGTGGAATCTCGATGGTCGCTTCCAGACGCTGCTGAATGCGCCGCGCGGTGAACGCTTGCACGGCCTGGGTGATTTCCTCGCGGTCATCGTCCGGGCGGTCGAGGTTGGGGCGGATGCTGCTCAGGGCTTCGCCGAAATTGGCGGCGCTGGCCTTGGTCAGCATGGTCTTGAAGGCTTCGCTGGTTATTTCCAGCAGCAGGCCCGGCTCGCCGGAGTTGATCAGCAGCTTCGGCTCACGCAGCAGGCTTTCTTCGTAGAGGCACGGCGAACTGGTCAGCGCCGGCAGGCCTGGCAGCAGGCTCAGACTGTGTTTGCCGAGCATCTTTTCCAGGCGCTCGGTGGACACGGCAGTCAGGCGCCGGCCAGTCAGTTCGGCGAGGCGATTGAGATCCAGCAACTGGCTCTGTGGAAACAGCACCATCAGCGCGCCGACGGTGTCGTCCAGCAACACGGCTTGTACCTTGCGCGATGCATTGAGGCCGTGGTGGTCGAGCACTTCTTCGTAGGCGATGCCCAGCTTGCCTAGCAGCAGCCGAATGACAGACGGCGCGTGCGGGGGTTCGGGGGCGAGAGCGGCTTCGGTCATGGTCTGTATCCGTTTTTGAAACAATGGCAGGAGTATAACCAGCTTGATCAGAACGATCTGTCAGAAACTGCGACGGTGCTCACACTTGGCCGTATTGCTGCCCGTGGCGCAGCCAGCGGTCGAGCAATGGGCTGACGTGAGTCGGCCAGCGTTCCAGCAAGGCTTGTGCGGCGTCGCGCACGGCAGGCAGCAGGTCGGCGTCGCGCATCAGGTCGGCGACCTTGAATTGCAGCAGGCCGGTTTGGCGGGTGCCGAGCATTTCGCCGGGGCCGCGCAGTTCGAGGTCTTTTTCGGCGATGACGAAACCGTCGTTGGTCTCGCGCATGATGCCCAGGCGCTGGCGACCGATCTGTGACAGCGGCGGATGATAGAGCAGCACGCAATGGCTGACGGCGCTGCCTCGGCCAACGCGGCCGCGCAACTGGTGGAGCTGCGCAAGGCCCAGGCGCTCGGGGTTTTCGATGATCATCAGGCTGGCGTTGGGCACGTCGACGCCGACTTCGATCACCGTGGTGGCGACCAGCAGTTGCAGGTTGCCGGCCTTGAATTCAGCCATGACGGCGGCTTTCTCGGCGGGTTTCATGCGCCCGTGAATCAGCCCGACTTTCAGTTCGCCGAGGGCAAGAGTGAGGTCTTCAAACGTGGTCTCGGCGGCCTGACAGGTCAGTTCTTCCGACTCTTCAATCAGCGTGCACACCCAGTAGGCCTGACGCCCTTCGGCGCAAGCGCCGCGAACCCGTTCGATGACTTCGACGCGGCGGGTGTCGGTGACCAGCACGGTGTTGACCGGGGTGCGCCCCGGCGGCAGTTCATCGAGGATCGAAGTGTCGAGGTCGGCGTAGGCGCTCATTGCCAGCGTCCGGGGAATCGGTGTGGCGGTCATGATCAGTTGGTGCGGGCACATGCGCCCGCCGACGCCTTTTTGCCGCAGCGCCAGCCGTTGCTGCACGCCGAATCGGTGCTGTTCGTCGATGATCACCAGCGCGAGGTTCTTGAACTGCACTTCGTCCTGGAACAACGCGTGGGTGCCGACCACCATTGGCGTGCCGCTGGCGATCTGCTCCAGCGCGGCGACGCGGTTCTTGCCTTTGAGCTTGCCGGCCAGCCATGCGACGTCGATGCCCAACGGTTCGAGCCAGCGCTTGAAGGTGATGAAGTGTTGCTCGGCGAGGATCTCGGTCGGCGCCATCAGTGCGACTTGATAACCGGCCTCCAGCGCTTGCAACGCGGCGAGGGCAGCGACCACGGTTTTGCCCGCGCCCACGTCGCCCTGAATCAGCCGCAGCATCGGTTCGTGCTGACTGAGGTCGTAGGCGATTTCGTTGCCGACGCGCTGTTGGGCACCGGTCGGGTTGAAGCCGAGGTTGGCCAGGTATTTCGGCGGCAGCTTGGTCGCTTTCGGCATGGCCGGCGCGCGCAACGAACGCATGCTTTCGCGCAGACGTTGCTGCGACAGTTGATGGGTCAGCAGTTCTTCGAAGGCGAGGCGATGCTGGGCCCAGTGATGACCGAGGGCGAGTTCGTCGACGTCGGCATCGGCCGGTGGGTTGTGCAGGTAGCGGATCGCATCGGCCAACGGTGCCAGTTGATAGTCGCGAGCGAGTTCGGTCGGCAGCCAGTCGGGCAGGGTGCTGGGCTTGAGCAGGGTCAGGGTCTGCATGCACAACTGGCGCAGACGTGCCTGGGTCAGGCCTTCGGTGAGCGGGTAGACCGGGGTCAGGGTTTCATCCACGGGCGGCGGTTCGTCGCCGGTGATGGCGCGGTATTCCGGGTGGTAGATTTCCAGCCCCGACGCACCGGGCCGGGCTTCGCCGTAGCAGCGAACCCGCGTGCCGCGCTTGAGGCCTTCTTTCTGTGCGTTGCTGAAATGGTAGAAGCGCAGGCTGAGACCGCCGGTGCCGTCCTGCAGACGCACGACAAGGCTGCGCCGGCGACCCATGACCACATCGGCGCCGCTGACGGTGCCTTCGACCACGGCGTCCTGTCCCGGCCGCAACGCGCCGATCGGCACCACACGGGTGCGATCCTGATAGCGCAGCGGCAGGTGAAACAGCACGTCCTGAAGATTCTCCAGGCCGACCTTGGCCAGTTTCTCGGCCATGGCTTCGCCGACACCCTTGAGTGCCGTCACCGACACTTGCGACAGCTCCGTCATGACGCTCGCTTAACCGGCGGTGACCGGTGCCGCTGGCTTGGCCACCGAGCACAGGCGAATGGAGTCGGCGAGGATCTCGATGGCTTTGGGCCGCGGGAAGCTCGCGCGCCACGCAATCGCCACGGTGCGGAACGGGACCGGCGCCGACAGCGGCCGCACTTCGATCACGCCCGGGGCGTAGTGGTGGCTGTCGACTGCCGACAGCGGCAGGATCGAGATGCCCAGGCCGGACGCGACCATGTGCCGAATGGTTTCCAGCGAGCTGGATTCGACCGTGGTGTGCTTGGCGCCGTCGTTGCCCTTGGTCAGGGTCGGGCAGGCTTCCAGCACTTGATCGCGGAAGCAGTGGCCTTCGCCGAGCAGCAGCAGGCTCTTGTCGTTGAGCAGGCCGGCGTCGATGGTTTCTTTTTGCGTCCACGGGTGCTGGGCTGGCATCAAGACGTAGAACGGCTCGTCGTAGAGTTGCAGGGTCAGCACGTCGGCTTCGTTGAACGGCAGGGCGATGATGATCGCGTCGAGCTCGCCGTTGCGCAGTTTGTCGCGCAGCACGTGGGTGAAGTTTTCTTCGATGTACAACGGCATCTGCGGGGCGACCCGGTGCAGTTGTGGAATCAGGTGCGGGAACAGGTACGGCCCGACGGTATAGATCGCGCCGACTTTCAGCGGCGCGGTCAGCTGGTTCTTGCCGGCCTGGGCCAGTTCGCGAATGCCTTGGGCCTGCTCAAGGACTTTCTGCGCCTGGGCGACGATGCCTTCGCCGACCGGGGTCAGGCGCACGGCGCTTTTGCTGCGCTCGAAAATCAGCACACCGAGTTCGTCTTCAAGCTTTTTCACGCCCACCGAAAGGGTCGGCTGGCTGACGTGGCAACGCTCGGCCGCGTGGCCGAAGTGCTGCTCTTGGGCGAGGGTAACGATGTAGCGTAATTCTGTGAGGGTCATAGCAAGCGTCCATGAAGATGCGGGCCAAGCATACCGGCTGCGATCGATAGACGCACGTTATCAGACTGAGGGCGGCGCGCGACACCGGGCAATGTGGGGTTTGCCGCGGGCAGATAGGCAAAAGGCACCTTTGGGTGCCTTTGTTTCGGATCCAGGGGGCGACGCATAACCCTTGTGGGAGCGGGCTTGCTCGCGAATACGGTGTGTCAGATAGGTTTATATCGACTGACACGACGCCTTCGCGAGCAAGCTTGCTCGCGCACTGGATCAGCGACGTTTCTCAAGCGAGTACACAAACGGCGCGACAATTTCGATCGAGCCATTGGTCAACATGTCGGCCGGTGGCTTGGGCAACGGTTGGGCGCGGCGGATCATTTCCAGGGTGGCCCGGTCCAGATCGGCGTTGCCGGAACGGCCCACCAGTTCGAACGACAGCACGTTGCCTTCGCCATCGACCACAAAACGCAGACGGTTGGTCCCGGTCTTGTTTCGTGCCCGGGCGCTGTCCGGGTACTTTTTGTACTTGGCCAAATGCGCGAGCAGAGAGCTTTGCCAACTGGCCTTGGCGGCCATTTGCGCGGGCGACGGGCCCGGAGCCGGCTGGGCGGATTTCTCCGTCGGTGCGGGGGGCGGTGGCGTGTCGGCCGGTTTTTCCTCGGAAGGCTTTTCCTTGGGTGGATCGGGCAGCTTCTTCTCGACCGGCTTCGGCGGTTTAGGCTTTGGCTTCGGTTTGGGCTTTTGCACCGCAATTTCGGCTTTTGGCGCTTCAGCCAGTTTCGGAATCGGCAACTCTTCAACCGGAGCCGGTGGCGGCGGCGGTGTGACGACTTTCGGCGGAGCCGGCGGTGGCGGGGCCGGGAGCGGTGCCAGCTCGACCATCATTGCCTGCGGTGGCAATTCGATGGGCGGGCGGGCCGTCCAGTTCAGTGCCAGCGCGATGGCCAGCGCATGAACGCCCAGCACCACGGCGAGGCTGGCGCCGTAACGCGTCAGCTTATGGCGCGTCGTGATCATTTCTTGACTGCACTCTCGAGGCCGACCAGACCCACCTTCAGGTAGCCGGCGGCGCGCAGGTTATCCATCACGCTCATCAGGTCACCGTAATCCACGCCTTTGTCAGCCTGGAAGAAGATGGTGGTGTCTTTTTTGCCTTTGGTCCGGGCGTCGAGAGTGGCGCCGAGGGATTCGGGCGTCACTTCGTCTTCGCCGAGGAACAGGCGCTGGTCAGCTTTTACGCTGAGGAACACCGGTTTCTCGGGCCGCGGCGCCGGTTTGGCAGTCGAGACAGGCAGGTCGACTTTGATGTCCACGGTGGCCAGCGGGGCAGCCACCATGAAGATGATCAACAGCACCAGCATCACGTCGATGAACGGCGTGACGTTGATTTCGTGGTTCTCGGCCAGATCGTCGTCTGCGCCTTCTTTCAAATGCAGGCCCATGGCCGATTACCCCACTTTCACCATGTGCGGTTGCGAGCTGCGCTCAGGCTGGTGATCGAGGTCACGGCTGACCAGCAGCAGCACCTGAGCCGACGCATCGGACACCTGCGCCTTGTAACCGGCGATGGAGCGGGCGAACACGTTATAGATGACGACCGCTGGAATCGCGGCAACCAGACCCAATGCGGTGGCCAGCAGTGCTTCAGCGATACCGGGTGCCACGACGGCGAGGTTGGTGGTCTGGGTTTTGGCGATGCCAATGAAGGAGTTCATGATGCCCCACACGGTACCGAACAGGCCGACGAACGGCGCGGTGGAACCGATCGTTGCGAGGACGCCGGTGCCGCTGCTCATGTTGCGACCACAGGCTGCAACCAGACGTTCGAGACGGAAGCTGACGCGTTCCTTGATGCCTTCTTTCTCGCGGCTGTTGACCGACAGGCGCATCTCTTCGAGTGCGTCGTGAACCAGCAGATTGGCGAGGGTGCCTTCCTTCGCCGCAGTGGCGCTGGCTTCTTTAAGGGTGGCGGATTTTTTCAGTTGAGCGATTTCACCACGCAGACGACGCTTGGCGCCCATCAGCTCAAAGCCTTTGGCGATCCAGATGGTCCAGGTGATGATCGAGGCGATGGCCAGACCGATCATCACGATTTTCACGATAATGTCGGCGTTCTGGTACATGCCCCATGGCGACAGGTCGTGGGCCATGCCCAGGGAGTTGTCGGCTTCGAGGACTTCAGGCGCTTCGGCCGGTGTGGCGTCGAGGGCTTGAGCAGGAGCAGTCGCGTCAGGTGCGGCAGCCGCGGGCGCAGTCTGCTCGGTGGCGGCTGGGGTCGCTGGCGCTTGTGTGTCGGCGAAAGCGGCAGTCGGTGCCAGCATCAGGCTGAGCAGCAGAGCTGCAACCGCCCTCCAGGCGCGAGGTCGGATGGTTGGCGAAGCGGGGATTTGATTACGTGTCATGCTGGCCGGACCTGAGATAGAAAAACGTTGTTGCTCTTCCAGGCCTCGTGAGGCCGAGAACAAAAGTGGCGTGCATTATTGCAATTAATTCTTGTTAACAAAAGTAATAGAGTAACTTTTTTTCCTTGATGGCTAGCCGCTTGTCCCGTGCCACGGCTAGTCTGTCCCTTTCCGATGGGAGTTTTTTGATGTCCGCGCCTTCTGTTTTGATTGCCGGTTGTGGTGATGTCGGCAGTCGTCTTGCCTCGCAACTGTTGACCGCAGGGTGGGAGGTTCATGGTCTGCGCCGTGATGTCTCGCGTTTGCCGGACGGTGTGATCGGTGTTGCCGGCGACTTGTTCAATGAAGACTGCCCGGCGACCTGGCCAGTGGGCGCTGTGGATTACCTGGTGTATTGCGCGGCAGCCACTGCTCACGACGAGGCCGGTTATCGCGCGGCGTACGTGCAGGGCTTGCAGAACGTGCTGAGCTGGCTGGACGACTACGGGCAGGTGCCCGAGCGGCTGATATTCGTATCCAGCAGCAGTGTTTATGGGCAGCAAGGTGGCGAATGGGTCGACGAAAACTGCGAGACAATCGCTGCGGGTTATTCAGGTCGGTTGATGCTGGAGGCCGAACAGGTGGCACTCAACAGTGGCATCCCGGCGAGCGTCTTGCGCTTGACCGGCATCTATGGACCGGGCCGTGAATGGCTGCTGACCCAAGTGCGGCGCGGTTATCGTGTGGCCGTCGAGCCGCCGCTGTATGGCAATCGCATTCATGCCGATGATGCGGCGGGGTTGCTGGCGTTTTTGCTGGAGGCGGATCGCCGTGGTGTGGCGCTGGATCCTGTCTACATCGGTGTCGATGATGCGCCGGCGCCGCTGGCCGAAGTGGTGGGCTGGTTGCGCGAGTATCTGGGGGTTACCGAATGGGCGGAGGATGCCAGCGTGCGGCGCACGGGCAGCAAGCGTTGCAGCAATGCCCGGGCGAAAGCGTTGGGCTGGACGCCAAAGTATTCAACTTATCGCGAAGGCTACGCAGCGATCCTTGAAGGTAAATGCTGACCCCCAGACACCCCTGAAAACAACTGTGGGAGCGGGCTTGCTCGCGAAGAGGGAGTGTCAGGCAACTTTAATGTCGACTGATCCACCGCTTTGGCGAGCAAGCCCGCTCCCACAGGTTTATGTGCTGTTCTCAGCGCGTGCTTACTGCTTCTCGAGCAACCACTTGCGCTCACCCGGGGTGAACTGCGGTTGTTCGTCCGCCAGGGCGGTATTCACCGCTTGGAGGATCTCCAGCTCATTACCCTTGCGCACGAATAGCCAGTTGTTGCCTTGGCCATTGTGTTGCAGCCACATGCTGTCGTTGCCATTGCTCATCGACGCGCAGTCACCTGCCAGGCACAAGGCGTAGCGGTCGGCGCCAGGCAGGCCCGAGACCTGGCCGTCAGCCTGGAACTGCACCGTGCTGCCTTCGCCCTGGCCACTGACGATTTTCCAGCTGCCGCCCATGTAGGCTGAGTACAGCGCACGTTCGAAGCTGGCACCGATCGGCGCGCCTTCCGGCACGGGAATCTGTGCGCGGTCGAAAACCTGTTCCGGTTCGTTTTCGCTCGCGGCCTGCTCCAGTTGGCTGCCGTCGCGTTTCAGCTCACTGGCGGAGCTGCCATAGAAGTCGACTTTCCAGGCGCCGGACTGTTCGCCCAGCAGCCGTCCTTCGACATTCTCAAAACCGTTGGTGTAGCGGGCCTGACTGGCCTTGGTGTTGACGTCCCATTCCAGGTTCGGGCCGTAAGCCTGAAGCGCTTCGCGCAGGGGGCCGCCCTTGGCTGCGGCATCGATCGCCACCTGATTGATCCAGGTACCGCTGATGTCACGGTCGGCAGGGTTGCTGGCGCAGCCGCCGAGGAGGATGGCGAGCAGCGAGAGAGCTAGCGCTTTGCGCATGGTGGAATCCTTTCAAAACCTTTTCTTGCTGAGCAGTCGGCGCGGCGTTTGAAGGTCGCGCCGTGCGCATCACTCGATGACCAGAATGGCATCCATTTCAACCTGCGAGCCTTTCGGCAGGGCAGCAACGCCGATGGCGGCGCGGGCTGGGTATGGCTGGTCGAAGTACTTGCCCATGATCTCGTTGACCTTGGCGAAGTGGCTCAGGTCGGTGAGGAAGATGTTCAGCTTGACGATGTCCTTGAACGAACCGCCGGCGGCTTCGGCAACGGCTTTGAGGTTCTCGAACACCTGAACGGTCTGGGCTTCGAAGCCTTCAACCAGTTCCATGGTTTTTGGGTCCAGAGGAATCTGGCCCGACATGTAGACCGTGTTGCCAGCCTTGATCGCCTGGGAGTAAGTGCCGATGGCGGCCGGGGCCTTGTCGCTGGTGATAACAGTCTTGGTCATGTATGACTCCTTGTAATGGTTGAGTTATGCACGCATGCGGGTGATGCGGATCACCCCGGTCAAGGCGCGCAGTTTCTTGATCACGCGGGCCAGGTGCACACGGTCGTGGACGCTGACCACCAACTGGACGACGCTGATGCGACCATCGCGTTCGTCCATGCTGATTTTCTCGATATTGCCGTCGGCCGCGTTGACGCTGCTGGCGAGCAGGGCGATCAGGCCGCGCTGGTGTTCCAGTTCGACGCGCAGTTCGACGTTGAATTCGCCGGTGACATCCTTGGCCCACGAGAGCTGGATGCATTTTTCCGGGTTGTGCCTGATTTCGCTGATGTTGCGGCAGTTGTCCAGGTGCACGACCATGCCTTTGCCCGCCGACAGGTGCCCGACAATCGGGTCGCCCGGGATCGGCGTGCAGCATTTGGCGTAGCTGAGCACCAGGCCTTCGGTGCCGCGAATCGCCAGCGGGCCTTCCGGACTAGGCAGTTGTTCGCCTTCGCCGAGCAGGCGGCGGGCGACCACATAGGCCATGCGGTTGCCCAGGCCAATGTCTTCAAGCAGGTCTTCGATCAGTTCGAGGCGGTACTCGGTGAGCATCGCCTTGACGCGTTCGGCCGGGATCTTCTCCAGCGAACTGTCGAAACCGTTGAGGACTTTGTTCAGCAGGCGTTCGCCGAGGCTGATGGATTCGGAGCGGCGTTGCAGTTTCAACGCGTGACGAATGTGCGTGCGCGCCTTGCCGGTGACCACGAAGTTGAGCCACGCCGGGTTCGGACGCGCGCCGGGAGCGCTGACGATCTCGACCGTGGAGCCGCTTTGCAGCGGTTCGGACAGCGGTGCGAGACGGCGGTTGATCCGGCAAGCGATGCAGCTGTTGCCGACGTCGGTGTGCACTGCGTAAGCGAAGTCGACCGCCGTGGAGCCTTTGGGCAGCTCCATGATTCGGCCTTTTGGCGTGAACACGTAGACCTCGTCCGGGAACAGGTCGATCTTCACGCTCTCGATGAATTCCAGCGAGTTGCCGGCACGTTGCTGCATTTCCAGCACGCCTTTGACCCACTGACGGGCGCGGGCGTGAGTGCCTTTCGGTTGTTCGTCACCGCTGGATTTGTACAGCCAATGGGCGGCGATGCCGTTGTTGGCCATCTCTTCCATTTCGCGGGTACGGATCTGAATCTCGATCGGTACGCCGTGCATGCCGAACAGCGTGGTGTGCAGCGACTGGTAGCCATTGGCCTTGGGGATCGCGATGTAATCCTTGAAACGACCCGGCAACGGTTTGTACAAATTATGTACAGCGCCTAGCACGCGGTAGCAGGTATCGACCTTGTCGACGATGATCCGGAACGCATAGACGTCCATGATTTCGTTGAAGGCCCGACGCTTGCCGCGCATTTTCTTGTAGATGCCGTAGAGGTGTTTCTGGCGACCGCTGACTTCGCCCTGGATGCCATCGATAGCGAGGCAATGACCAAGGGACTCTTCGATCTTGTTGACGATTTCCTTGCGGTTGCCCCGGGCGCGTTTGACCGCCTGGTAGATCCGCGCGGAACGCATCGGGTGCATGGCTTTGAAACCAAGGTCTTCGAATTCGATGCGGATCGCATGCATGCCCAGCCGGTTGGCGATGGGCGCGTAGATTTCCAGGGTTTCCTTGGCGATGCGGCGGCGTTTTTCCCCGGACAGCACTTCCAGCGTGCGCATGTTGTGCAGGCGGTCGGCGAGTTTGACCAGGATCACGCGAATGTCGCGCGCCATGGCCATGGCCATTTTCTGGAAGTTTTCCGCTTGGGCTTCGGCCTTGGTCTCGAAATTCATCTGGGTCAGTTTGCTGACCCCGTCGACCAGTTCGGCCACGGTTTCACCGAACTGCGCTTGCAGCGCTTCTTTGGCGATACCGGTGTCTTCGATCACGTCATGCAGCATCGCGGCCATCAAACTCTGATGGTCCATGTGCATGTCGGCAAGAATGTTCGCCACCGCAAGAGGATGCGTGACGTACGCCTCGCCGCTACGACGGCGCTGGCCGTCATGGGCTTGTTCGGCGTAGAAATACGCTCGGCGGACCAGGTTGACCTGGTCATTGCCGAGGTAGGTCGATAAGCGATCGGCGAGGGCGTCTATGCTCGGCATGATGACTCCTGCCGTAAGCTGTGACCCCGCGCCGTGCTACGTCGACCAGGCATAGGCTTAGACGGCCTCGTTGGACTCGTCCTCGAACGCTGCGAACAGCGGTTCGTCTTCAACGATTTCAGCGTTGGCGATGAACTCGTAGCTCATCAGGCCTTCAGCGATTTCACGCAGGGCTACAACGGTAGGCTTGTCGTTTTCCCACTGGACCAGAGGCTCTTTGCCGCCGGTGGCCAGTTGACGGGCACGCTTGGTAGAGAGCATGACCAGCTCAAAGCGGTTTTCCACGTGTTCTAGGCAGTCTTCAACGGTTACGCGGGCCATGGTATTCCTCGGAGCGAATGCAATATGCGCGCTGCCCGGTTGGGCGAGCGGACTGAACAGTTTAAAAAATCACCAGCGATTAGGGAAGCGCTGATTTTTTGACCAAGCCCTTCAACGCGCTGCAAGTGCCAATGTAAAGCCCTTGCAGCGGTTTTGGGAAGTGCTGTTTAGCCGAGCAATTCGGCCAGCAATTTACCGTTACGCTGCTGCTGACGCTTCTGGATCAACTGATTGGCACGGAAAATCGCCTTCAGATCGTCCAGAGCATGGGCAAAATCGTCGTTGATGATCAGGTAGTCGTAGTCGACGTAGTGGCTCATCTCGCTAACGGCTTCGCGCATGCGGCCGTCAATGATTTCGTCGCTGTCCTGACCACGATTGGTCAAGCGCTGGTGCAGGGCCTGCAGCGATGGCGGCAAAATGAAGATCGAACGTGCCTGCGGCATCAACTTGCGCACTTGCTCGGCGCCTTGCCAGTCGATTTCCAGAATCAGGTCGTGGCCTTCATCCAGTGTCTGTTGCAGGTGACTTTGCGAGGTGCCGTAGAGATTGCCGAAGACTTCGGCGCGCTCGAGAAAATCACCGTGCTCGATCATCTTCACGAACTCGTTGCGTTCGACGAAGTGGTAGTTCACGCCATTCACTTCACCCGGGCGCATGGCGCGAGTGGTGTGGGAGATTGATACGCGAATCTCCGGATTGGCATCGGTCAACGCCTTGACCAGGCTGCTCTTGCCCGCACCCGAGGGCGCGGAAATGATGTAAAGGGTGCCAGTGCTGTGGGTCATGTCGGGGTAGCCTTACTCAATATTCTGCACTTGTTCGCGCATCTGCTCGATCAACACCTTGAGGTTGACGGCGGCTTGGGTGCTGCGCGGGTCGAAGGCCTTGGAGCCCAGTGTGTTGGCTTCGCGGTTGAGTTCCTGCATCAGGAAGTCCAGGCGACGCCCGGCCGCCCCGCCGGACTTGAGGACCCGGCGAACTTCGATGATGTGAGTGCTCAGGCGATCCAGTTCTTCGGCCACGTCGCTTTTTTGCGCGAGCATGACCATTTCCTGTTCGAGGCGCTGCGGATCCATCTCGGCTTTCATGTCGGTGAAGCGATCGAGGACCTTCTGGCGCTGGGTGGCAAGCATCTGCGGCACGAGTTCACGCAGGGTCACGACGTCCTCTTCAATGGACGTCAGGCGCTCGTTGATCAGTCGCGCCAGTTCCGCGCCTTCACGCTCGCGGCCGGCCTTGAGCTCTTTCAAGCCTTGATTGAACAGCGCCAGCGCATCGGCGTTCAGGGCTTGCGGATCCGTCGCGTCAGCAACCAAAACGCCCGGCCAGGCCAGCACTTCCAGAGGATTGAGTGCGGCAGGGTTCTTGATCAGGCCCGCCACGGTTTCGGCGGCGGCGACCAGTTGCGCGGCGCGTTCGCGATCGACTTGCAGCGGTTTGCCGGTGCTTTCTTCGGTGAAGCGCAGGGTGCATTCCAGTTTGCCCCGCGACAGGCCTTGGCGCAGCGCCTCACGCACGGCGCCTTCGAGGTCGCGAAAGGACTCAGGCAAACGCAGGTGCGGTTCCAGATAGCGGCTGTTGACCGAGCGCAATTCCCAGCTCAGGGTCCCCTGGACGCCGGCTTTTTCGACGCGGGCGAAGGCGGTCATGCTGTGCACCATGGCGGTGACCTCGCAATGCAGATCGGCGCGGAACGTGAGCTCCGCAGGCGCGATATCAATGAATTTAAGCCGACTGGCAGCAAAGGCGCAGGATTGTAGCGCAGTGCGGCGAAGGCGCCCAAACACACGGTGTGACAAAGGGCTGCAGCCCGTCGGTAATGCGTGTTTCAGGGCCTTCGATCGTCGGCCCGATTTTTTAACCCGTGCCCAGTGGCGGTGCACCGCTCTATAATGCTCGGCAGTTTTCCGTCCCCAGTACAGGTATCTCCTATGAAACGTCCAAGTGGTCGCGCTGCCGATCAGCTCCGCTCGATCCGCATTACCCGCAACTACACCAAACACGCCGAGGGATCGGTACTGGTCGAATTCGGTGATACCAAAGTCATCTGTACCGTGAGTGTTGAAAACGGTGTGCCGCGTTTTCTCAAAGGTCAGGGCCAGGGTTGGTTGACCGCCGAATACGGCATGCTGCCGCGTGCCACTGGCGAGCGTAACCAGCGAGAAGCCAGCCGTGGCAAGCAGGGCGGCCGCACACTGGAAATCCAGCGCTTGATCGGCCGTTCCCTGCGCGCTGCGCTGGACATGTCCAAGCTGGGCGACGTGACGCTGTACGTCGACTGCGACGTGATCCAGGCTGACGGCGGCACCCGCACTGCTTCCATCACGGGCGCCATGGTTGCGCTGGTCGATGCACTGAAAGTGATCAAGAAGCGTGGCGGCCTGAAGGGCGGCGACCCGCTCAAGCAGATGATCGGCGCTGTGTCTGTGGGCATGTATCAGGGCGAGCCAGTGCTGGATCTTGACTATCTTGAAGATTCCGCGGCCGAGACGGACCTCAATGTAGTGATGACCAGCTCCGGTGGCTTCATCGAGGTGCAAGGTACTGCTGAAGGCGCGCCGTTCCAGCCTGAAGACCTGAACGCCATGCTGGAACTGGCCAAGAAAGGCATGAACGAAATCTTCGAACTGCAAAAGGCTGCACTGGCCGACTGAGCAGGTTCGAACCCGCAAGGAGAACGCGATGAGTGACGAGCAAGAGTTGCTGCCCAAACCGAGCCAGGAGGTTCGCCAATGGGCCATGTTTTGTCACTTGTCCGCCTTGCTGGGGTTCTGGATTCCGTTTGGGAGCCTGATTGGGCCGCTGATCTTGTGGCAGATGAAGCGCGAGACGGATCCGTTCATCGATGCCCAAGGCAAGGAAGCGCTTAATTTCCAGATTACCGTCGCGATTGCCTCGGCGATCTGCCTGTTGCTGATGTTGCTGGTGATCGGCTTCTTCCTGTTTGGTTTGTTGGCCATTGGTGCGCTGGTACTGACGATCATTGGGGGCGTGAAGGCCAATGAGGGCTTCCCGTACCGCTATCCGTTCACTTGGCGATTGATCAAATAACGATCAATGCGCACCCCTCGTGTGAGCGACGGATGACGTTCGCAATGCGTTAAAACAAATGCCCTGACTTGTCAGGGCATTTGTATTTTTGCAACTGAATTAACGTCTCTGGTGTGTAGGAAAAGTCTGTCTGCGATCAGCGGTAGTATGGATTTATATATAACTATCGTTTCTACACTTCTAGTCACAACTGCACTGGTTTAGTGTCGTTCATGTACTTGGCAATAAGACTGGCCGATTGTTAAAGTTGCCGCACGTCATACTTCGTCAGAAATATTTCGATATATTCAAGCCATCGAAGGTCCTTGAATCAAAAGCAATCAGTGTTGAGACAATCAGCCGATTCAATAGGCGTGCCCAGGTAAAAAGTTCGCCTCTGAATATATAACCAAGAATAATCCCAATGATTCAGCTCGATTTTTATGGAACGCTCGTGGCCGCCTCTTTAGTGTTGCTGCTGGGGTGCGGACTTGTTACTCGTGTTGGTTTTTTGCGCAACTACAATATTCCCGAACCCGTAGCCGGTGGCCTGGTAGTTGCCTTGGCGCTTCTGTTGATGCGCACGCTTGATATTGAAGTGCGCTTTGACACTTCGCTGCAAACGCCCTTGATGCTGGCGTTTTTTGCCACCATTGGCCTGAGTGCGGATTTCGCCAGCCTGAAGAGGGGCGGTCGCGTCGTTGGGATATTTCTACTCGCGGTTGCCGGGCTTCTGGTCGTGCAGAACGCCATGGGAATCGCAATGGCCACAATGCTCGGACTCGATCCGCTGATGGGCCTGCTGACAGGTTCCATCACCCTGGCGGGCGGTCACGGTACTGGAGCCGCGTGGGGAACGGTATTCAGTGAGAAGTACGGTCTGGCTTCCGCCTCGGAGTTGGCGATTGCCGCTGCGACTTTTGGCTTGGTGCTGGGTGGTTTGATTGGAGGCCCGGTTGCTCGTCTGCTGATCAAGCGTGTGCAAGTGCCCGGTTGCAAAAGTCAGGACGCGCCTCGGCTGCCCAAAGGCTTTGAGCAGCCAAACAAGGAGCGCTCGATTACGCCGTTTTCATTTATCGAAACGCTCGCGCTGATCGCGGTCAGTCTGTTGGCTGGCAATCTGTTGAATGGCTGGTTGCAAGGGACCGCATTCGAGTTGCCGACATTTGTTTGTGTCCTGTTCGTGGGGGTGGTTTTGCGCAACGGGCTGTCGGCGCTTGGCCTGTATGAGGTATTCGAGCGTGAGGTCTCGGTCCTGGGCAATGTCAGCCTGTCGCTGTTTTTGGCTATTGCCCTGATGTCGCTCAAGTTGTGGGATCTGGCGGCGCTGGCGTTGCCGATCTTCATCATCCTGGCGGTACAAGCCTTGGTCATGGCGCTATTTGCGATTTTCGTAACGTTCCGAATGATGGGCAGCAATTACGATGCGGCCGTGCTGGCGTCAGGGCATTGCGGTTTTGGTCTCGGTGCGACGCCAACGGCCATTGCCAACATGCAGGCGGTAACGCAGCGCTACGGACCTTCGCAGATAGCGTTTTTGGTGGTGCCCATGGTGGGGGCGTTCTTCATCGACATCATCAATGTCATCGTGATCAAGCTGTACCTGGTCTTGCCGTTTTTTGCCGTGATTTGAGGTTCGGACTGCTTGAATCCGAGACATAAAAAATGCCCGTACCTTGCGATACGGGCATTTTTTCAACTGTGAATCGACGCTTAGATGGTCAGCGTCCAATCGTAGTCGACGATCAGCGGTGCATGCTGCGAGAACCGTGGCTGACGCGGCAGGCGTGCACTGCGAACAAAGCGCCGTAGGCCTGGGGTCAGGATCTGGTAATCGAAGCGCCAGCCCAGATTGAGCATCTCGGCCTGTTCGTTGTCCGGCCACCAGCTGTACTGGTCGCCTTCACGGCTGACTTCACGCAGGGCATCGACATAGCCCATGTTGCCGACAATCTCGTCCATCCAGGCGCGCTCTGGCGCCAGGAAGCCCGGGGATTGCTGGCTGTCGCGCCAGTTCTTGATGTCTAGCTTCTGCTGCGCAACATACAGCGAGCCACAATAAATGTACTCGCGACGTTTGCGCCGCTGTTTGTCCAGGTACTTGCCGAAGTCGTCCATGAGCTTGAACTTCTGGTTCAAGTCCTCATCGCCGTTCATCCCCGAAGGAAGCAGCAAGGTGGAAATACTGACTTTGTCGAAATCTGCTTGCAGGTAGCGCCCGTAGCGGTCGGCCGTCTCGAAACCGAGACCGCTGATGACAGCCTTCGGTTGCAACCGCGAATACAAAGCCACGCCACCTTGGGCAGGGACTTCAGCATCGCAGGCATAAAGGAAGTAGCCATCCAGTTGGAAGGCTGGGTCATCCAGTTCAAAGGCGGAGGCACGGGTGTCCTGCAGGCAGATGACGTCGGCATTCTGTGCTTGCAGCCAACTGAGCAAACCACGCTCGACTGCAGCCTGAATACCATTGACGTTCACACTGATGATCCGCATAAATGGCCCCAAAAATCGCGTGCGTGTATGATACACGGCGTCAAGCTAATTAGCTAAATCCGTGGTATTTGGGGTTTTTTTCATGCAAGCGTATCAGCGCGATTTCATTCGTTTTGCCATCGATCGCGGCGTTTTGCGCTTCGGTGAGTTCACCCTGAAGTCCGGGCGCACCAGTCCTTACTTCTTCAACGCCGGCCTGTTCAACACGGGCTCGGCCTTGGCCCAGCTAGGGCGCTTCTATGCCGCAGCCATTGCCGAAAGCGGTATTTCCTTCGACGTTTTGTTTGGCCCCGCCTACAAAGGCATCCCGCTGGCGGCGACCACTGCTGTCGCACTGGCCGAGCATCACGACCGTGACCTGCCATGGTGCTTCAACCGCAAAGAAGCCAAGGCCCACGGCGAAGGCGGCAGTCTGGTCGGCGCTCCGCTGACGGGCGACGTGCTGATCATCGACGACGTGATCACCGCTGGCACCGCGATCCGCGAAGTGATGCAGATCATCGCTTCCCAGGACGGCGCCAAGGCCGCCGGCGTGCTGATCGCCCTGAACCGTCAGGAGCGTGGCAACGGTGAGTTGTCGGCAATCCAGGAAGTGGAGCGCGATTTCGGCATTCCGGTGATCAGCATTGTTTCGTTGAACCAGGTGCTGGAGTTCCTCGCTGACGATCCGCAGCTCAAGCAGCATTTGCCAGCCGTGGAAGCGTACCGCGCCCAGTTCGGCGTCTGATCGCTGAAAGCAGGCAAAAAAAGACCCCGCTCAGTCTGGCTGA
The DNA here is from genome assembly GCF_963970495.1 of Pseudomonas sp. EA_65y_Pfl2_P78. NCBI lineage: Bacteria > Pseudomonadati > Pseudomonadota > Gammaproteobacteria > Pseudomonadales > Pseudomonadaceae > Pseudomonas > Pseudomonas sp. EA_65y_Pfl2_P78. Next base: position 33,536 of record NZ_CAXAON010000035.1, on the reverse strand, counting down.
GCGGGGTCTTTTCGTTTGCGCGACTGCTTACGGACGCTTGCGATTGCTGATCAGCGTACCCACACCGGTGTCGGTGAAGATTTCCAGCAGGATCGCGTTCGGTACGCGACCGTCGATGATCAGCGAGCTGCCCACGCCACCCTGAACCGCTTCCAGTGCACAGCGGATCTTCGGCAGCATGCCGCCGTAGATGGTGCCATCGGCGATCAGGTCGTCGACCTGTTGGGTGCTCAGGCCGGTCAATACCTGGCCAGACTTATCCATCAGGCCGGCGATGTTGGTCAACAGCATCAGTTTCTCGGCCTTCAGCGCTTCGGCGACTTTGCCGGCCACCAGATCTGCGTTGATGTTGTACGACTCGCCGTTTTCACCCACGCCGATTGGTGCGATCACCGGGATGAAGTTGCCTTTGACCAGCAGGTTCAGCAGTTCGGTGTTGATCCCGACCACTTCGCCCACCTGACCGATGTCGATGATTTCCGGCTGGGTCATCTCCGGGGTCTGGCGGGTGACGGTCAGCTTCTTCGCGCGAATCAGCCCGGCGTCTTTACCGGTCAGGCCGATGGCGCTGCCGCCATGACGGTTGATCAGGTTGACGATGCTTTTGTTGACTTGGCCGCCGAGGACCATTTCCACCACGTCCATGGTCGCGGCGTCGGTGACGCGCATGCCATCGACGAAATGGCTTTCGATCGACAGGCGCTTGAGCAGATCACCGATCTGCGGGCCGCCGCCGTGCACGACCACCGGGTTGATGCCCACGGCTTTCATCAAGACGATGTCGCGGGCAAAGCCGGTTTTCAGCTCCTCGCTTTCCATCGCGTTGCCGCCGTATTTGATCACCAGGGTCTTGCCGACATAACGTCGGATGTAAGGCAGCGCTTCGGACAGGACCTGGGCGGTGTGGGCGGCGGCTTCGCGTTCGAGGGTCATTCAGGGCTCCGGGTGGATCAGAACGGTAGTTGGAGATCAGGTGCAACGCGTTTCAGTTGGGCGTGGAACACATCTTTGATGCGCTGCAATTCAGCCTCGTCATCGGCCTCGAAGCGCAGCACCAGCACCGGTGTGGTGTTGGACGCGCGCACCAGGCCCCAGCCTTTGGCGTAATCGACCCGCACGCCGTCGATGGTGGTCAGGTCAGCGCCTGCGCCCCACTGTGCGTCGTGCAGAGCATCAATGATGCTGAATTTGCTCTCTTCGGTCACATGGATATTGATTTCAGGCGTAGAAATATCGTTCGGGAAGGTCGCAAACAGCTCTTCGGCGGTGGATTTTTCCTTGCTGAGGATTTCCAGCAGCCGTGCGGCGCTGTAAATGCCGTCATCGAAACCGAACCAGCGCTCCTTGAAGAAGATGTGTCCACTCATCTCACCGGCCAATAGAGCGCCGGATTGTTTCATTTTCTTTTTGATCAATGAATGACCGGTCTTCCACATGAGCGGTCGACCGCCGTATTCCTTGATCAGCGGTACGAGGCGGCGGGTGCATTTGACGTCGAAGATGATTTGCGCGTCAGGGTTGCGTGCCACCACGTCACGGGCGAACAGCATCAGCAAGCGATCGGGATAAACGATGCTGCCGGTGTTGGTCACCACGCCGACACGGTCACCGTCGCCGTCGAAGGCCAGACCGATGTCGGCGTTGGTTTCCTTGACCTTGGCGATCAGGTCGACGAGGTTCTCAGGCTTGCCCGGATCCGGGTGATGGTTGGGGAAATTGCCGTCGACTTCACAGAACAGCGGGATGACTTCGCAGTTCAGCGCTTCGATCAGTTGCGGAGCGATCACGCCGGCCGCGCCGTTGCCGCAGTCGACCACGACCTTCATGCGGCGGGCCAGTTTGATGTCCTGGACGATTTCGGTGTTGTAACGGTCGAGGATTTCGACCTCGGTGACGCTACCCGGGCCGCTGCTCAGATTGTTGGTCTTGAGGCGTTCGTGCAAGGCCTGGATCTGTTCGTTGGCGAGGGTGTCGCCGGCGATCACGATCTTGAAGCCGTTGTAGTTCGACGGGTTGTGGCTGCCGGTGAGCATCACCCCGGATTTGCCGGCCAGGACGTTGGCGGCATAGTAAAGCGCGGGGGTCGGCACCAGGCCAACATCACTGACGTGGCAGCCGCTTTCGGCGATACCGCGGATCAGTTCTGCAACCAGCTCCGGACCGGACAGGCGGCCATCGCGACCGACGCAAACGTTCGGCTCGCCTTGGGCCAGGCTCTGCGAACCGATAGCGCGGCCGATCCAGTAAGCGGTTTCGGCATTGAGGAATTGCGGTACGGTGCCGCGAATGTCATAGGCGCGAAAGATGCTGTCGGGTAGTTTCGGGGCAAGCTTGGCGGGGGTGCTCATCTGCGGAAGTGCTCCATCTCGAAAGTGGCAGGACAGACCGACGATTCACTCGGCGGCAGGCTCAAACTGAAGGGTATGACGGCGTTTTTCACAGAGAGTTCGTGGTGTGAAAGGGCCATGACACCTCGGCGGGCGTGGCTTTCGGCCGGCAAAACCTTGATTTACGCTGTTAAAACCTGTCGTTGAAAATGCACAAATTCCCCCTGTAGGAGCCGCCTGCGGCAGCTCCTGCAGAGGCGTATCAGTGCTGGTTACTTGGTGCCGGTGTGGCCAAACCCGCCAGTGCCGCGCTCGGTTTCGACGAACTCTTCAACCATTTCGAAATGCGCCTGCACCACCGGCACCAGCACCAGTTGCGCCAGACGTTCGCCGACGGTCATGGTGAAGTCGGTCTGGCCACGGTTCCAGCAGGACACCATCAGCGGGCCCTGGTAATCGGAGTCGATCAGCCCGACCAGGTTGCCGAGAACGATGCCGTGCTTATGGCCCATGCCCGAGCGCGGCAGGATCAGCGCGGCGAGATTGGGATCACCGATGTAAACCGACAGACCGGTAGGGATCAGCACGGTTTCACCCGGTTTGATCACGATGTCCTGTTCCAGCATGGCGCGCAGGTCGAGGCCGGCGGAGCCCGGGGTGGCGTATTGCGGCAGCGGGAATTCGGTACCGATGCGTGGGTCGAGAATCTTGGCTTGCAAAGCGTGCATGTAAATTAAACCTGGTTCAGACGTTCGGCGATAAAAGTGACCAGTTGGCGAGCGATCTTGCTCTTGCTGGTCTGGGCGAAAACCGTGGCGTGCAGCTCACGGTCAATCACGCTGCAGGCGTTTTCTTCGCTGTTGAAACCGATGCTCGGGTTGGCGACGTCGTTGGCGACGATCAGGTCGAGGTTCTTGTCCTTCAGCTTGCGTGCAGCGTAGTCGAGCAGGTGTTCGGTTTCGGCGGCGAAGCCGACACTGAACGGACGATCGGGGCGGGTCGCGATGGTGGCGAGGATATCCGGGTTACGCACCATTTGCAGGACGAAGCCGTCACCGCTCGTAGGATCTTTCTTGAGTTTTTGCGGGGCGACGACTTCCGGACGGTAGTCGGCCACCGCTGCAGAGGCGATGAACACGTCGCAAGGGATTGCGGCTTCGCACGCGGCGAGCATGTCGCGGGCGCTGACCACGTCGATGCGCGTGACGCGATCCGGGGTCGGCAGATGCACCGGGCCGCTGATCAGCGTGACGCGGGCGCCGGCTTCCACCGCCGCTTCGGCCAGGGCAAAGCCCATTTTTCCGGAGCTGTGGTTGGTGATGTAGCGCACCGGGTCGATGTTTTCCTGAGTCGGACCGGCGGTGATCACCACATGTTTGCCGGTCAGCGCCTGGCGCTGGAAGCAGTCCGCGGCGCATTGGGCCAGATCGGTGGCTTCCATCATGCGGCCCATGCCGACATCGCCGCAGGCCTGGCTTCCGGAGGCCGGGCCGAAAGTCTTCAGGCCACGGCTCTCCAGCCGTTGCAGGTTGGCCTGGGTCGCCGGGTCGCGCCACATCGCTTGATTCATTGCCGGAGCGACAGCCACGACGGCGTCGGTGGCCAGCACCAACGTGGTCAGCAAATCATTGGCAATACCTTGAGCCAGGCGCGCGATCAGGTCGGCGGTGGCCGGGGCGATCAACACCAGATCAGCCCATTTCGCCAGCTCGATGTGGCCCATCGCCGCTTCGGCGGCCGGGTCGAGCAAATCCAGATGAACCGGGTGCCCGGACAAGGCTTGCATGGTCAGCGGGGTGATGAACTCGGCGCCGCCGTGGGTCATGACTACGCGCACTTCGGCGCCCTGGTCGATCAGGCGACGAACCAGATCAGCGCTCTTGTAGGCCGCAATACCGCCGCCGACGCCCAGAACGATGCGTTTCCGATACAGCCGCTGCATAGGTCTGCCTTTCATATCGTGGGTGACATACGTGGCGAAACCCCCTCCCCAGGGTGAATTCGCCCGCAAAAAAGATGGGCTACGATATCACAGCGACCGCTATGGAACAGCGGCGCCCACAGACAAGGAAGCGCTATGAGTATTCGTGATTGGCCTGCGGCGGAACGGCCGCGGGAAAGGTTGTTGGAGCATGGGGCGGCGAATCTTTCGGACGCTGAGTTGTTGGCCATTTTTCTGCGGACCGGATTGCCCGGAATAAGCGCGGTGGATCTGGCACGACAACTGTTGACTCGGTTCGGCAGCCTGCGTTTGCTGCTTGAGGCCGATCAGGAAGCATTCAGCAAACAATTAGGCCTGGGGCCTGCGAAGTTTGCTCAGTTGCAAGCGGCTCAAGAAATGAGCAAGCGTCATCTGGCCGAGCGATCACGGCAGAAACCGGCACTGGAAAACCCTCAAATCGTTCGTGATTACCTCAAATCCATGTTGCGCCACGAGCCTCACGAAGTGTTTGGTTGTCTGTTTCTCGACTCCAAACATCAAGTGCTGACATTCGAGGCGCTGTTTCGCGGCTCGATCGACAACACCAGCGTGCATCCCCGGGAAGTGGTGAAACGGGCCCTAGCAAACAATGCTGCGGCCGTGATCCTGTGCCACAACCACCCGTCAGGAAACTCTGATCCCAGTCAGGCGGATCGGCTGCTGACCAAGCGCTTGCAAAAGGCATTGGAGCTGATTGATGTGCGGGTGCTGGATCACTTCATCGTCGGCGACGGGGAGCCGTTGTCGATGGCGGAGAGTGGCTGGATGTAAATCTGGCGGGGCGATGCAAGCCCCTGTGTGCGGGCTTGCTCGCGAAGGGGGTGTATCAGTCAATAAATGTGTTGGCTGATCCGGCGCCTTCGCGAGCAAGCACGCTCCCACAGTGGGGGTGTGCTGTGTCAGGCTACTTGAACGTAACCCTGGAGTAGTCCTGCCGTCCAAACGGGCTGACGGAGTAGCCCTGGACATCCTTGCGCGTCAACGCGAAGGCCGTCGGGTGCGCCAGCGGCAGCCACAGCGCCTGCTGCTGGATCTGCGCCTGCGCCTGCTCATAAAGCTTGCTGCGCACGCCTTGCTCGCTGGTGGTCTTGCCCGCGCTGATCAGCTTGTCCAGATCGGCATTGCAGTAGCGGGCGAAGTTGGTACCAGACTTGACCGCCGCGCAGGAAAACTGCGGCGTGAGGAAGTTGTCCGGGTCGCCGTTGTCGCCCGCCCAGCCCATGAACAGCAAGTCATGCTCGCCGGCCTTGGCGCGGCGAATCAATTCGCCCCATTCGATCACGCGGATTTCCGCCTGAATGCCGATTTCCGCCAGGTCCGATTGCAACATCTGCGCGCCGAGGCTTGGGTTGGGGTTGAGCAGGCTGCCGGACGGACGCGTCCAGATGGTGGTCTGGAAGCCGTCCTTCAAGCCGGCCTTGGCCATCAGATCCTTGGCTTTCGCCACGTCGTGCGGATACCCCGGCAGGTTTTTCGCATAGCTCCAGGTGTTCGGCGGGTAAGGGCCGTTAGCCGCTTCGGCGGTGTCTTCGAACACGGCTTTGATGTAGTGGGCCTTATCGAAGGCTAGATTGATTGCCTGACGCACTTGCGGCTTGTCCAGCGGCGGATGCTGGCTGTTGATGCCAACGAAAGCAGTCATGAACGCGTCAGTCTTTTCGACTTTCAGCGTCGGCTCTTTCAGCGCTGCCTGTACGTCCAATGGCTTCGGCGACAACGCGATCTGGCACTCGTTGCGCCGCAGTTTTTGCAGGCGCACGTTGGCGTCCGAGGTAATGGCGAAAATCAGTGGATCAACCGATGGCTTGCCAGCGAAATAATCCGGGTTGGCCTTGTAGCGGATCGAGGCGTCTTTCTGGAAACGTGTGAACACGAACGGGCCGGTGCCGATCGGTTGGCTGTTGAGCTTTTCCGTCGCGTAGGTCTTTAGCAGCTTGTCAGCGTATTCAGCGGAATAGATCGAGGCGAAACCCATACTCAGGGTCGCCAGAAAGGTCGAGTCCGGGTGATCGAGGGTGAAGCGCACGGTCAGCGGATCCAGTGCGTCGATTTTCTTGATCAGCGCTGGCAACTGCATCGACTGCGCATGCGGGAAGCCGCTCTGGGCGACTTTGTGCCACGGATTGGCAGGGTCGAGCATGCGGTCAAAGCTGAATTTGACGTCCTCTGCTGTCAGTTCGCGGGTCGGCTTGAAGTAATCGGTTGTATGAAACTTCACCTGCGGGTGTAGCTTGAACACATAAGTCAGGCCATCGGTGCTGACTTCCCAGCTGTCGGCCAGGCTCGGGACGACTTTGCCGCTGGCTGTGTCGAAGTCCACCAGGCGGTTCATCAGCACGTCGGCCGAGGCGTTGGTGGTGGTCAGCGAGTTGTACTGCACCACGTCGAACCCTTCAGGGCTGGCCTCGGTACAAACGCTCAGCGCGGCGGCCTGGGCCAGGGGGCTCAGCAGGAGCGGTGCGAGCAGCAGGGGTAGGGCAGCGAGGCGCATGGTCGGTTTCCTTTTACAGATCGAAGGCCCATCTGCAAGTGCAGTCTGGAAAAGGCCTACCCTAGAGGTCTGGATTACAAATGACTATCCCCATTTTGCATTTTCAGGGCACAGTGCTATCCGTTTTTCAGACTGCGTGGCTTCGTAAAAAGTCCGAAACGCCCGCGCAGGCGTTTTTCTGCGACGAGCGGTAAAAATCAATGCCGGCCTTTATCCAAGGCGTTCGCAGCCTGAAAAATCGCCTTTTTACCGATTGATTGCACACCGATTGTTGTTGCTTCCCGGTCTTTCTGGTATAAAGCAGCGCTCTTTTCTAGGGGCCCGGTTCCTTCACTGTAGGTGTAGCCGGTAAGACCTCTAAAGAAACGCGGCGCCTGGCGCCAAATGACTGAGAGATTAAGCGGCCAACCCATGCCGGGTTGGGCATGTGGTTTTAGAGGGCTGAGGCATGTCGAGAGTATGTCAAGTTACCGGTAAGGGTCCGGTGACTGGGAATAACATTTCCCACGCAAACAACAAAACCCGTCGTCGTTTCCTGCCGAACCTGCAGCATCACCGCTTCTGGGTTGAAGAAGAGAAACGTTTTGTGCGTCTGCGCGTATCTGCCAAAGGCATGCGTATCATCGACAAGCGTGGCATCACTGTCGTGCTCGCCGAACTTCGCCGCGATGGCAAGATTTAAGGGAGCTAATCATGCGTGAATTGATTCGTTTGATCTCGAGCGCCGGTACTGGTCACTTCTACACTACCGACAAGAACAAGCGTACTACCCCGGACAAAATCGAGATCAAGAAATATGATCCGGTTGTTCGCAAGCACGTGATGTACAAGGAAGGCAAAATCAAGTAATTGATTTTTCCCGACTTACAAAAAAGGCCCGTATCTCACGATACGGGCCTTTTTTGTTGCCCCGAAACGACCCGGGATTTACTCCCCATGCCGCCCGTCTGAGCCGTACTCAGTAGAAGCTGAACGACTCGATGTTGCCTGCTGAATCCTGCTGGATGTTCAGGCGTTCGGGGTGCAGATCAGTCGTGCCCACCAGTCCGCTGCGGATATTTTCACGGCCGGTCAGCTCGCTGATGTAGGTCTCGACGCTCGGCACATAGCGGCTGCCGATCAAGTGGCGAATCTGTTGCAAGACTTCATCATTGGTCATATTGCATTTCCTTATGCATGGATGAGGTGCCCGTTTTGGGCCTCTGCATCGTCCGACCAATTCAGTAAGGCTGTGCGGTATATAGTTATTTTTTCTGTTCAAAGATCACATAGATCTTGCGGCAAGCCTCCAGCACTTCCCAAGTGCCACGGAACCCCGCCGGAATCACAAAGCGATCACCCACGCGCAACGTCTTGGCATTGCCATCGCTGTCACGCAGTACGGAAACGCCCTGCAAAATCTCGCAGTATTCATGCTCGGTGTAATTTACCGTCCATTGGCCCTCCGCACCTTCCCACACGCCGACGTTCATTTGCCCACAAGGGCTGTCGTATTGATTGAACACCGCTTGCTCGGGATCGCCCTTGAGCACTTTGGCCGGGTCCGGCCGGTAGCGTTCGGCCGAGGCGGTAGTCAGGCTGATGTCGACGACGTTCTGGATGTTCATTGTTGTTTTCTCCCGTGATGACGGCGCGATGGCTGGAAAGGGCCAAAGTCTATGTTTATTAAATTGAACACCGCAAGGCCGTATAGCGCGCTTATGTCAAATATATTGAAACAACCCCGGCCGCTGGTTTAGGGTGGCGGGTGCCTTGGGCCGAAATGCAGGCTGGCCGGGCAGAATTCCTGAGGGCGCTGGCGATGATCGTGCGGCGTTCGTATTGAACAAGAGGAGGACACTTAAATGACCACCCTGACTCGTGCCGACTGGGAACAACGTGCTCGCGACCTGAAGATCGAAGGCCGCGCTTACCTTAATGGCGAATACACTGATGCCGTCTCCGGCGAGACCTTCGAGTGCATCAGCCCGGTCGATGGCCGTCTGCTGGGCAAGATTGCCAGCTGTGACGCCGCCGATGCCCAGCGCGCGGTGGAAAACGCCCGCGCCACTTTCAATTCCGGCGTTTGGTCGCGCCTGGCGCCGACCAAGCGTAAAGCCACCATGATCCGCTTCGCCGGCCTGCTGAAACAGCACGCCGAAGAACTGGCCCTGCTCGAAACCCTCGATATGGGCAAGCCGATCAGTGATTCGCTGTACATCGACGTTCCGGGCGCGGCGCAAGCGCTGAGCTGGAGCGGTGAAGCGATCGACAAGATTTACGACGAAGTCGCGGCTACCCCGCACGATCAACTGGGTCTGGTAACCCGCGAGCCGGTGGGCGTTGTCGGCGCCATCGTGCCGTGGAACTTCCCGCTGATGATGGCTTGCTGGAAGCTCGGCCCGGCGCTGTCGACGGGTAACTCGGTGATCCTCAAGCCGTCGGAAAAATCCCCGCTGACCGCCATCCGTATCGCGGCATTGGCTGTTGAAGCCGGTATCCCGAAAGGCGTGCTCAACGTACTACCGGGCTACGGCCACACCGTTGGCAAGGCGCTGGCTCTGCACAACGACGTCGATACGCTGGTGTTCACCGGGTCGACCAAGATCGCCAAGCAACTGATGATCTATTCCGGCGAATCGAACATGAAGCGTGTTTGGCTGGAGGCCGGTGGCAAGAGCCCGAACATTGTCTTCGCCGATGCCCCGGATCTGCAAGCCGCCGCCGAATCCGCCGCCAGCGCGATTGCCTTCAACCAGGGCGAAGTCTGCACCGCCGGTTCGCGTCTGTTGGTCGAGCGTTCGATCAAGGACAAATTCCTGCCGATGGTGATTGAGGCGCTCAAAGCCTGGAAGCCGGGCAACCCGCTGGATCCTTCGACGAACGTCGGCGCGCTGGTGGATACCCAGCAGATGAATACTGTGCTGTCGTACATCGAGTCCGGCCATACCGATGGCGCCAAACTGGTCGCGGGCGGCAAGCGCATCCTCCAGGAAACCGGTGGCACCTACGTTGAGCCAACGATTTTCGACGGTGTGAGCAATGCAATGAAGATCGCTCAGGAAGAGATCTTTGGCCCGGTGCTGTCGGTCATCGCTTTCGATACCGCTGAAGAGGCGATCCAGATTGCCAACGACACGCCGTACGGCCTGGCTGCTGCGGTGTGGACGCAGGACATCTCCAAGGCGCACCTGACCGCCAAGGCGTTGCGTGCCGGTAGCGTGTGGGTCAATCAGTACGACGGCGGCGACATGACCGCACCGTTCGGTGGCTTCAAGCAGTCGGGCAACGGCCGCGACAAATCGCTGCACGCGTTCGACAAGTACACCGAGCTGAAATCGACCTGGATCAAGCTGTAAAGCCTTGAGGGAGCCCGGTTGTCCTGGGCTCTCTGACGAAGCGCGGATCCCTGTGGGAGCGGGCTTGCTCGCGAAAGCGGTGTATCACTCAGCACATCTGCTGAATGTGAAACCGTCTTCGCGAGCAAGCCCGCTCCCACATTGGTTTTGTGGTGAAAACAAGAATATCCACAGGAGCGTGGAACATGCGTTGGGCGACGTATTTCGCCGTGTTGGCGTCTGTCTTGAGTGTCGGTCTGGCCTTGGGGGTCAGCATGCCGCTGGTGTCGTTGCGTCTGGAGGGGTGGGGTTATGGCGCCTTCGCCATCGGCGTGATGGCGGCGATGCCGGCGATTGGCGTGCTGTTGGGGGCGAAGATCTCCAGTCATCTGGCGGCGCGCTTCGGTACGGCCAATCTCATGCGCCTGTGTCTGTGGGCCGGGGCGCTGTCGATCGGTTTGCTGGCGTTGTTGCCCAGCTATCCGATCTGGCTGGTGTTGCGGCTGATGATCGGCGTGATCCTGACCATCGTTTTCATCCTCGGCGAGAGCTGGATCAACCAACTGGTGGTCGAGCAATGGCGCGGACGGCTGGTGGCGCTGTATGGCAGCAGCTATGCGCTGAGCCAATTGTCTGGCCCTTTGCTGCTGGGAGCGCTCGGCACCGATCACGATTACGGTTTCTGGGTCGGTGTGGCGTTACTGACGATTTCGCCCTTGCTGTTGCTGGGCCGCAGTGGTGCGCCGAGCAGTGAAGCAAGCAGCGTGACGTTCAGTGACCTGTGGCGCTTCGCCCGTGAGCTGCCGGCGATTGCCTGGGCGGTGTCGTTGTTTGCGGCGTTCGAGGCGATGATCCTGACACTGCTGCCTGTTTACTGTCTGCGCCAAGGCTTCACCGCAGAAATCGCCCTGGCGATGGTCAGTACTGTGGTGGTTGGCGATGCGTTACTGCAATTGCCGATTGGTGCGTTGGCCGACCGTTTATCCCGCAGGACGCTGTTTACCGGGTGCGCCGTGGTGTTGCTGCTGTCGAGCCTGGCAATTCCGTTGCTGATCGATACGCTGCTGATCTGGCCGTTGTGGGTGCTGTTCGGCGCCAGTGCTGGCGGACTGTTCACGCTGTCGCTGATCCTCATCGGTGAACGTTATCGCGACGATGCGCTGGTGCGTGCCAATGCGCACATCGCGCAACTGTGGGGCGTTGGCTGCCTGGTCGGGCCATTGGCGGCGGGGGCGGGCAGTCAGTGGATCAGTGGTCATGCGCTGCCGTTGTTGATGGCGGCAGGGGCGTTTGGCCTGGTGATTCTGGTGTCGCGCCAAGGCGCGTTTGGCGCGGTGGCCGAGCCTGCCTGAATGCGTGCGGGGGAATACCTCTGGCCGGGCTACAGCATTCGCTCAAGACCGACGGTGGTGCTGAACCACGCATTGAACCGTCGCCACCAACTCCCCGGTTCTTTGGTCAGGGTGTGCATCTGGCCGTTGTCCTCGGTCACCCAGACAATCTGCCCGTTCTCAAGCGTTGCCTCGTAACTCAGTGCCGGTGCCATGCCTTGCAGGGCCAGTTCGCGCACATGCCCGGCGAGTTCGGGGCTGTCCACCAACACCCCGACTTCGGTGTTCCAAAGCACTGAGCGCGGGTCGAAGTTGAATGAGCCGATGAACGACTTCTGTCGGTCGAAGATCATCGCTTTGCTGTGCAGGCTGGAGTCCGAGCCGCGAAACGATTTGCTGTAAAAAATATGCGGGCCGCTGCCGCCGCCATCACCGGGCTGGCGACGCAGCTCGAACAGTTTCACGCCATGCTCCAGCAGCGCTTTGCGATAGGGGGCATAGCCGCCGTGCACGGCCGGCACATCGGTGGCTTCCAGCGAATTGGTCAGCAGGGTCACTGAAACGCCCGCGTCGGCGCGTCCGGTCAGGTACACCAGCCCCGGCTGGCCGGGTACGAAGTACGCCGAAACCATGATCAGTTCTTTGCTGACGCCCTTCAGCTCCGGCGCCAGTTGCGTGGTCAGCAACAATTGTGGATCAGGCTCAGCTTTGGCCAGCACCTTGCTCGGCGCATCCCACAGCGCCTGGTTCCAGGCCCAGATCAGCTCTGTGCGCCAGATGTCCATGCGTGGTTCGGTCTTGAACTTCATCAACTGCTGATACAGCGCGTGATTCTGCTTGCGGGTGTCCTCCAGCGATTCTTCCAGGCGTGTGCGGGTGTTCTGCAGATCCTTGGCTGAGGGTTTGCTGGTTAGAAATGCTTCGATCGGTTTGCTCAGCGCGCTGTTCCAGTACTGATCGAAGCTGTGCCCGAGTTGCTCGGCCACGGGCCCCATGCTGAGCATGTCGATGTCGGTGAAATTCAGGTTTGGCTCGGCATCGAAATACTCGTCGCCCAGATTGCGCCCACCCACGATGGCCGCGCTGTTGTCCGCCAGCCACAGCTTGTTGTGCATTCGCCGGTGTTGCAGCGACAGATTGAACAGGCGCCCGGCCGCCCGGGTCACGCCCGTGCTGCGCCCCAGATTCAGCGGGTTGAACAAGCGAATCTGGATCTGCGGATGCGCCGCCAGCGTGGCGATGATCTGGTCCAGGCCGTCGCTGGTGGTGTCGTCAAGCAGGATTCGTACGCGCACGCCACGGTCGGCAGCCTTGAGCAGTTCCTCAACCAGCATCCGCGTGCTGATGCCGTCGTGGACGATGTAGTACTGCAAGTCGAGACTGGTTTGCGCGTGGCGGATCAGTTCGGCGCGTGCGGTGAACGCTTCGGTGCTGTTGGACAACAGGCGGAAACCGGACTGTCCCTGATGGGGCGCTGCCTGCGCCTGAATTGAACGACCGAACGCAGACTCCTTCGCCGGCAGGGCCTGGCTTGGCGTCCGGGGAACATCGAGCGTGGTGCACCCGCTCAGCGGCAGGACGACCAGCAGTGCAAGCGTAAGGGCGTGTCTGGAACTCAAGTCAGATGTTTCCGAATGTGGGCGGGCCTGGAGTATGGCACGGCGGGCGTGACGGGTTATTCGGCGGAGCCGACGCGCCGACTAGAGCGGCTTGTAGTCTATGACTGTCGGCAGGAGGGAAGTTCTTCAACAGATTGAGGAATTTTCCGGCTCACATCAGCTACGTCTTGTAGCGAATTTTCCGGTGTCGATTGTTACTTCGCCTTACATCACTCCTATACAGCAATCGGAATAATGACGGCGCTGATTCTGATGCAGGATCTTTCCTGTTTTTACTCAGAAAAAGCGCAGATGAATGTCATCTTTCGATTCTTATGGAGTGAGAATTTTCATGCGTAATACCTTTCGTGCAATGGCTGTTGCAAGCGCGCTCTGTCCAGCGCTGGTCATGGCTGACTCAACAGATCTGACCATTACCGGGACGATCATCCCGACCTCCTGCACCCCCGCTTTTTCCGGCGGCAACTTGGTAGACCTGGGCAACATCTCTGCCGCATCGCTGAACCGCGATTATCAGACCGAACTGACCAACCGCAATATCACCTTGAGCGTCAGTTGCTCGGCGTCCGCGCCGATGGCCATCAAGGTGCATGACAACCAGGCCCATACTCAACGGCCGGGCATCGTTGTCGATGGCACCGATTGGAAAATGTACATCTTCGGAATCGGTGAGGTGGGCGGCAACAAGATCGGCGGCTATGGCTTGCGATTCGGCAAACCCTCTGTCGATGGCGAGTTGTCGAGTGTGATGTACAAGCAAGGTACCAGCGCCAATTGGAGCGAGCCGGATACTGCCACGCTCCTGGGTAAAAACTATGAGGGCAACCTGCGTTATTCCTGGGGGCGCAGTACGGCCGCAGGCCCTCTGCCCGGAATGGTGCATACCTTCCCCATAACGCTGGTGCCCGTCATAGGCCCGACGTCGAGTTTGCCGATTACCTCTGACATTTCACTCAACGGTTCGGCGACGTTCGAACTGCTCTACCTCTGAGGACAAGGCACTGCCGCGAACCGTGGTCGGGCAGTGCCGCATGAGCCGCAGAACCCCTCGACGGGTTTGGGTGGCGTCCAGGCTTGTCATTTCCAATCAACACAATCGGCTGGCTCGTTGTCCGGCGCTGATGGCGTCTGCGCGCTTGCCTGTGGAGCCTTACATGAACGCCTTTGTGCGCAACACCATCGCCAGCATGCTGCTGGTTTCTTTGTGGGGGCCCGATCCTGTTCGGGCGGCGGGGATGGTTCCCGAAACGCCCGTCGTCGTGCTCGATGAAGGCGTCGGTGAAGCAGGGATCAATGTGCTCAACAGCGAGTCACATCCGGCGCTGCTGCACACTTCCATCGAAGACGTGCCGCAAGACACTGAGTCACTGTTATTACTGACGCCGCCGGTGGCGCGCGTCGAACCCGGGACCACGCAGCGTGTGCGGTTCATCCTGCGCAGCGCCGAACCGCTGCAAACCGAGCGCCTCAAGCGTGTGGTGTTCGAGGGCATCGCGCCGCAAGACTCGACCGGCAAAGCCCAGGTAAGCCTGAGCGTGCGGCAGAACATTCCCGTCATCCTGCGTCCGGCCAAATTACCGGTCGACCGCGAACCCTGGAAACATCTGGTCTGGACGCGCCAGGGCAGCGTGGTCCAGGTGCGTAACCCCAGTCCGTATGTCGTGCGTCTTGGCCACGCGGTGAATTTGCTGCCGGGAGAGCAGGAGATCGATCTGGGGCGCACGTACGTGTTGCCCGGTGAGCAACTGACGTTGAGCGGTGCCGTCGACCCGGGCCGTCGGCCGACACAAGTGCGATTGTTCCCGGTGACCACTTACGGATTTGCCATCGGGCACGTTGACGCGCCGTTGGTGCCGGACTGATGCACGGGAGGCGCTGGGCTGGCGTTTTGCTGGTCATCACTTGGGTTTGTCCGCCGATGCACAGTCATGCCGTTTCAAGTGACACCCGGGCAGTGCCGGCCGCGGTGCAGTTCAATCAGGATGTGCTCAGGTCTCGCGGGCTGGATCCGCATCTGGCCGAGTATTTCAGCCAGGTACCGCGTTTTCGCGAGGGTGCGCAAACCGTAACGCTGGCGGTCAATGGTGTGCCCAAGGGGCGGTTGGGGGTGACGTTCGATGCTGCAGGTGATCTGTGTTTCGCGCCGCCTTTGCTGGAGCGTGGCGGCATCAGGGCAGATCACGTCGAGTCGGAGCCCGGTTCGGGATGCGAACTGTTTGCCCGACGGTTTCCGCAAGCCGTGGTGCAAGCCGATCCTTCTCGGCAACACATCGATCTGCTGATGCCGACCGATACGCTGCTGCCCGATCATCCGGCGCAACGGCGTTTCTTCAACGGCGGTACGGCGGGGCTGTTCAACTACGATGCCTTGCTGCTCGGCAGTCGGTTCGCCGGGCAATCCAGCCAGTACCGCAGCCTCAACAGTGAACTGGGTTTGAACACGGCTGACTGGTCCTTTCGCAGCCGCCAGGCTTACAGCGAATTCGCCGGACAGGGCAGCCTCGAACACCTGTATGCCTACGCTTCACACACCTCGGAACGCTATCAGGCCAACCTTCAATTGGGGCAATTGAACATGGTCTCGCCGCTGTTTTCCGGTGAGGCATTCAACGGTTTTCAGTTGCAGCCCGAAATGGCACTGATGGAACTGGACGAGGACAGCGCCGGTGCCAGAGTCGAGGGCATTGCCTACTCCGCCGCGAGAATCGAGGTCAACCAGAACGGTGCGCTGATCTATACCACCCTAGTGCCCAGCGGCCCCTTCACCCTGGTGGGTTTGCCGCTGCTCAGTCAGAGCGTGGATCTTGAGGTCACGGTGCACGAAGAGGACGGTCAGCAGCGGCGCTTTATTGTCCCGGCGACGCAACTGCTTAGCACGTTGCCGGGCAGGGTGGCGGGCTATGGACTGGCCGCGGGAAAGGTGCGGCGTTACGCCGGCGACGAGCGTGATGCACCGTCGTTTGCTGCCGCCAGCAAGGACTGGCGCCTGAGCCCGCGCTGGCAAGCCACGGCCGGTGCGATGTTCGGCAACGGCTATCAATCGTTGGGCTGGGCGATGCAGGGCGTGGTCGGTGAGCGCCTCGTACTGAGCGGTCGGCAGGTGATGTCGCGGGCCCAGGATCAAGCACTGTCCGGCACCCAGGTACAGTGGGCGGCGAATGGTTTGTTAGGCGAAAGGCTATCGGCCAGTCTGGCGCTGACTCAGCAGACCCGGGATTTCCGCACGCTGTCGGACACCGCGTGGAATCCGCGCGATGACCAGCCGTTCCAGCGCGTGCGCAATCAACTGAGTGCGAGCCTCAGTGCGGGCAGTCTGACTCTGGGTGGTTTCTCTGGGAGTTACTCGCGGTTCTCAATGTTCGACGGGACGGTGACCTCACGGGTCGCCGTTGCCTGGTCGCAGATGATTCGTCGGGCCAATGTTTCTTTCACCCTGGAGCGGGATATCGCCGGGGTAGCGGACGATGCCCGAGGTACGGCGGCTTATCTGAGCGTGAGTGTGCCGCTGGGATCGCAGCGGACGTTGCGCGGTTACGTGCGCAATGACTCGGTCGGCGGCACGCGCAGCGGCCTGCGATTCAACGAACAAGTCAGCGATACCCTGGCCTACAGCCTCGGTGCGGAGCGGCCGGATAGTGGCCAATCGGGTTTCAACGGGCGGGTCAATCTGTTGCCCCGATACAGTCAACTGGATGCGGGTTACTCGCGCAGCGGTAGCGGCGACGAGAGCTATGACGTCGGCCTGCGCGGCGGTGCGCTGGTGCATGACGCCGGCGTGACGCTGTCGCCTTATCCGCTGCGCGAGACCTTCGCATTGCTCAAGGCGGGCGACAGCGCCGGGGTGCGCCTGATCACCCCGCGAGGCCCGGTCTGGACCGACCGTTCCGGCCATGCGGTGGCAGCCAGCCTGCCGGCCTACAGCAAGGGCCGGGTGGAGATCGACACCGCCAGCCTGGGACACAACGTCGATGTGCATAACGCCTATCAGGAGGTCGAGGCTGGACGCGGCGCGGTGCCGCGCCTGGCGTTCGACATGGTCACGGCTCGGCGGGTGCTGTTAGAGGTGCGCACGGTGGATAACGTGTTGGTCGACAAGGGGCTCGGCGTGTTCGACGCACAGGAGCAATACATCACCAGCGTGCTGGGTGCCGGACAGATTTTCCTGTCCGACGTACAGCCTGACCTCGAACTGTATCTGCGGCTTGCGGGCGGTCAGCGCTGTCGACTGGAGTTCGCCATGAGCGAGGCGCGTGACCCTTATGCGCTGTACGAAACCGCGCAGGCCCTCTGCCGGACTGTCTGAAAAAGGAAAGCACCATGCACGGCATCAAAAATCGGGTGGCAGGCGTTGTATGGCTGTGCCTGTTGACGCACATGGGCTGGGCGCAGGCCCGGCCCGACTGCAGCGTCAGACTGGGCCCGGCCGTCGTCGATTTTGGCCGCACGACACGCGGGCAATTGCTGGCGCAGTCACCGCCGGGTGATCCATTGAGTTTCGGATTGCGTCGTGCTCAGGCCAACGTCCAATGCGAACAACCAGGCCCGTTGCGCCTGACGCTGGTCGCGCCAGCGGCTTATGCCGGGCAATACCGCTTTGGTGCGGGCACGCTCAGCGTGCGGGTGCTGACCGTGCGGGTGGACGGTAAAGCGGTCGACTGGATCAGTGACGGGCAGGCTCCCGCGGCGGATGCGCGCACTCTGCAACCTGGCGCCAGCCTGATACCGGCGGTCGCGGGAATGGGTATTGAAGGCAGAAGCCTGGAAGTCGAACTGGAACTGGAAGCGCACGTCACCTCGGCAGCCACCCGGGTCAGCGACCTGACCCGATTTGAAACCCGGCTGAGTTTTCGTCAGTAAGGCCATGCTGTCAGGTTGAAAAGTGGGGGGAAGTGAAACGTCAGGTGTGGTGAGGGGGCGTGCTCGCGCTTTTACGGAGAACCAAAGGGCCCAGTGGGCGCAAGGTCCCTCGCCACAGCCTGTGTGTCAGTTGCCGTCCTCGGCGAGCAGCCTGGTGGCCGCTGCGCCGACCTTGCGAACCGCCTCTTCGATCTGCGGTGTCGGTTTGGCAGCGTAGTTCATTCGCAGGCAATTGCGGTACTTGCCCGAGGCGGAAAAAATGCTGCCGACCGCAATCTGCACGTTCTGATCATGCAAGGCACGATTGAGTTTCAGCGTGTCAAAACCTTCCGGCAATTCGACCCAAAGAATGAAGCTGCCTTGCGGGCGACTGGCGCGAGTACCTGCGGGAAAGTAGCGCGTGACCCAGTCAATCATTACGTCGCGACTGCGCTGGTATTGTGCACGCATCCTGCGCAAATGCGGTTCGAAGTGGCCTGCTTTGAGAAATTCGGCAATGGCAATCTGTGGTTGCGTCGCGGTGGAGCCAGTGCTGATGTATTTCATGTGCAGCACCCGTTCCAGATAACGACCGGGCGCCACCCAGCCAATACGCAGCCCGGGTGCCAGTGTCTTGGAAAATGAACTGCACAACAGTACGCGGCCGTCTTCGTCGAAGGATTTGATGGTGCGCGGACGCGGGTAGGTATAGGCCAGTTCGCCATATACATCGTCCTCGATGATCGCCACGTCAAAGCGTTGCGCCAGCGTCAACAACGCACGTTTGCGCGACTCCGGCATGATGTAGCCCAGCGGGTTGTTGCAGTTTGGGGTGATCTGGATGGCTTTGATCGGCCATTGCTCCAGCGCCAGTTCCAGGGCTTGGAGGCTGATGCCGGTGAGCGGGTCGGTGGGGATTTCCAGGGCTTTCATGCCCAGGCCTTTGAGGGTCTGCATGGCGCCGTGAAAGCTCGGCGAATCCACCGCGACGATGTCTGCGGGTTCACAGATCGCGCGGATGCTGGTGGACAGCGCTTCGTGACAACCGGTCGTGATGACGAGGTCGCTGGCGTTCAACTGGCAACCCGAGTCGAGCATCAGCCGAGCGATCTGTTCACGCAGTTCGAGGGTGCCGTGGATGTTGTCGTAATACAGACCGGGCATGTCCTGGCGGCGACTGATCTGCGCCAGTCCGCGCAGTAGCGGTTTCATGGTCGGCGTTGTGACGTCGGGCATCCCGCGTCCGAGTTGCACCACATCCTTGCGCGGCACCGCGCGAATCAATTCCAGCACCTGATCCCACTGCGAGATCTCCACCGGGCGCTGCGCCGGACGCCCGACGGCGGGCAGCTCCGGCAACTCGCGACCGACCGGCACGAAATACCCGGACTTGGGTTTTGGTGTGGCCAGGCCACTGTCCTCGAGCACGCGATAAGCCTGCTGCACCGTGCTGAGACTCACGCCATGTTCTACGCTCAAGGCGCGTACCGACGGCAGGCGATCACCCGGACGGTAGAAGCCTTGTTCGATGCGCGTGCCGAGCAGTTCGGCGAGATTCACATATAGCGTCATGACACTGCCTCGATGCAGATGATTCGATAAACCAGTACAGATGCGGCGTAAATCGACAATTCAGTGGCAGAAACAGCAAATCTGTATGGATTTAATGCAGGTTGTTTGGATCTGTAATGCTTTTGCCGGCCCGCGCATCATGGAATCTCTGGCGACCCAAGTAAACAGGAGCGACAAAAATGAACGGCTTGAGCGATGTGCGGCTGACGTTACACAGTCAGGAACTGGTGGCTGGGCAGGAGGACAGTACGTGGAATGCGGCCATGCGCAACGCGCCGTCAGGCCTGAGTCGCTGGGGTCTGTTCTGGCATCGTCTGCACACGCGCAAGGTGTTGCTCGGCCTGACGCCGGAGCAACTCAAGGATGTGGGGCTGACCCGCGAGCAGGCGCAGGAGGAAGGGTTGAAGCCGTTCTGGCGAATCTGAAATCTGTATTGTTTTTGCGGACCTCTTCGCGAGCAAGCCCGCTCCCACAGGGAATTGCAGTCCTGGTGTGGGAGCGGGCTTGCTCGCGAAGGCTTATAAAAAGATCAGACCAGCTCTTTAAGCCGATGCCACAACATCCCCAGCGCCAGCAGCGGCGAACGCAGATGCTTGCCGCCCGGGAAAGTGATGTGCGGCACCTTGGCAAACAGATCGAAGCCATCGCTGTGCTGCCCGCTGATCGCCTCTGCCAGCAGTTTGCCCGCCAGGTGCGTGGCATTCACCCCGTGGCCGGAATAGGCCTGGGCGTAATACACATTCGGCTGGTCATTGAGCCGGCCAATCTGCGGCAGACGGTTGGCACCGATGCCGATCATCCCGCCCCACTGATAATCGATCTTCACCCCGGCCAGTTGCGGAAAGACGTCGAGCATCTTCGGCTGCATGTAGGCGGTGATGTCCTTCGGATCGCGCCCCGAGTAATGGCAGGCGCCGCCGAACAGTAGACGGCGATCGGCCGAGAGGCGGTAGTAATCCAGCGCTACCCGCTGATCACAGACCGCCATGTTCTGCGGCAGCAAGTTGTGCGCCTGCTCCTCAGTCAAAGGCTCGGTAGCGATGATGTAGCTGCCGGCGGGCAAAACTTTGCCGCTCAGTTGTGGGTTGAGGTTGTTGAGGTAGGCGTTGCAACCGAGCACCAGCGTTTTCGCGCGTACCGAACCCTGCGCTGTGTGCACCTTCACTTCAGAGCCGTAGTCGATGCGGGTCACCGCCGAATGCTCGAACAGTTGCACCCCCAGTTGCTGCGCCGCTGCCGCTTCACCCAACGCCAGATTCAATGGGTGAAGATGCCCGGAACCCATGTCGATCAGCCCGCCAACGTAGCGTTTGGAACCGACCACGGTGTGCATTTCATTGGCTTGCAGCAAACGGGTTTCGTAGCGATAGCCCAGACCGCGCAGTTCTTCGGCGTCTTGGGCAAAGCCTTCGAGGTCGGCGGGTTTGTTGGCGAGGTCGCAGTAGCCCCAGGTCAGGTCGCACTGGATCTGGAAACGCTCGACGCGCTGGCGGACGATTTCCACCGCTTCCAGGCCCATGAGCTTCATCTGCCGCACGCCGTCGGCGCCGATGACATTGGCAAATTGATCGAGACCGTGGCCGACCCCGCGAATCAACTGCCCGCCGTTACGACCACTGGCGCCCCAGCCAATCCTGTGCGCCTCCAGCAACACCACGCGCAGACCGCGTTCGGCCAGTTCCAGCGCCGTGTTCAGCCCGGAAAACCCGCCGCCCACCACGCACACGTCGGCAATCACTTCGCCTTGCAGTCTTGGGTGATCGGGCTGCGGCAGGCTGCTGGCGGCATAGTAGGAGGCAACGTGGGGTTGGCTCGCGAGGTTTCGGGCGCGGGCATTCATGGGCATCATCCAACGGCTAAGTGTCGAGAAAATTTGACGGAGCATAAGCCGCCCGCCCGAAGACGGGCAACACGGGTCGCCCGTTGCTGTCTGGATCACGGCTTTTGCGGCACAATTGCCGCCTATTCTCCGTAGGTCACTGTTTCGATGAGTTGCAACAGCCAGAAAATCCGCACCCTGCGTCAGCAGATCCCCACGTTCGAGTGCGTGCCGGGCTGCCATGACTGCTGCGGGCCAGTGACCACGTCACCCGAAGAGATGGCCCGGCTGCCGCGCAAGACCCGCGCCGAGCAGGATGCGGCGATGGAAGAACTGAACTGTGTGCACCTGGGGCCGAATGGCTGCACGGTGTATGGCGAGCGGCCGCTGATTTGTCGGTTGTTTGGGACGACGAAGACCTTGCCATGCCCGAATGGACGGGGGCCGGTCGAGTTGATTCATCCGCGCGCTGAAAAGCAAATCTTCGAGTACATGGCGGCGAATCGGCAGGTCCTGGTTTAACGGGTTCACTGTTGACCTGGTCGAGCAAGCCCGCCCGCACATTTGGAGTGCATTCCAGCGCGGGCTTGCTCGCGAAGAGGCCGGTACAGGCACCGTCAAATTCAGTCCGGAACCGGCAGGCTCAAACTCTCCTTCACCTCTTCCATCACGATATAGCTCTTCGACTCCCGCACATGCGGCAGCTTGAGCAGGATGTCGCCGAGCAACTTGCGATACGAGGCCATCTCGGAAATTCGCGCTTTCACCAGATAATCGAAATCCCCTGATACCAAATGACATTCCAGCACATGGGGCAATTTCAGCACCGCACGTCGGAACTCTTCGAAAGTATCGCCGGATTTGTAGTCGAGGCTGATCTCGACGAAGACCAAAAGACTACCCTTCAAGTGCTGAGGATTGAGCCGGGCGTTGTAGCTCATGATGATCCCTTCGCGCTCCAGACGTCGTACCCGTTCGGTGCACGGCGTGGTGGAGAGGCCGACTTTTTCCCCGAGTTCGGTAAAGGAAATCCGCCCATCCGCCTGCAGGATCCGCAAGATGTTGCGGTCGATCTTGTCCAGCTCACGTTTGGTCTGAGTGTTGGTACGCATAGGGGATGCGCCTCCGTGAAAAGGGTTTTTGCCGAGAATTGTCGCCAAATATAGGCGCTTATATAGTGAAAAGCACTGGCATTTATTTTTTACACTGCGCTCATCATTGCTCTAACAACACGTCGGCGGTCAGCCGCGATGAGGGATACAAAAATGCGCGTCATGGTCTTGGGTAGCGGCGTCATCGGTACCGCCAGTGCTTATTATCTGGCCCGTGCCGGGTTTGAAGTGGTGGTGGTCGACCGGCAGCCCGCCGCGGCCATGGAGACCAGTTTCGCCAACGCCGGCCAGGTGTCGCCGGGTTATGCCTCGCCGTGGGCCGCGCCGGGTGTGCCGCTCAAGGCCATCAAATGGCTGCTGCAACGCCACGCACCGCTGGCGATCAAGGCCACCGCCGACATCGACCAATACCTGTGGATGGCGCAAATGCTGCGCAACTGCACCGCCAGCCGATACGCGGTGAACAAAGAGCGCATGGTGCGTCTGTCCGAGTACAGCCGCGATTGCCTCGACGAATTACGCGCTGAAACCGGCATCGCTTACGAAGGCCGAAGCCTCGGCACCACCCAATTGTTCCGCACCCAGGCGCAACTCGACGGCGCCGCCAAAGACATCGCCGTGCTGAAAGAGTCCGGTGTGCCGTTCGAAGTCCTGGATCGCGCCGGCATCGCCCGGGTCGAGCCAGCGCTGGCTGGCGTTACCGACATCCTCGCCGGCGCGCTGCGCCTGCCGAACGACCAGACCGGCGACTGCCAGATGTTCACCACCCGTCTCGCCGAAATGGCTGTGAAGCTGGGTGTTGAATTCCGTTTCGGCCAAGACATCCAGAAGCTCGACTACGCCGGTGATCGCATCAACGGCGTGTGGATCGACGGCAAGCTGGAAACCGCCGACCGCTACGTTCTGGCGCTCGGCAGCTACTCGCCGCAGTTGCTCAAGCCGTTGGGCATCAAGGCGCCTGTTTACCCGCTCAAGGGTTACTCGCTGACCGTGCCGATCACCAACCCGGCGATGGCCCCGACCTCGACCATTCTCGACGAGACCTACAAGGTCGCAATCACCCGTTTCGACAACCGCATCCGCGTCGGCGGCATGGCCGAGATTGCCGGTTTTGACCTGTCGCTGAACCCGCGTCGACGCGAAACCCTGGAGATGATCGTCAACGACCTTTATCCTCAGGGCGGCAATCTGGCCGAGGCGAGTTTCTGGACCGGCCTGCGTCCGACCACGCCGGACGGCACGCCGATTGTGGGCGCCACGCCGTTCAAGAACCTGTTCCTCAACACCGGTCACGGCACGCTCGGCTGGACCATGGCGTGCGGTTCCGGTCGTCTGTTGGCCGACCTGATGGCGAAGAAAAAGCCGCAGATCAGTGCCGAAGGCCTCGATATTTCCCGTTATGGCAACAAATCCCAGGAGTCGACCCAGCATGTCAATCCATCGCCAGCTCACCAATGAGCGCATGAGTCAGATCGTCAGCCACAACGGCACCGTGTTTTTGGCCGGGCAGGTCGGCGACGATTTCGATGCCGGGATTGAACAACAGACCCGCGATGTCCTCGCCAACATCGAGCGCTTGCTGGATCTGGCCGGGACCGACAAACGGCATCTGCTGTCGGCGACGATCTACCTGAACGACATCGAAGCACACTTTGCCGCAATGAACTCCGTGTGGGATCAGTGGTTGCCCAAAGGCGCCGCCCCGGCCCGTGCCACTGTCGAGGCGAAGATGGCCAAGCCGAGCATCCTGGTCGAGATATCCATCGTCGCTGCGTTGCCGTAATCGTTTCAAAGATCCCTCTCCCGGTGTTGTTGGCGGTTCACGCCGTCAGCCAGCGCCGGTTTTTATTCCCATGACCGCCTAGAAGTCTGCCGCCATGCGTCCTGCCCGTGCCCTGATCGACCTTCAAGCCCTGCGTCACAACTACCGAATTGCCCGCGAAGTCACCGGCGCCAAGGCGCTCGCGGTGATCAAGGCAGATGCTTACGGCCACGGCGCGGTTCGTTGCGCCCAGGCGCTGGAAGCTGAGGCTGACGGTTTTGCCGTCGCGTGCATCGAAGAGGCTTTGGAACTGCGCGCCGCCGGCATTCGTGCCCCGGTGTTGTTGCTTGAAGGGATTTTCGAGGCCGATGAGCTGGCGCTGATCGTTGAGCATGATTTCTGGTGCGTGGTGCATTCGCTGTGGCAGCTCGAAGCGATCGAGCAGGCCGCGTTGAGCAAACCGATCACCGTGTGGCTGAAGCTCGACTCGGGCATGCACCGTGTCGGTCTGCATCCCAAGGATTACCCGGCGGCCTACCAGCGACTGCTGGCCAGCGGCAAAGTCGCGAAGATCGTGCTGATGAGCCACTTCGCCCGTGCCGATGAACTGCACGCGCAGACCAGTGCTGATCAGATGGCGGTCTTCGAGGCCGCGCGCCAGGGCCTTGCCGCCGAAGTCAGCCTGCGCAATTCGCCCGCTGTACTCGGTTGGCCGCAGATCCACAGCGACTGGGTACGCCCGGGCATCATGCTTTACGGCGCCACGCCGTTCGAAGAAGCCAACGCTGTGGCCGAGCGCCTGCAACCGGTGATGACTCTCGAATCAAAAGTTATCTGCGTACGCGAATTGCCGGTCGGCGAACCCATTGGCTACGGCGCCAAATTCGTCACGGATAAACCGATGCGCATCGGCGTGGTCGCCATGGGTTACGCCGATGGCTACCCGCGTCAGGCACCGACCGGCACACCTGTGCTGGTGGCCGGCAAACACAGTCGCCTACTCGGTCGGGTATCGATGGACATGCTGTGCATCGACCTGACGGATGTGCCGGAAGCCGGGCTGGGTTCAACTGTCGAGTTGTGGGGCAAAAACATCCTCGCCAGCGACGTCGCGAAGTGGGCCGACACCATTCCTTACCAGATCTTCTGCAACCTGCGTCGGGTGCCAAGGCTCTATTCCGAGGGTTGAGGCAGCTGCGGGGCCCAAGTGTTGTAAATACTGAACGCTGTCGCCATGATAACGCTCAATATTCTTACAACATCAGGAGGCTCCAGCCTTGGACGTCGGTGAACGACTGCAATCGATCCGCAAGCTCAAAGGGCTTTCCCAGCGTGAACTCGCCAAGCGCGCGGGCGTCACCAACAGCACCATTTCGATGATCGAAAAGAACAGCGTCAGCCCTTCGATCAGTTCGCTGAGGAAGGTTCTGGGCGGCATTCCCATGTCGATGGTCGAATTCTTCTCCGAAGAAATCCTGCAGGAACAACCGACTCAGATCGTCTACAAGGCCAACGAGCTGATCGACATTTCCGACGGCGCCGTGACCATGAAACTGGTCGGCCGTGCACACCCGAGCCGGGCCATCGCATTCCTCAACGAAATCTACCCACCGGGCGCCGACACCGGCGAAGAAATGCTCACCCACGAGGGTGAGGAAACCGGGATTCTGGTGGAAGGTCGTCTGGAACTGGTGGTGGGCCTCGAAACTTTTATTCTCGAAGCTGGCGACAGCTACTATTTTGAAAGTACCAAGCCCCATCGTTTCCGCAATCCGTTCGACTTGCCCGCGCGACTAATCAGCGCAGCCACGCCGGCGAATTTTTAAATAAAGAGGCGCCAGGCCACTATGGCGAAGGCACCCGAACCGTTTTAGCGATGTGCAACAAGACCCCTTTAACTTTGGGGTTGTTTCAGTGTGGCGGGCTACCCGCTATACTTGCGCCCGCCTGCGAACCGTGGCCGCAGGCGTGAATAGCCACCATTGAGGGTGAACGCGTGAACCTAATTATGAAAATGCTGGCTGCACCAGCAACCGTACTGGCCCTCTGGGCTGTCAGCGCTCAAGCTGCGACGAATGACGACATTGCCAAGCGCCTGGAGCCCGTAGGCCAGGTGTGTGTACAAGGTCAGGAATGCAAAGGGATGGAAGTGGCAGCGACCGCCGGCGGTGGCGGCGGGGCGAAAACCCCGGACGAAGTGATTGCCAAACATTGCAACGCTTGCCATGGCACAGGTCTGCTGGGCGCACCGAAAATCGGTGACACCGCCGCCTGGAAAGAACGCGCCGATCACCAGGGCGGCCTCGACGGCATCCTGGCCAAAGCCATCACGGGCATTAACTCGATGCCGCCGAAAGGCACCTGCGCCGACTGCACGGATGACGAGCTCAAGGGCGCTATCCAGAAGATGTCCGGCCTGAAGTAAGGCGCTCTTTTGATGAAAAAAACCGTCTTCGGACGGTTTTTTTGTGCCCGCGATTCTGACCCTGGGCTGTTCATTGCAGCAAAGTAGCGGCAAGCTCGGTCTACCTCTATTCACGCAAAGGGCGGGAGGCTTCAGATGGTGCAGTTGTGTTCAATCGAACAGGCAGTGGACGACGTGCTCACGCGGTTGCCGGCGCATATTCAAATGGGTTTGCCGCTGGGGCTGGGCAAACCCAATCATTTCGTCAACGCGCTATACCGGCGAATCAAAGGGCTGCCCGAGCGGCAACTGACGATCTACACCGCCCTGTGCCTGGGGCGGCCGAGCCTTGGCGATGGCTTGCAGAAACGCTTCATCGAGCCCTTCGTAGACCGCGTCTTCGGCGATTACCCGGAATTCGATTTCCTCGCTGACCTGCACCGCGACAGCCTGCCCGCCAACATCCGCATCGAACAGTTTTTCATGCAGCCCGGCAGCCTGCTCAATAGTCCCCCGGCCCAGCAGGACTACGTCAGCAGTAATTACAGCCACGCCGCCCGCGACATCAACGCCGCCGGCCTGAACCTGGTCGCGCAGTTGCTCGCCAGCAGCAGTGAGCATCCCGACCGCTTGAGCCTGAGTTGCAACCCGGACATCACCCTCGACCTGTTGCCGATGATCGCCAAGCGTCGCGCGGCGGGGGAGACGATTTTGCTGGTCGGCCAAGTGCATACCGATTTGCCGTACATGCCCGGCGATGCCGAGGTTGATATCGATACCTTCGACTTTTTGATTGACGAGAAGGACAGCACCACGTTGTTTTCCACGCCGAACATGCCGGTTGGCTTTCAGGATCATTTCATCGGCCTGCATGCCAGTACGCTGGTGCGTGACGGCGGTACGTTGCAGGTAGGCATTGGTTCTATGGGCGATGCACTGACGGCTGCGTTGCTGGCACGCCAGGCGGATAACGCCGGATATCGGGCATTGCTGGCAGACGTGAATGTCAGCCAGTGGGCGCAATTGATCGAACGTGAGGGCGGCACCGCACCGTTCGCCAAAGGCCTTTACGGTTGCAGCGAAATGTTCGTCAACGGCTTGCTGGTGCTAGCGGATGCGGGGATTATCCGGCGCAAGGTCTACCCCGATGTCCACACGCAAGAGCAGGCCAACGCCGGCACCCTCGATGAGGCCGCGCAGCCTGACGGCATCTCGGTGCACGGCGGCTTCTTCCTTGGCCCGCGCAGTTTTTACCAGCGTCTGCGCGAGTTGCCGCAGAGCAAGCGCCTCGAATTCAACATGACCCGCATCAGCTACATCAACGAGTTGTATGGGCAGGAAGAACTCAAGCGTTTGCAGCGTCTTGATGCACGGTTTATCAACACCGTCTTCACCATGACCCTGCTTGGCGCCGGCGTGTCGGATCAGCTCGAAGACGGACGGGTGCTCAGCGGGGTCGGCGGGCAATACAATTTTGTCGCCCAGGCCCACGCGTTGCACGATGCACGCTCGATTCTGATCCTGCGCAGTTGGCGCGAATCCGGGGGCGACGTCAGCTCCAACATCGTCTGGGAATACGGCCACTGCACGATTCCACGGCATCTGCGCGATATCGTCGTCACCGAGTACGGCATTGCCGATCTGCGCGGCAAGACCGACGCAGCGGTGATCGAGGCGTTGCTCAATATCAGCGATTCGCGCTTCCAGGCGGGGCTGATCGAACAGGCGCAGACAGTCGGCAAACTGCCGAAGGATTTCCGCATTGATCCACGATTTGCCGATAACACGCCGCAACGCTTGCAGGCGATTGCCGCGCGACACCCGAACCTGTTTCCGGAGTATCCGTTGGGCTGTGATTTCACGATGATCGAGCGGGATCTGTTGCGGGCGCTGAACTGGTTGAAGAGCAAGTTCAAGCTGACTGAGATTCTGGAACTGGGCAAGGCCGCGCTGGATGCGCCAGACGCTTCAACATTCCCTGAACACCTGGAGCGGATGCAGCTCAAGAATCCGGAAGGGTTAAAGGATGACCTGTTCCAGCGCCTGCTGCTCACGGGCCTCAAAGCCACTGCGAACTAACGGCCTGCTGCAAAACCAACTGTGGGAGCGGGCTTGCTCGCGAAAGCGGTAAATCAGTCAACCAGGATCTCGACTGACACTACTCATTCGCGAGCAAGCCCGCTCCCACAGGGGGCGGTGTGGCTTTATTCGATGAAGGTTACAACGCCGTCCTTCAGCGATTTAACGCGAGCCAGCGACTCAACGCGATAGCCCTGCGAATCCAGCTCGGCACGGCCGCCCTGGAACGACTTCTCGATGACGATGCCCAGGCCGGCGACGGTGGCGCCTGCCTGCTTGATGATCGAGATCAGCGCTTGCGACGCCTTACCGTTGGCCAAAAAGTCGTCGATGATCAGCACGCGGTCGCTGCTGGTCAGGTGACGCGGGGAGATGGCCACGGTGCTTTCGGTCTTTTTGGTGAACGAGTAAACGGTCGCCGACAGCAGGTTTTCGGTCAGGGTCAGGGACTGTTGCTTGCGGGCGAAGATCACCGGCACGCCGAGGTTCAGACCGGTCATGATCGCCGGGGCAATGCCCGAGGCTTCGATGGTGACGATTTTGGTGATGCCCGAATCCTTGAACAGCGTGGCGAACTCGTCGCCAATCAGCTTCATCAGGGCCGGGTCGATCTGGTGGTTCAGGAAGGCGTCGACCTTCAGGACCTGGTCGGAAAGCACGATGCCTTGTTCGCGGATTTTCTGGTGCAATGCTTCCATGAAGCTGTCCTCATTTGGCGTTTTGTGCGCCGAAGGTCTAGTAAAAAAAGTGGTCAATTCTAGCGCTTTAGCATCGCGCGTATATCGGCCAATGCGTTGTTGCCCCGCACGGCTTTGACTTCGGTCGGTGTGTCGTCGTTGCCTTCCCACGCCAGATCGTCCGGTGGCAGCTCATCGAGGAAGCGGCTGGGCGCACAATCGATGATTTCGCCGTACTGCTTGCGCTTGGCGGCGAAGGTGAAGGCCAGGGTCTGACGAGCACGAGTGATACCCACGTAGGCCAGACGGCGTTCTTCTTCGATGGTGTCGGCTTCGATGCTGGAGCGGTGCGGGAGGATTTCCTCTTCCATGCCCATGATGAACACGTAAGGGAATTCCAGACCCTTGGACGCATGCAGCGTCATCATCTGCACGCCTTCGGCGCCATCCTCCTCTTCCTGCTGACGTTCGAGCATGTCGCGCAGGACCAGTTTGCCGATGGCGTCCTCGACGGTCATTTCGCCTTCTTCGTCCTTCTCGAGGGTGTTTTTCAACGCCTCGATCAGGAACCAGACGTTGCCCATCCGGTAGTCGGCCGCCTTGTCGCTGGAGCTGTTGGTGCGCAGCCAGTTCTCGTAGTCGATGTCCATGACCATGCTGCGCAGGGCTGAGATCGGGTCTTCGCCGGCGCACTGCTCGCGCACCTTGTCCATGAAACGCTTGAAACGCGACAGGCGATCGGTGAAGCGGCTGTCGAGATGTTCGCCCAGACCGATTTCGTCGGTGGCCGCGTACATCGAGATCTTGCGTTCGGTGGCGTAGTTGCCGAGTTTTTCCAGGGTGGTCGAGCCGATTTCGCGGCGCGGCACGTTGATCACCCTCAGGAAGGCGTTGTCGTCATCCGGGTTCACGATCAGCCGGAAGTAGGCCATCAGGTCTTTCACTTCCTGGCGGCCGAAGAAGCTGTTGCCGCCGCTCAAGCGGTAAGGCACCTGATGGTGCTGCAACTTCAGTTCGATCAGTTTGGCCTGATAGTTACCGCGATAGAGGATCGCGAAATCGCTGTAGGGCCGGTCGGTGCGCAAGTGCAGGCTGAGGATTTCCATGGCCACGCGCTCGGCCTCGGCGTCCTCGTTGCGGCAGCGGATTACGCGGATCTCGTCGCCGTGGCCCATCTCACTCCACAGTTGTTTTTCGAATTCGTGCGGGTTGTTCGAGATCAGCACGTTGGCGCAACGCAGAATGCGGCTGGTGGAGCGGTAGTTCTGCTCCAGCATCACCACTTTCAGGGACGGATAGTCGTCCTTGAGCAGCATCAGGTTTTCCGGGCGCGCACCGCGCCAGGCGTAGATCGACTGGTCGTCGTCGCCCACCACGGTGAACTGGTTACGCTTGCCGATGAGCATTTTCACCAGCAGGTACTGGCTGGCGTTGGTGTCCTGGTATTCGTCGACCAGCAGGTAACGCACCTTGTTCTGCCACTTTTCGAGAATGTCGGCGTGCTCTTCGAAGAGCTTCACCGGCAGCAGAATCAGGTCGTCGAAGTCCACCGCGTTGAACGCCTTGAGCGTGCGCTGATAGTGGGTGTAGACGATGGCGGCGGTCTGCTCCTTGGGATTACGTGCGTTCTCCAGCGCCTGGGGCGGCAGGATCAGGTCGTTTTTCCAGGCGCCGATCATGTTCTTGATCTCGTCGACGCCGTCGTCGCCTGCGTATTCCTTCTGCATGATGTCGGTCATCAGGGCTTTGACGTCGGTCTCGTCGAAAATCGAGAAACCGGGTTTGTAGCCCAGCCGCGCATGTTCCTTGCGGATGATATTCAGGCCCAGGTTGTGGAAGGTGCAGACCGTCAGGCCGCGACCTTCACCGGCACGCAGCAGGGTGCCGACCCGTTCCTTCATCTCGCGCGCGGCCTTGTTGGTAAAGGTCATGGCGACGATGTACTGGGCGCGGATGCCGCAGTTCTGGATCAGGTGCGCAATTTTGCGCGTGATCACGCTGGTCTTGCCGGAGCCAGCACCGGCGAGCACCAATAGAGGGCCGCCGACGTAGTTCACGGCTTCTTGCTGCCGGGGATTGAGTCGGGACATACGAAAATTCGGGAGTCGTTGACGAAATGGGCCGGCATTTTAACAGGCTCAGCGATTTGTGCTGCTCTGTCCGACTTGTGACGCACCACGCGATTCGAATTTGCCGGTTTTGTTACTTTCACGCAGGATGCGCGGAGATTTTGCGGCTAATGTTCTCATTCGTGACAAAAAATAACGTTCTGATAACCGTTGTCATTTGGTCATTGAACGGCGCAACGGCATAATGCCCCGCCCACATCATTGCAGAGTCTAGGGAGCTAGCTTGTCTACGCCTGTCGAACCCTTGCGTTTGCTGCTACTGGCCGAAGAGCCAGCGTGGACAGCGTTATTGCGTGAGTGTCTGGCTCCGATGGGGAGCGCGGCGGTGCTGATCAGCGCGCCGAGCTGGGAGTCGGTCCGCCGTTTGTTCGAAGACAACCGCCACGCGGTGCTGTTGACCGTTCCCGCGTTGCAACCGCTCCCCGGTCGTTGCTGCCTGCCGACGGTATTGTTGCTGGACCAAGAGCCAGCCACCGCGCCCGTTGGCGTCAGCGACTGGCTGGTGTTCGATGCCCTTGACGCCGGCATGCTGCGTCGTTGCCTGCGCCATGTGCGCGAACGCGGCCTGCTGGAAAACACCCTGCAACGCCTCGCCGAACAGGATCCGCTGACCGGTATCGCCAATCGTCAGGGTTTTCAGACCTTGCTCGCGGCGCGCCTCGCGGAAAACGACGGCCGTGGTCTGGCGCTCGGGCATCTCGATCTCGACAACTTCCGCCACGCCAACGACGCCCTCGGCCATCAGGCCGGCGACCGCTTGATCCTGCAAGTGGTGTCGCGGCTGAAGAATCAGCTGGAGGCCGGCGATCAGTTGGCGCGGTTGGGCAGCGACGAATTTGCCTTATTGATCGACACCCGCCGGGCCCCGCAACGCGCCGAGTGGATGGCCGAACGGATCACCGAAGCCTTGGCCGAACCGTATTGGGTCGATGGCGAAAGCCTGCTGATCGGCTCCAGCCTTGGTATTGCACATGCCCGCGCCCAGGGCGGCGCCGATCCGCTGATGTGGCACGCGCACATCGCCATGCAGCAAGCCAAGAGTACCCAGGGCTGCACCTTTCATATCTTCAACGAGCGCATCAACCGCAACGCGCGAAGCATGGCTGACCTGGAAAGCGAGTTGCGCCGGGCTTTGCGCCGCGATGAACTGGAGCTGCATTACCAGCCACGTTTGAATCTTGCAGACGGGCAGATCGTCGGCCTCGAAGCTCTGGTGCGCTGGCGTCATGGCGAGCGTGGTCTGTTGCCGCCCAGCGAATTCGTGCCGCTGGCTGAGCAGAGCGGTCTGATCGTGCCGCTCGGTTACTGGGTGATTTCCCGGGCGCTGCGGGACATGCAGGCGCTGCGCGAGCGCGGACTGCCAGCGCTGCACATGGCGATCAATCTGTCGTTCCGGCAGTTTCAGGACAGTCAGTTGCTGCCGACCCTCAGCCGTTTGATCGCCGAACGTGGTGTCGAGGCGCAGTGGCTGGAATTCGAACTCACCGAAACGGCCGTCATGCGCCGCAGCGATCTGGTCAAACAGACCATGGACGCCCTCGGTCGCCTCGGCGTGCGCTTCTCGCTGGATGATTTCGGCACCGGTTTTTCGTCGTTTGTGCACCTCAACAGCCTGCCGATCACCTTGCTGAAGATCGATAAAAGTTTTGTCGGCGGCATGGAGCAGCGCGAAGAGAACCGCAAACTGGTGCACGCAATGATCAACCTCGCGCACAACCTGCATCTGGAAGTGGTGGCCGAAGGGGTGGAAACTCCGGAACAGCTGGAGTTGCTGCGCGGCTTTGCTTGCGATCAGGTGCAGGGTTATCTGATCAGCCGGCCGCTGCCGTTGGCGGAGTTGGTTGAGTACCTGACGTTCGGTTCCAGCCAACAGCCAGTAATGGAAATCGTGAGCTGAACACAAAACCCAATGTGGGAGCGAGCAAGCCCGCTCCCACAGGGGAATTTTATTCAGCCTGATGTCTAGTCCTGAAATAGGTTTACACCTATCTCACCCTAACGCCCGATGCACTGCATCGGGCGTTTTGTATTTTAAGGACAGGTGCGGGCGCTCTTGGTTGTAGATCAAGACCGCTTCCCG
>NZ_CAXAON010000034.1:0-57772 GCF_963970495.1 Pseudomonas sp. EA_65y_Pfl2_P78 | reverse complement strand
CCTTGTCGTAGACCTTGGTGATCACAACTGGCTTGTGAACGCGCTGACCGGTTGGCTGACCGGATTGCGGGTCACGCGGGATGATCACGTCGTGGCTGAACGCCTGAACCATGACCTGGTCTTCGTGGCCTTCTTGATAGGTGTTGCCAACGGAGTCGGCAGTGAAGGCGCCGGCAGTGATCAGGCCTTGTTTTTCGCCGGTAACCGACATGTACGCTGGTGTTGCCATGGGTGTGTGCTCCTTGCTGAAAATTAAGAATGCCCGGAGGCTAAATCGCCCGGTGGGTGGCTGACTGCCATCAAAGAGCGTGCCAGGTTTTGTTAAGTGCCCGGGAGCCGGGGGTTAAGCTGCACCTGATCGGGTTTTTGACTGTTTTTCGTGCGGATTTGAGGTCTGAAGTGCGCAACTTCTTGCGCAGTACTGCGCAACTTCTTGCGCACTCGTCTGTACAGAACGGATTACGTGGGCTGTAGAGATGTGTCCACACGGTTATCCACATTTGAGTGCGCAAGAAGTTGCGCACTTCAATCATTCTGGATTTTCCGCTCAGTTGTCTCCCCCGCAGGAGTCACACCTCCTACTTACGACCATCGGCCTCGTTTTTGTCTCCGATGTGCGCATCCCTTGAGAAACGTCAACAACACCGCGATTCGGATGGGTTAACGTAGCCAGACTCTCGCCGACTTGAGGATTGCACATGCTTGCCAACCGCCCTGAAGTGGATGTCGCGATTATCGGCGGAGGCCAGTCCGCACTTGCCGTCGCTTACTTTCTGCGCCGAACCGGACGTTCCTTTGTCATCATCGACGCTGAAGACGCGCCGGGCGGCGCCTGGCGGCATGGCTGGGACTCGTTACGACTGTTTTCACCCTCGACCTGGAGTTCCATCGCTGGCTGGATGATGCCGCCGGTCACGGACGGTTATCCGAGCCGCGACCACGTACTGGATTATCTGCGCCAGTATGAGCAACGCTACCAATTCCCTACCGAACGCCCCTTTTGGGTAAACGCCGTTGAGCGCTGGGCCGATCGCCTCCACGTAAAGGCCCAGGGCCGCAGTTGGCTGGCGCGCGCGGTCGTCAGCGCAACGGGCACCTGGCGTCATCCCTACGTGCCACATTACCCCGGCAGTGAGACCTTTACCGGCCAACAACTGCATTCGGCTCACTACGTTGACGCCAAGCCATTTGCCGGAAAAAAAGTTCTGGTGGTGGGTGGTGGCAACTCCGGCGCACAGATCCTCGCGGAAGTGTCCCTGGTGGCCGACACCATATGGATCACCCAGCAGCCCCCGCAATTTCTGGCTGATGACGTCGATGGACGGGTGCTGTTCGAGCGCGCCACAGAACGCTGGAAAGCCCAACTCGCGGGCATCGTCGTGGAGCAACCGGTGGGTGGCTTGGGTGACATTGTGATGGTGCCGCCAGTCGTCGAAGCCCGGGAGCGCGGCGTACTGCACGCGGTTCGACCTTTCCTGGGCTTCACCGAAACCGGCGTGACGTGGGCTGATGGCTCGCAAACACCGGTCGATGCGGTGATCTGGTGCACCGGTTTCCGCCCTGCCCTCGGCTATCTGGAGTCACTGGGCGTCTGTACCGCCGACGGGCGTGTGGCCGTCGAAGGCACGCGTTCGATCCAGGAGCCGCGCTTGTGGTTGGTGGGTTACGGAGACTGGACAGGCGCCGCATCCGCGACACTGATCGGTGTCACCCGTACGGCGCGCAGTACCGTTGAGGAGATTGAGGGATTTTTAATGGAGCAGTGAATCGCCCCGCTTACGACGCGAGGCGTTGTCATTGCAGCCAGACACCCGCCCACATCGCCAGCGTCAACCCTGCCTGGCCGGGAATCACATACGCGGCGAACCGTCGGCCGCCACTGACCCACGCCACCACACACTTGCTCACCGAGTTGCTACTGACAGCGATCAGCGCAGGGCCAGCAATGGCCTCAAGCGGCAACTGGCCGGATTCGGCCAACGCGGCGATTGATGCCGTTGAAGCGTGTGCGTCAGCGAAACCGGTAAACGTGGCCGTCAACATCACACCCACCTCACCAAAGAGGTTGAGCATGACCGACGACAACAAGGTGATGCCCGTCAGGGCCAACGTCACGACCAAGGCCAGCTTGAGGTTAAACGCACCTCCAACCTTGATCGGTTGGTTGGCGCGGGCGTCAGGCCTGGGAAACATCAGGCACACGCCGTACAACGCTGTGGCGGCGAAACCGCCTAACAGCGGCGCCCACATGTGACGTAGCAGAGCGGTGTCGACCGCCGCCAGGATCAAGCCAACCTGAACGACAGTGGCCAGATTGGACAGTATCGCGGCCGCCGCCAGGACTTTGATGTTTTGCGGCTCCTTGGTGACCAGGTGTCCCATGGAGGCGATGGTCACGGTGCTGGAAGCAAATCCGGAGGCGATGGCACTGACCGCGTAGCCGTAATGGGTGCCCAGGTTACGCACGGCTATATGACCCAAGGCCCCGACCGCCATCAGCATCACGGTCAGGGTACAAATGGTGCGCAGATTGATCGCGCCGTAGGGGCCGATGAAACGGTCCGGAGCCAAAGGCAGAACCACCAGTGCGACGACCAAAAGCACCAGACCATCGCGCATTTCTGCTTCGGTCAACTGGCTGTTGGCGAAGTAATGCAATTTCTGGCGGTACGTCAGCAGCCCCGCGATCACCACGCCTATGGCAATGGCCAGTTCCGGCGCGGTGCCACACAAGGCCCCCAATATCAACACCGCGAGCAACGCCACTTCACTGGTCACGCCCGGGTCGTCGCTCAGGCTGCGCCAGTACGCCACGGTGATCAGCAGAGCTAAACAGATCGCCACGATCCCTAGCAGCAGACCACCACCGACCTGCATCGCCACGTACCCCAGCAACGCCGTAATGGCGAACGTGCGCAAGCCGGCGAAGGCTCGGCTGGCCCCTTCGCCCTTGTGCCGTTCGCGCTCCAGACCGACGAGCATGCCGATCCCCAGCGCTGCCGCCGCACCGGTCATGCCAAGGGTTTCATTCATAGCGTCCCCGTCCGAGTGAGTATTGAGCCCTTTCAATCCGGTAGCACACCCCCGCGCGTCGTTTCGTTGCAGGGTGCAGCATTTCGCAGCGAACTATCGAGGGAATATGCCCATGTGCATTCGCCTGAGTTCAGCATGGACCCAAGACTGCGCCAGTGCGAAGGACGAAAGGTTGATGACGGTCAACCGTTGGAGGATGTCGATCTCTGACTATCGCTGGCGACATTGCCGATCCTCAAACCGCCGGCGCCCAACACGACGTTCTACAAGGTATAGGCGATCCCGACTTGCACCGTTCGTGGCGCCCCCGGATAGGCGTAGACGTTGCCGAACGCGCCCTCTTCGTAATCGCGGTCAAACAGGTTCTTCACGTCGAGGTTGAGCCGCACCTTGTCATTGACTTTGTAGTAGCCGAGCAAATCGACAACGGTGTAGCTGTCCATCGAGAAAGCGGTGTTGGCGGTTTGTCCGGCGCGCTCATCGACGTACTTGAGCCCCGTTCCCAGACCCAGCCCTTTGAGGGCACCGTCCTGGAATTCATAAACGTTGAGCAGGCTGAAGCTGTTTTTCGGGATGTTCACCAGTCGTGTACCGGAACGAATCACGTTGTCCTTGGTCACCTCGGCATCAACATAGGCATATCCGCCGATGACACGCCATTCGGGGGTCAGGTTGCCGGCGACGTTCACGTCCAGGCCACGGCTACGCACTTGGCCGGCGGCCACACTGAACGTCGAGTCCACAGGGTCGGTGGTCAACACGTTGCGTTTCTCGATCTGATAGATCGCCGCATCGACGCTCAACTGCTGCTCCAGTGCCTCCCACTTCAACCCGATTTCATAGGACTTGCCTTTCTCCGGCTCAAAGCCACCACCCTGTCGACTGGCGCCGGTGTTGGGTTTGAACGAGCGCGCAGTGTCCGCGTAGACCGCAACGGTGTCGGTCAGGTCGTAGGTCAAACCGATGCGCGGCGTCACCGCGTTATCACTGGCCTGCCAGCTTTTAGCGCCGGGCACATAGGTTTCGTAGTCGTGTTCGAAACGCTCGAAACGCGCCCCGGCCAGAACCTTGAGTCGTTCGGTCAGTGCCACTTGGTCCTGCACAAACGCGGCGTAGGTCTTGAGGTTTTCTTTGTCGTGGGTCGGGGTTCGGGTCAACGCCGGGCGTGGCTGGCCGTAGACAGGATTGAAGATGTCGATCGCATAGGCACCCACTGCGCCACTGGAGCGCTGGATGATCGAATTGTAGTCGTAGTCTTCGTATTCGATGCCGGTCAGCAACGTGTGCTGCAAACCACCGGTGGTGAAGTGGCCGGTCAGGTTGAGCTGGGTGTCCTTGTCTGTCCACTCCAGCTTGCGGTAGTTGAAATTGCGCCCCAGGGTTCGACCGTCAGCTGCAATGCCATTGGCCTCGATCGCATTGCCCTGCAACGTACCCTCCAGCCACTGGAAGCCCCCGCCCAACGTCCAGTCGTCGTTGAGAATGTGTTCGAAACGCAGTTGCGCCATGTTGTTATCGTTGTGCAACTTGCCGGCGTCTTTTTCGCCAAAGAACGTGTCGCGCGACGCGGTGCCGATTTGCCTGGCGTAGCGCGTTACGCCACGATCCAGCGGATGATTGTTGCGCATGAAATCGCCTTCGAAAATCACCCGCGTCGCATCGGTCGCCTGCCAGGTGAGAACCGGCGTCACACCATAGCGCTCGGTTTCAACGTGATCACGGAACGTATCGCCACCCTCGCCCACCACATTGAGCCGATAGGCCAGTCGCCCCTCTTCATCCAGCGGACCGGAAGCGTCCAGCGTGCCGCGCTTCATGCCTTGGTCATTCAACTGGCTACCCAATGTGACCGTGGGCTCGGCGAGCGGCTGCTTGGAAACGACATTGAACGTACCGCCAGGATCGCCTCGGCCATACAGCATGGTTGCCGGCCCGCGAAGAACCTCCAGACGCTCGATAATGTTGGCATCCGGCATGTTCGGATAACCGCGATTGATCGGGAAACCATTGCGATAGAACTCACCGGTGGTAAAACCGCGCACCGTAAACGTGGTCAGACCCTGGCCACCAAAATTGTTCGCCCGCCCTACGCCGCCGGCGTAATCCAATGCGTCTTGCAGACGGGTGGCGCCGATGTCTTCAACGGCGTCCTTCGACACCACGCTGATGGATTGCGGTATGTCATGAATCGAGGTGTCGGTACGCGTGGCACTGGCGGAACGCGTTGCGCGATAACCCTGTACCGGGCCGTCTGCCCGCTCGTAATCTGCCGTGCCAACCACGTCGGTTGCCTCCAGCTCAAGCGCTGAAGCGCCGGAATTGGCTTGCTCAGCCCAGGAATAAGGGGACAACGCCTGCAGCACACAGATGGAAAGCAGAGTTCGACGCATGAGGAAAACCTTACGGATAGGCAAAAACGAAGGGCAAAACGGCCAGCAAACCGCGACGCATGGTATACCGGAAATTCTGCAATTGAAACGTATTCCCATTCGCTTATGCGCGTAATTTCACCTCGCCAAAAGCACACAACGTTCTAACGTTCTTCGCCAGCATCCCTCAGGTTGCCGATGTCAACTACCGAGCAACTGCCTGGTGGTCGCCATCGAGGTGTTCAACGATTGCCCCGTCCGTTGCAGTTTGTTCAGCAAACTGGCCCCCAACCACAGTTGATACAGCGTTTCCGCCAACTGACGCGCATCGCCCTCAGGCAGGCTCTGTTCGGCCTGGCCCTGCTCGATGCACAGGGTAATGCGCGCCACCACTTGCTCGGCGCCATCACGCAGCGTCAGGCGCATCGACTCGGACAGATCGGCAACCTCCGCACTGAGTTTTACCACCAGACACTCGTCGCCGTGCCCTTCGAGGGTGCAGCGATTCTGCCAGCCCTGCCAGTAATCCATCAGCCGTTCATAGGCACTCAGGCCCGGCAGTGTCAGGCGCCGCTCCATATCGGCCAGGTAGCCGACAAAGTAGTCCTCAAGCAGCGCCTGGCCGTAGAGTTCCTTGGATTTGAAGTAGTGATAGAACGAGCCCTTGGGCACGCCTGCGGTTTGCAGGATTTCGTTGAGGCCAACGCTGGTGAAGCCCTTCTCGGCCATCATCCGGTGGCCGGTATCGAGCAAATGCTGGCGGGTGTCGTCGTAGGTCGGTTTCATGGGGCGCAAATTACCAAACAATAGACCAGTCGTATATTTCACGGAGGCGAGAGTTTGCCATACCCGAGCGATAAAAACCCATGGTAAAAAAAACACTAGACGACTGGTCTAATTGAAACCTATGCTGTGCCCCGACAAACATCAACGGGTGTCCACAACGTGCGAATCCGTCGCGCTTCGATAACACCTGATCAACGCAAGGGTGCTTTATGAAAATCCTGATGGTTCTGACTTCCCACGATCAACTTGGCACTACTGGTAAGAAGACCGGCTTCTGGCTCGAAGAGTTCGCCGCGCCCTACTACGCCTTCAAAGATGCCGGCGCTCAGATCACCGTGGTTTCACCCGCTGGCGGCCAGCCGCCGCTTGATCCGAAAAGTGATGAGCCTGATGCACAAACGGCTGAAACCGAGCGTTTTCGCAATGACCCGGCCACTCAACAGGTTCTGGCCAACACCGGGCGCCTGGCCGATGTCAGCGCTGATGATTTCGATGCCGTGTTCTACCCAGGTGGCCACGGCCCGCTCTGGGATCTGGCCGAAGACAAACACTCGATCGCGTTGATCGAAGCCTTCGACCGCAGCAACAAACCCCATGGTTTTGTCTGCCACGCACCTGGCGTGCTGCGTCACGTCGTTGCCGCGGATGGCAAACCGCTGATCCAGAATCGCGAAGTGACCGGTTTCACCAATTCCGAAGAAGCCGCGGTCGGCCTGACGGATGTGGTGCCGTTCTTGATCGAAGACGAGTTTCAGCGTCTGGGCGGGCGCTACACCAAAGCCGCCGACTGGCAGGTGTATGTGGTGGCTGATGGGCAACTGGTCACCGGGCAGAATCCGGCCAGCTCCGCTGCTGTGGCCGAGAAACTGCTGAAAATGCTCGGCTGATTCTTTTACAGATCCGAACACCGTGTGCGTGTTGCACGGTGTTTTTTTTCATTCACCCAATAGTCGACTGGTCTAATAAGCGATCGGATCGCACTCATTTATCAAGGTCACCTCCATGCACCACAGCAGTTTCTTCACGCCCGCCACACTGGGCCTTCACACCCTGAAAAACCGCATCGTCCTGCCACCGCTCACCCGCCAGCGCAGTACCCAACCGGGCAACGTAGCCAATGAATTGATGGCCGAGTATTACCAACAGCGTGCCGGGGCTGGTTTGCTCGTCACCGAAGGCACCCAGATCGAACCCCGTGGTCAGGGTTATGCCTGGACACCGGGTATCCATACCGCCGAGCAAATCGCCGGGTGGCGCAAAGTCACCGAAGCCGTGCATGCCCGTGACGGCGTGATTTTCGCCCAACTCTGGCACGTCGGTCGCGTTTCCCACATCGCGTTGCAGCCCAACGGTGATGCGCCGGTATCAGCCTCCGCCGTGGCCACTGACCGGGTCAGTGTGTTCATCGAAACCACGCCTGGCGCCGGCGAACTGGTGGCGCCGTCTACCCCGCGCGCCCTGACCACCGACGAAGTCCAGGAGCTCGTGCAGCTCTACATCCAGGCGGCGCGTAATGCGATGCAAGCCGGATTCGACGGTATCGAACTGCACTGCGCCAATGGTTATCTGGTCAACCAGTTCATCTCCGCCCATAGCAACCTGCGCACCGATCAGTACGGTGGTTCGCTGCACAACCGCCTGCGTTTTCTGCGTGAAGTGGTGTCCGGCGTCGCCGAGTGCATCGGCAAGGAAAAGGTTGGCGTGCGTTT
Organism: Pseudomonas sp. EA_65y_Pfl2_P78; assembly: GCF_963970495.1. Classification (NCBI taxonomy): domain Bacteria; kingdom Pseudomonadati; phylum Pseudomonadota; class Gammaproteobacteria; order Pseudomonadales; family Pseudomonadaceae; genus Pseudomonas; species Pseudomonas sp. EA_65y_Pfl2_P78. The sequence goes on along the minus strand of NZ_CAXAON010000034.1, from coordinate 49,875 downwards.
CGCGCCATTGTTCACCACCACCGATGAAGCGCGGACTTACCTGGGCATGGTCGAGGAAGATCCACACACGACTTACATTGAGGCCATCAAGGTGCTGCAAGACGTGGGCATCGCTTATCTGTCCATCGCCGAAGCGGATTGGGACAATGCGCCAGCCATGCCAGAGACCTTTCGCCAGGCGGTGCGCGATACCTTCAGCGGCGCAATCATTTATGCCGGGCGTTACAACGCTGAGTCGGGTGCGAAATTGCTCGATTGCGGCCTGGCGGATTTTGTCGCCTTCGGCCGACCGTTCATGGCCAACCCGGACCTGCCTGCGCGAATCGCCAACGACTGGCCGTTGAATGCGTTGAACCCGGCCACGGTGTATGGCGGCAATGCCGAAGGGTATGTGGATTACCCGGCATACGTCGCCTGACGCAAGGATCTCGACAAAGTGCTCCCGCTCCTGCGGGAGTGCTGCGTTACGCCACCCAATCCGTCTCCCACCCTCAGAGGCGACTGGATGTAACGTCTTCCCATCTTCACAAAAAGAACGACGCTCCATTGTCAGCTCGATTTTTTCGGCCTATCTTTGTAAAAAACCTATACAAGGCACGCCACAATGTACAACTCAGAGCCGTGGCCATTAACGCTTTACTTTGACGGTGAATGCCCACTCTGTGCGCGAGAAATCAAGCTGTTGCGCCAACATGCGGTCGAAACACGACTGCGCTTCGTTGACCTTAGCCCTGAGGACTTCGATCCAGCCGCTCTGGGCTTCACGCTTACGCAAATGCAATCCTCACTGCATGCAAGATTCGACGATGGATGCTGGGTGAAAGGCCTCGACGCCACGCTATGGAGCTGGCGAGCCGCAGGGCTTGGGATCTGGGTTGCACCCCTGAGCTGGCGTTTGACCCGTCCTTTGTTTGCCATTGCATATCGCCTGTTCTGCCACTTGCGCCCTCACTTGGCGTGGCTGCCTCACCCTGACGGCAGCCGGCGTTGTCACGACGGCCACAGCAGTTGTCGCACTCTTATCCAGCCGCAACGCCGCGAGAAATCCGAATGACTCAATCATTAGCCAGTCACTACCGTGAAATTCTTCTCGGCGTCGGTGAAAACCCCGACCGCGAAGGACTTCGAGACACGCCCAAGCGCGCAGCCAAAGCCATGCAGTTCCTGTGCGACGGCTACACGATGAATCTCGAAGAAATCATCAATGGCGCGTTGTTCGAGTCACAGAACGATGAAATGGTCATCGTTCGCGACATTGAGCTCTACTCGTTGTGCGAACACCACATGCTGCCCTTCATCGGCAAGGCCCATGTGGCCTACATACCGACTGGCCGGGTCTTGGGGCTGTCGAAAGTGGCCCGAGTGGTCGACATGTTCGCGCGCCGCTTGCAGATCCAGGAAAACCTGACACGACAGATCGCCGACGCGATCCAGCAAATTACCGACGCGGCTGGTGTGGCCGTGGTCATTGAAGCCAGGCACATGTGCATGATGATGCGCGGTGTGGAAAAGCAGAATTCGGTCATGACGTCATCGGTCATGCTCGGTGCCTTTCGAAAGTCCTCCAGTACACGCCAGGAGTTCCTTCAACTGATCAGCCGATGACAGTGACTTTGTTGTCGGTTTGTCGAATCAAATGCGCCGACAAACCTGTACACGCATAGGTATCTGTACAAGCCTTTTCAAAGGGGTGTTCTCCACCTTCACCCGTGTCTTCAGGGAGTAAAGCAATGGCCCGTTTTTTGGTTGTACTGGCATTGGTGTTAAGCGTCACGAGCTGCGGCAGCGTCGATGTCGGTCGCTATGCCGACCAGCAACCGGCCCTGAACCTGGAGCATTTCTTCAGCAAACCTGTCAAAGCCTGGGGCATGTTTCAAAAGCGCTCAGGCGAGGTTGTCAAACGCTTTGAGGTCAATATCCAGAGTCATCGCCAGGGTCATGACCTGATTCTCGACGAGCGTTTCGTCTACAGCGATGGCACTCGCGAGCGGCGCGTCTGGACCCTGACGCCAGAAGGTGCAGGCCATTGGCGCGGTCGCGCTGGCGATGTCGTGGGCGAGGCCAAAGGTGAAGTGGCCGGCAACGCATTACGTTGGCGCTATGTCCTGAGCCTCCCGGTCGATGGCTCCGTTCATGAAGTGAACATGGACGACTGGATGTACCAGATGGACGAGGACACGCTGATCAATCGCACCCGCATGTCCAAGTTCGGTGTCGAGATCGGCCAGGTGACATTGTTCTTCCGCCGCCAGTCCGGGGGAGAAAATCAATGAGTGATTCGCTCACCATGACCTCCCTGGGCGACGGCTACCGCGCCCTGGTGATCGGCGCCAGCGGCGCACTCGGCACAGCCTTCTGTGAGTGGCTCAAACACGACCCACGGTGTGCAAGTGTGCGGGAACTGGGGCGCAAGACCGATCCCGCACTTGACCTGGAACAGCCGCAGACAATCGCCAGCGCCGCCGCCGAACTGGCCAAAGAAGCGCCGTACCAGTTGATCGTGCACGCTGCGGGCCTGCTACATCGCGACACCCTCAAACCGGAAAAAAGTTACAGCGCCATGGAAGACGCCGCGCTGCAGGCCGTGTTTCAAGTGAACACGCTGGGACCGGCGATGGTCTTGCGCCTTTCTTTGCCTACGACGGAGAACGCCTACCTTGGTAGGCAAGGAGTGATTCATGAATCTGCAAACCCTCACCGAGCACGCCGCCAACAGCGAAGTACGGGAACTGGAACTGCTGTCGCTCGAAGTTGGTTTCTATCTGGCACGCATCCGCATGGATCAAGGCCAATTCACCTTGCTGGACGATACCGCCAAACCCATGCGTCTACGTTCAATCACTCATCTGCGTGACTTGTTGCAAACCGTTCCGGCCTTTCCCTGCGTGTTGGTGCAGCAATGCGTGCACGACGAAATGTGCGGCCGGGACACAGGCCCTGTCGAGGAACTGCGCCTGCCTTTTTCGCTGACACCTCCTTTATGAACCGAACGCTGGTGGGCTGCCCCGAATGAACAAGGTCAATCGCCTGTGCCTGATCCTCGGCGATCAACTGTCGTTTGACCTGGCCTCATTGCAAGGGCTCGATCCCGAACGGGATGCGGTACTGATGGTCGAGGTGATGGAAGAAGCCAGCCATGTGCCTCATCATCCGCAGAAGATCGCGCTGATCTTCAGCGCCATGCGTCATTTCGCCCAGGCGCTGCAGGCCAGAGGCGTGCGTGTCGAGTACGTCACCCTTGATGCCCCGCACAACAGCGGATCGGTGCCGGGGGAATTACGCCGCTGGCAGGACCTGCTACAAGCGGACGAACTGCACGTCACCGAATGCGGCGACTGGCGCCTCGAACAGTCTCTCAAGGAATGCGGCTCAGCCATTGACTGGCATGCCGACACGCGTTTTCTGTGCAGTCGCGCTGAGTTCAGCGCGTGGGCGGCCGGCAAAAAACAGCTGCGCATGGAGTTTTTCTACCGCGAGATGCGCCGCAAGAGCGGTTTATTGATCAATGGCGACGGTACGCCGGTCGGTGGCGCGTGGAACTTTGACGCTGAAAACCGCAAAGCCTTGCCCAAAGGAGTGAAAGCGCCCTACCCGGCGCGGTTTTCCGGCGACGCCATCACTCGCGACGTGCTTGCACTGGTCAAAGAGCGCTTCAGCAGCCACTACGGCTCTCTGGACAATTTCAACTATCCGGTCACACATGCCGACGCCCAAGCCTTATGGGATTACTTTCTGGACTATGGTCTGGCCGGGTTCGGCGATTACCAGGATGCCATGGCCAGCGACGAACCCTTTGTGTTCCATGCGCGGATCAGCGCAGCGCTCAATATCGGTCTGTTGGATTTACGTCAACTGTGCAGCGACGTTGAGTCGGCTTACAGGTCTGGCCGCATCCCATTGAATGCAGCCGAGGGGTTCATTCGGCAATTGATCGGCTGGCGGGAATATGTGCGAGGGGTTTACTGGCTGAAGATGCCTGACTATGCCCAAGGTAATTCATTTGGTAACCACCGGGCCTTGCCGGCGTTCTACTGGACGGGCGAAACGCAGATGAACTGCATGCGCCAGGCAATCGGTCAAAGCCTCGAACATGCCTATGCCCACCACATCCAGAGGCTCATGGTCACGGGCAATTTTGCCTTGCTCACTGGCATCGCGCCGAGCCAGATCTGCGAGTGGTACCTGGCGATCTACATGGACGCGTTCGACTGGGTGGAACTGCCCAATACCCTGGGCATGGTCATGCACGCTGACGGTGGCTATCTCGGCTCCAAGCCTTACTGCGCGAGTGGCCAGTACATCAATCGAATGTCTGACTACTGTCGCGGTTGTGCCTACAAAGTCAGCGAAAGCACGGCTGACAACGCCTGCCCTTTCAATGCGCTGTACTGGCATTTCCTGATGCGCCACGGCGATCTTCTACGCGGTAATCAGCGCATGAGCATGATGTACAGAAACCTCGACCGCATGCCGCAAGACAAGCAACAAGCGCTTTGGCAGCGGGGGCAGAAACTGCTCGACACACTGGATCGTGGCGAGCCGCTATAAAACCCGGCGTCCTTCCCCGTGCGGGTGCAACTTAAACACCCGGTGACAGGTCAATGTGAGGATTCCCGGTGTACGTTTGAGCCGCGTTGAATGAACTCACACAAAAATCAAGAAGGCCCCCTTGGTGGAAACTCTGAAGCAACTTACTCGCGAGGCGCTTGAGACAGAGGTCATGCGTCTGCGCCTGCTTCTGGAGAGCAGCGCAGCAGCATCACCGGATATGGCCGCCCAGCTTGCCGCCAGCCGAGCGGCGCTTGCCAGTAGCGAGGCGCGTTTCAGCACCATCCTGGAAACCATCGAGGCCGCGTTCGCGATCATCAAAGTCAAATTCGACGCTGACGATCGCCCCGTCGATTACTACTTCGTCGAGGCCAACCCTGCGTTCGAACGTCAATGCGGCGTCAACCTGCGGGGTAAATGGGTGACCGAGTTCGCCCCCAACCTGGAGAGTTTCTGGTTCGAGACTTACGGGCACGTGGCCAAGACCGGCGAGCCGGCCAACTTCGAAAACTACGCCAATACTTTTGAACGCTGGTTCGATGTTCGCGCCGTGCGTGTCGGCGATCCTGCCGATCGACAAATCGCGATTTTCTTCAGCGACGTCACCCAACGCCGAGACGCCGAAGAGCGCCTGCGGATCAGCGAGGCGGTCGCGCGTGAAAACGTCGAGCGCGTGCAACTGGCCCTCGCCGCCGGGGCCATTATTGGCACCTGGCATTGGGACTTGCCGACAGATTGCTTCACCATGGATGAGTCCTTTGCCAGGATTTTTGACCTTGATCCCGCGTTGGGCCGCACCGGTCTGAGCCTGGAGCAAGTCGTGATGACCGTACACCCCGATGACCGGGACGGGCTTACGGCCGCGATCAACGAAGCAATTGCCCGCGGCGGCGCCTACTCCCATCAGTATCGTGTGCGCCGCGCAGACGGAACATACAACTGGATCGAGGCCAACGGACGCGTCGAGTGCGCCGATGACGGCACCCCGCTGCGATTTCCCGGCGTACTCATCGATGTTGAGGAACGACGCAACGTCGAGGCCGAACGCGACCGGGCCAACGCCGCGTTGCGCGCGCTCAACGACACACTGGAACAACGCGTATCGACGCGCACAGCCGAACTCATGCAAACCGAGGAAAAACTGCGCCAGTCGCAGAAGATGGAAGCGGTCGGACAACTGACCGGGGGCTTGGCCCATGATTTCAACAACCTGCTGGCCGGCATCTCGGCGGCGTTGGAATTAATGGGAAAGCGCATCGCCCAAGGCCGTCTGAAAGACGTCGATAAGTACATGGTCACCGCCCAAGGCGCCACCAAACGTGCGGCGGCCCTGACCCATCGATTGCTGGCCTTCTCGCGACGCCAGACGCTTGATCCACGGCCGACGGATGTCAATTCCCTGATCCTCGGCATGACCGAGTTGATCCAGCGCACCGTCGGCCCCGCCATCCGCTTGAAGACTGTCGCGGCGCCCGAACTCTGGCCGACCCTGGTCGATGCCAGTCAACTGGAAAACGCACTGCTGAATCTGTGCATCAACGCCCGCGATGCGATGCCTGATGGCGGGCGTATCACGGTCGAGACGGCCAATCGCACAATGGACTCGGCGTCGGCCCGCGCGCAGGACATGCCCGAAGGCGAGTACTTGTCCCTGTGTGTCACTGATACCGGCACAGGCATGACGCCCGAGGTCATCGCCAAAGCCTTCGACCCGTTTTTTACCACCAAGCCTTTGGGCCAGGGCACCGGCCTGGGGCTGTCGATGATCTACGGATTCACCAAGCAATCCGGCGGTCAGGTGCGGGTACATTCACAAGAGGGCCAAGGCACCACGATGAGTCTCTACCTGCCAAGGTACTGTGGCGAAACGCGGGCAAATCAGGATGCCACGCGCAACGCGACAACGCCTCTTGCCAAGTCAGGCGGGACAATTCTGATTGTCGACGACGAACCCTCCGTGCGCATGTTGCTTTGCGACGTGCTGGGCGAACTCGGTTATAACCTGCTGGAAGCCGCCGACAGCGTCGAAGGACTCGAAGCATTACGCTCCACTGCGAAAATCGACTTGCTCATCACCGATGTCGGATTACCGGGTGGCATGAACGGACGACAGGTGGCCGATGCGGGCCGGGCAATGAGGCCTGAACTGAAAACCTTGTTCATCACCGGCTATGCCGAAAATGCCGTCATTGGCAACAGTCAACTCGGGCCGGGAATGCAGGTGTTGACCAAGCCGTTTGCGATCGACACCCTCGTTTCGCGCGTCGTTAGCCTGATGTCGGCTAACGTTGAATGAAGCTGTCGTGAACATTCTTCTGAAGTGCCGCAATAATTTGTTGCGACGTAAAAAGCCTGCTTTTCAGGGCAGGCTTTTCGTGTGACGCGGCTCGCTTACTTCTGTTGAGCCGTCAGCGCCGCATAGCCATTCATCAAATTGCGGTAGTTCGGAATCCGCTGCGACAGCAAATGACCCAGGCCTTCAATGTCGTTGCGCCAGTCGCGGTGAAGCTCACAGGCCACCGAGAACCAGTTCATCATCTGCGCGCCGGCCTGGGTCATGCGACTCCACGCGGCTTGTTGCACGGTGGTGTTGAACGTGCCGGACGCATCAGTCACCACGAACACATCAAACCCCTCCGCCAGCGCCGACAGGGTCGGAAACGCGACGCACACATCCGTCACGACACCGGCGATGATGATCTGTTTGCGACCGGTGGCTTTGATTGCTTTGACGAAGTCTTCGTTGTCCCAGGCGTTGATCTGCCCTGGACGAGCGATGTAAGGCGCATCAGGGAACATCTCTTTCAACTCCGGTACCAGCGGACCGTTCGGGCCTTGCTCGAAACTGGTGGTGAGGATGGTCGGCAACTGGAAGAACTTCGCCAGATCGGCCAGCGCCAGCACGTTGTTCTTGAACTCGTTCGGCGAGAAGTCCTGCACCAGAGAAATCAAACCGGTCTGGTGATCAACCAGTAGCACTACGGCGTCGTCTTTGTTGAGGCGGTTGTAGGTTGGAGTGTTCATCTGTGCATTCCTTTTTAGTTGTGGGGGTTCTTGTTGCGTTCAAGATGGGCACAGATTACTGACGCACCGTGGCGAGATAAATCGGCTGAAAAGCGTTTAACTGTCAACTCAGAAAGGACAATTGGCATTGGATAAAGGGCGGTGACTACAGAGCCAATCTATTCGAACTCCTGTCACGGACCCGTCCTCAGCGACGACCTCGCAACGTCAAATCTGCAGGAGGCTATCGCCATCTCTCGTCACTTTTTCTTACACCTTTTGTCACCCTGCGACACCCTGTCCGCCGATCCGCAGCCGGCGTCTGCCTTCAGTTTGGTATGATGCGCCGCTTTTACGGTTAACCCCCCGCCAGTCCTGCCGACTGACGGGCTGCAAAAGGCGGTATTAGATGACGGCTTTGTTGACTCGCCGCAAGGTGCTTGCGGGAATGGGCGTGCTCGGGCTTGGCCTGCTCGCCGGCTGCGACACCCGCGGCCAATTGTCGTACAAGTACGGCAAGGATCTGAGTAACAAGATCATGGGACGCACCTTCAAACTGAAGAACACCGACGGCGAAACCATGACCCTGTCGAGCTTTCGCGGCCTGATGCCAATGGTGTTCTTCGGTTTCACCCAGTGCCCGGCAGTCTGCCCGACGACCTTGGCCCGTGCGGCAAAAATCAAAAAACTCATGGGCCGGGACGGCGATCGCTTGCAGGTGATCTTCATCAGCCTCGACCCCGAGCGCGACACGCCAGAGATTCTCGATGCCTACATGAAGGCCTTCGACCCGACCTTCGTCGCGCTGTACGGCACGCTTGAAGAAACCAAGGCCACGGCCAAGGAATTCGACGTGTTCTTCGAGAAGGTGCCGGCCGGCGACACCTACACCATCTCGCACACCGCCACCAGTTATGTCTACGACTCGCGCGGCGAACTGCGCCTGGGACTGTCCACCTCACTTTCGGCAGAAGAATGCACGGAAGATTTGCTAACTGTTATGGAGGTTTGCTGATGCACCCCGTTCTGAACAACATCAAACGCACCGTTTTCGCCCTTTCGTTGATGGGTCTGGCGTTTCAGGTCTCGGCGCAGACCAAGGTCGACGACGCCTGGGTACGTGCGACCGTGCCAACCCAGACCGCCAGTGGCGCGTTCATGACCCTCACCGCCGACAGCGACAGCAAGCTGCTCAGCGTCGCAACGCCCGTGGCCAAAGACGTGCAGATCCACGAAATGACCATGAAGAACGACGTCATGAGCATGGGCCCGGTGAAGTTCGTCGAACTGCCGGCCGGCAAAGCCGTCAAGCTTGATCCGAACGGCTACCACGTAATGCTGATGGGCCTGAACGGCCAGCTCAAAGAAGGCGAAAGCGTGCCGCTGACCCTGACCGTTGAGAACGCCAAGGGCGAGAAAGAAACCATCGAGGTTAAAGCGCCGGTACGCGCGCTGACCAACATGGAAGGTCACGATCACAGCAAGATGCATTGATCTGACTTTACGGCAATAAAAAACGGGGCGGCCTGGATCATCAGGTCGCCCCGTTTTTTTTCGTGTCATTCAGGCACGTTGGCCCTGGACATCCCTGAACGGGCGTCAACTGCTGGTCTTTCCACTTTTTCCTGCGCCGATTGTTGCTTGCGCTTGAACACCTGACGCCAGCGGTAACCAAGATAGCCGGCCGCTGCGAAGAAACCCGGTCAACCCGTCACCAAGTTGACCGCTGTCCACAGCCCGAGAGTGATCAGACCGAGCTGAAGCTGATATGGGTTTCGCGGTGTACTTCGCCGTTGATCTGCGTCACAACCGTTCGTTTGTCGTCATTGGGGGGTCACGTATTTCGATTCCTTGAGAGCGCTACGTCGCATGACGTGCAAAGGGAAAAATCCGCAGGGCGCAAATGCTACTGAGTAGCCACCACCCTGGCCAGAAACACACCGACCGGGAGCCGCGCCAGCGAACCTTAAACAGTCTGAAACAATAAATCGGCCGCCGGAATCACCACGTCCGTTCGGTGTATCGAGCCGACACGAACGCCGGCCAAGGCTTCCTGGATCGTTGTGCACAGGCAACTACAGATCAGCCACGTATTTAAACAAGCGATCAGACCGCCCACCCTTGCTATCATCACCCACACTTTTTTTACGATTTGATGACTGGAAGGTCTTTTTTTGTGAGCGCTCTTTTGAACGGGTTTCGACACCCACACGCCCGCCTCTTTTCCCTGATCGTTCTGGTGCTGATCGTGCCAGTGTGCCTGCGCGCGACACTCGGCTGGTCGACTCCGCTGGGTTATTTGTCGGATCTGGCGATCGGCAGTTCGCTGGTGATTTTGTTGCATCGTCGCGCGTGGTGGCTGGCATTGCCGCTGCTGCTGTTCTGGGGCTTGCTCGCGGTGGCGACTGCGGAACTGGTCAGTGCCGTCGGTCGCCTGCCCAATCCTTCCGATCTGCATTACCTGTTCGATCCGCAGTTTGTCGAGAACTCCAGTGGCGCAGGACTGGCGCATCCGGCGGTGGGCATTTCGTTGCTGCTGGCACTGTTGCTTTGGCTGCTGGCGCAGTTTGCCGCACGCGGCATTGTCCGTCCTGCCCTGCCCCGTGCGTTCTGGAGTGTGCCGCTGGTGCTGTTCGCTGTGCACTGGGGCGCACAGAACCTGTGGCCGAGCGAGGCCGATCCTTGGCGTTTGTACAGCCTTTCGCACCATTTGCTAGCCACTGAGGTCGCCGATGTGCAGATCCGGGCCGAGCAATGGCTGGACGGCGATGTTGTGGAAACCACACCGGTCATGACCGGACTCACCGACGTCGACCTCAACGGGCAGAAACTGCTGAATGCACCGGGTCGGGCACGCAACGTGCTGATCATCACCCTGGAAGGCATTCCCGGCGCTTACATCCGCGCCAACCGCGAGGCCATTGGCAGCCATTATCAGGAAGACCTGATGCCCAATCTCAGTCGCTGGGCCGAGCGCGGCATGAACACACCTGACTACGTTGTGCACACACACCAGACCATTCGCGGTCTGTACGCCATGCTCTGCGGCGATTACGACAAGCTCAACAACGGCACGCCCAAAGGCGTGGAAATGCTCACCCTGAACGAGCGCAATCAGGCTTGTCTGCCGGCGCAACTGCGCGCGCACGGTTTCAGCACCCACTATCTGCAAGGCGCCGGCCTGCGTTTCATGGCCAAAGACAAGATCATGCCGCACATCGGTTTCGATGCGACCCATGGCCTGGAGTGGTTCACCAACGCCAACTATGTGGAATTTCCGTGGGGCAAGGATGACAAGGCATTCTTCGAGGGCGCGCTGAGTTATGTCGGCCAACTGGAAAAGCAAAAAAAGCCGTGGATGCTGACATTGCTGACCGTAGGCACGCACCAGCCCTACTCCGCACCGGAAGAATATCGGGAGCGCTACGAAACGCCGAAGCAGGCGGCGGTCGGTTATCTCGACGATGCACTGGAGCAGTTCCTCAGTGGCCTCGAACGCCAGGGCGTGTTGAAAGACACGCTGGTGGTGATCACCTCCGATGAGTCCCACGGCATTGATGGCGTGCGCCTGGCTTCGTCATGGGGTTTCAATCTGACGTTGGCACCCGAGCAGGAGCAACTCCCGCGCCTCAAGGCCGGGGTGTATGGCCATGTTGATTTGAGCACCTCGATCCTCGACTACTTCGCCCTGCCAGTACCTCACTCATTGAGCGGCCGTTCGCTGTTTCGCGATTACGATTCCGGTCGTGAAATGATGTCGTTCACCAACGGCAAGCTGCGCTATCACGATGGCCACGGTATGTTCTCCGAATGTGACATGCCGCGCCGCTGCCGCTATTACGAAAGCGCCGGTTTCATAGCCGACAGTGCCACGTTCAAGGGCACCTACAGTGGCCATCGCGCCCGACAGATCGCGGCGCGCGCCGATGCGCTGGACCTGTCCCTGCTGCGCACGCCGCTCAATCACCGCTATCAGTTCGGCAGCACCAACGTCATCGCGCTGCAGGCACAGATCAATAATGACTGGGCCGACAATCTGATCGGCGCGCAATACCTGGAAATGCCCAAGGGCTCGTACACCCGCGTACGCATGACTGTGCGTTCGCTTGATCCGCACCAGGTCGCGTACATTCAGCTCAAAGCCAAGGAATTCGAAAAAGAGGTGCAGATCGGGTTGCCGCCAGAAATGGTCGCCACGGCGGATCAGCCGCTGGAGATGGATTTCAGCTTCGATAATCCGCAAGACCGCAAGGCTTTCTCCTTCCATTTGCTGGGTTATGGCTCGGGCGCTGTTGAAGTCACGGATTTCAGTGTGATCACCGAGCTGCCAGGGCAAGAGGATCTGCTGGATGAAGTGCCGGAGGATGAGGCCGCACAGTCGAGTTGACACCGCGTTAAGAGGTTCTGCCTATCAGCGTCCAATAGTCGGGCTATTAGCCGACTCGTCAAGTCGGGTCTAGCCTTACAAGTCCGAAGTCGGCACGAGCCGGCCGTAGACGACCTGATAAGGACCCGAACATGGCAAACGAATCGAAATGCCCGTTCAACCACGCCGCTGGTGGTGGTACGACGAACCGTGACTGGTGGCCGAATCAACTCAACCTGAAGATCCTGAGTCAGCACTCGCCCAAGTCCGACCCACTGGGCAAGGACTTCGACTACGCCAAAGCCTTCAAGAGCCTGGACTTCCAGGCGCTGAAACAAGACCTCAATGCGTTGATGACCGACTCCCAGGACTGGTGGCCGGCGGACTTCGGCCACTATGGCCCGCTCTTCATCCGCATGGCCTGGCACAGCGCCGGCACCTATCGCACCGCGGATGGCCGCGGTGGTGCCGGATCGGGCCAGCAGCGTTTCGCCCCGCTCAACAGTTGGCCGGATAACGTCAGCCTCGACAAGGCCCGCCGCCTGCTGTGGCCGATCAAACAGAAATATGGCCGCAACATTTCCTGGGCCGACCTGATTGTCCTCACCGGTAACGTCGCGCTTGAATCCATGGGCTTCAAGACTTTCGGTTTCTCCGGTGGCCGCCCTGATGTGTGGGAACCGGACGAAGACGTGTACTGGGGTTCGGAAAATGAATGGCTGGGCGGTGATAGCCGTTATGGCAAGGACAAGGCCGCCATGCAGGAACCCGGTGACGGCACGCTGGTAGCCGAACCGGATCTGCACGGCAAAGAAGAGAGCCGCACGGATCAGGGCGAGCGCACTCTGGAAAACCCGCTTGCAGCGGTGCAGATGGGCCTGATCTACGTCAACCCGGAAGGTCCTGAAGGCAACCCTGACCCCGTGGCCTCGGCCCACGACATTCGCGAAACCTTCGCCCGCATGGCCATGAACGATGAAGAAACCGTGGCCCTGATTGCCGGCGGTCACGCCTTCGGCAAAACCCACGGTGCCGGCCCTGCCGATAATGTCGGCCCGGAACCGGAAGCCGCCGGACTAGAAGAACAAGGCCTCGGTTGGCGCAACGCGTTCGGCACCGGCAAGGGCGGCGACACCATCACCAGCGGCCTCGAAGTGACCTGGACCACCACGCCGACCCGGTGGAGTAACAACTACCTGGAAAACCTGTTCGGTTTCGAGTGGGAACTGACCAAAAGCCCGGCCGGTGCGCATCAGTGGATTCCGAAAAACGGCGCGGGTGCAGGCACCGTTCCCCATGCCCATGACCCGAGCAAAAAACTCTCGCCAACCATGCTCACCTCTGATCTGGCGTTGCGCTTCGACCCGGCTTACGAGCAGATCTCCCGGCGTTTTCTGGCCAATCCCGATCAATTGGCCGACGCCTTCGCCCGCGCCTGGTACAAACTGATCCACCGCGACATGGGTCCCCTCTCTCGCTATCTCGGCCCGGAGATGCCCAACGAAGAACTGCTGTGGCAAGACCCGATTCCCGATGCCACTCACCCACTGATCGATGAAAACGACGCTGGCGCATTGAAGAGCAAAGTGCTGGCATCCGGTCTGTCGGTGTCGCAACTGGTCTCGACGGCCTGGGCTGCCGCTTCGACGTTCCGTGGCTCGGACAAGCGCGGCGGCGCCAACGGTGGCCGTCTGCGCCTGGAGCCGCAGAAGTCCTGGCAAGCCAACCAGCCGGAACAACTGGCCAGCGTGCTGAAAACCCTTGAGGGCATTCAGAACGCGTTCAATGGTGGTGCATCGGGCAAGAAAGTCTCGCTGGCAGACCTGATCGTGCTGGCCGGCAATGCCGGGGTCGAGCAAGCGGCGAAAAATGCCGGGCACTCCGTCACCGTCCCATTCACACCGGGGCGTACGGACGCCTCGCAAGAGCAAACCGATGTGGATTCATTCGGTTTTCTCGAACCAATCGCCGATGGCTTCCGCAACTACAGCAAAGGCAAATACACGGTGTCGGCCGAGGCGCTGCTGATCGACAAGGCACAACTGCTCACCCTCACCGCGCCGGAAATGACCGTGCTGCTGGGTGGGTTGCGGGTGTTGAACACTAACGTCGGGGGAAGCCGTCATGGCGTGTTCACCCACCAGACCGAAGCGTTGACCAACGACTTCTTCACCCACCTGCTGGACATGGGCGTTGAGTGGAAACCAACGTCAAAAGCGGCGGACGAGTTCGAGGGCCGCGACCGTAAAACCGGCAGCGTGAAATGGACGGCGACGCGGGTTGATCTGGTGTTCGGCTCCAACGCAATATTGCGGGCGCTGGCGGAGGTGTATGCCAGTTCGGATGCGAAGGAACAGTTCGTCAAAGACTTTGTCGCCGCCTGGACAAAGGTGATGAACCTCGACCGGTTTGATCTGAAGTAACGCAAAAACTATGGGAGCGGGCTTGCTCGCGAAAGAGGTATGTCAGGCGACAACTCTGTGCCTGACACACCCTCTTCGCGAGCAAGCCCGCTGCCACATTTAGATCCGCGTTAAGCCAGGCTTTTGCTGACCACCTCATAGACGTCGCTGGACAACTGACCTGAAGCCAGAATCCGCTCCAGTTCGGCCTTCATCAGCGCCTGCCGCGCGCTGTCGTATTTGCGCCAGCGCGTCAGTGGCGCCAATTGCCGCGAGGCGATCTGCGGGTTGAAGCCGTTCAGTTCGATCACAAGATCCGCCAGGAAGCGATAACCCGAGCCATCCGCCGCGTGGAAGTTGATCAGGTTCTGTCCGGCAAACGCGCCGACCAGCGCACGCACCTTGTTCGGGTTTTTGATGTTGAACGCTGGGTGCTGCATCAACGCCTTCACGCGCTCCAGACCGCCCGGCAACGCGCTGCCGGCCTGCACACTGAACCACTGATCCATGACCAACGGATTGTCCTTGAAGTGCTCGGCGAAACTCGCCAGCGCCACGGCTTTCTGTTCTTCGAACGGCGAGTTGACCAACACTGCCAGCGCCGTCAGGCGCTCGGTCATGTTATCGCTGGTGTCGAACTGTTCCAGCGCCGCCGCCAACACTTCTGGCTTGCCGCTGAGCATCAGGTACGACAGCGCGATGTTCTGCAACGCACGACGGGCGAAATGCTCGGCCTCGGCCACATACGGGGTGTTCTTCGACAGGTCGCGGTTGGCCTGATAACGCAGCCACAGCGCTTCGAACAGGTTGTCCGCCAGTTGTTTGCGGGCAAATTCGCGCGCGATATGGATAGCTTCGACATCCGCTATTTCGCTGATTTCGGTGAGATACGCCTCACCCGGCAGCGAGAGCATTTCCGCGACCATCGCCTGATCCAGCGATTCGTCGCACAGCACTGTGCGCAACGCGGTAATCAAGCGCGGGTCAAGCACCAGGCTTTCGCCCTTCTGCTGTTGAGTGATCAGCTCTTGCAGCACCTGCACCGACAGTTGCTGGCCGGCATCCCAGCGGTTGAAGCCGTCGCTGTCGTGCTGCATCAGGAACATCAGTTGATCGCGGCTGTACGGGAAGCTCAGTTTCACCGGCGCCGAGAAACCACGCAGCAGTGACGGCAACGGCTGTTCGCTGATGTCGATGAAAGTGAAGGTCTGCTCGGCTTCGGTCACGGAAATGACGCGAGTGGAGCCTTGGGCAGCGGCTTCACCAGCCAGCCGCAGGGCAATCGCGTTGCCCTTGCTGTCGAGCAGGCCCAGCTCCACGGGAATCAGGAACGGCAGTTTTTCCACCTTGTCCGGTGTTTCCGGGCAGCTCTGCCGGAACGTCAGGCTGTAGGTTTTCGCGGCGGCGTCGTAAGACTCGCTCACCGCCAGACGCGGTGTGCCGGCCTGGCTGTACCAGCGCTTGAACTGGGTCAGGTCGACGCCATTGGCATCTTCCATGGCTTTGATGAAGTCGTCGCAAGTCACGGCCTGGCCGTCGTGGCGTTCGAAGTACAGATCGCTGCCCTTACGGAAGCCTTCGGCGCCGAGCAAGGTGTGGATCATGCCGACCACTTCCGAGCCCTTTTCGTACACGGTCAAGGTGTAGAAGTTGGAAATTTCGATGAAGCTGTCCGGACGCACCGCGTGGGCCATCGGGCCGGCATCCTCGGCGAACTGATGGGTACGCAGGTACGCCACGTCCTGTATGCGCTTGACCGTGGCGGAGTTCATGTCGGCGGAGAAACCGGAATCACGGAACACGGTGAAGCCTTCCTTGAGCGACAGCTGGAACCAGTCGCGGCAGGTCACGCGGTTGCCCGACCAGTTGTGGAAGTATTCGTGCGCGACAATCGCCTCGACCCGCTGGTGCGCGGCGTCGGTGGCGGTTTCGGCGCGGGCCAGTACGGCGCTGGAGTTGAAGATATTGAGGCCCTTGTTCTCCATGGCGCCCATGTTGAAGTCGTTCACCGCGACGATCATGAAGATGTCCAGATCGTACTCGCGACCGTAGACCTCCTCGTCCCAGCGCATCGACTTCTTCAGGCTATTCATCGCGTGCTGGCACTTGTCGATGTTTTCCGGCTCGACGTAAATGCGCAGCGCCACATTGCGCTCGGTCATGGTGGTGAACGTGTCTTCAACGCACCACAAGTCACCGGCCACCAGCGCGAACAGGTACGCCGGCTTCATGAACGGGTCTTCCCAGGTCGCCCAATGCCGGCCGTCTTCGCCCGGGCCGGAAGCAATCGGATTGCCGTTGGACAGCAGCACCGGATAGCTGTGCTGTTCGGCGACCACCGTGGTGGTGAACTTGCTCATCACGTCCGGGCGGTCGAGGTAATAGGTGATCTTGCGGAAACCTTCGGCCTCGCACTGGGTGCAGAACATCGTGCCGGACTTGTACAGGCCTTCCAGCGCGGTGTTGGTTTCCGGATGGATCTTGACGCTGGTGTCGAGCGTGAAGGTTTCGCTGGTCGGTTGCAGGGTCAGTTCGTTTTCACTGAGCTGATAGTCCGCAGCGCTCAGTTCCTGATCGGCCAAGGTCACCGACAGCAATTCCAGTTGCTGGCCATCGAGCACCAGCGGCGGCAGGCCCGGGCCACGCGCCGGGTTGCGGCGCATCACCAATTGCGCGTGGACCAGGCTGTGATCCTCGAACAACTCGAAGGTCAGGTGTGTTTCGTCGATCAGGTACTCGGGCGCCTGATAGTCCTTCAGGTAAATCATCTTCGGTTGTTCGGTGCGCATGCTGGAGTCCTTACTGATGCACGGCGAGCTGATAAGCCGTGTACTTACGAATGTTGATCACGCCGGTGTCGAAGATCAGGTACTGGCCCTTGATCCCCAGCAGCGTGCCTTCGGCAATCGGGTTCTTGTCCAGGTTGAAGCTGACGATTTTGGCCGGGTATTGCACGACCGGATAGCGGATTTCCAGCGGTTCGACATCGGGAATCGTCTGAATGGCCTGTAGGCCGAATCGCTCCTGCAAGCCTTGCAGGCCCTCGGCGCAGGTGTCGAGCAACTGATCACGCACCTGTGCCAGATCCACGGCGACGGCATCGCCCTTGAGCAGTGCACGCCAATTGGTCTTGTCAGCCACTTGGCTACGCAACAGATCTTCGACGAAGCCCGATTGCTGCCGCGTGGCGACGCGGATGATCGGCAACGCCTGACTGGCCCCCTGATCGAGCCAGCGCGTCGGCAATTGGGTAGCACGAGTGATGCCAACCTTGATCCCCGACGAATTGGCCAGGTAAACCACATGGTCCGTCATGCAGAACTGCTCGCCCCACGCCGGATCCCGGCAGGTGCCGGCATCATAGTGGCAGCGCTCCGGGCTCATGATGCAGATATCGCACTGCGCCAGCTTGGTCATGCACGGATAGCAGTAGCCCTGACTGAAACTGGTTTTGGTCTTGCGCCCGCAATGGGTGCAATGGATCGCCCCCAGGTATTCAAGACGCACCGTGGTGCCGATCATGGGATTGACCGGCACCTCGACGTCATCCAGACGAAACGCGTATTGCACGTTCGGCCCGTCCAGGCGCGCCGACATTTTGCTGATTGCACCGCGGCCAATCTCGATCAATGGATGGCATCCGACTTGAACAGAATATTCGGCACTTCGATCGACTTCGACGCACATTCCTGCGGGCCCATGTAACCGGTGCGCTGTTCTTCAGGCAGGTTCTGGATTTCCCAGGCGATCATCGCCTGCAGCGACAGTTCGCGCTGTTCGGCGGTGAGTTTGCCACCGTCCGACCACTTGCCGATTTCCACGGCCAGCTTCAGGCTCTCGTAGATGTCCGGGGTAATGTTGTTGATCATGTCGTTAAAAGAGGACATCAGGGTCTCCGTGCTCTTTATCTACAGAAAAATTTCAGGCGGCCAGTTTACGGCGGTTATACAAACCACCCAACAAACCGGTGAAGCATCCGATGAGTAACCCGCCGACGTGGGCGGCGTTGGCGATTTCGCCGAAACCGATCATCGAGATCAGCCCGGACATGCACACCAGCAACCACACCAGCATCATCACCAGCACGCCACGCGGCAGACGATAGGCCGGGTTCGGCGCCAGCAACTGGAAGATCCAGCAATGCCCGAGCAAGCCGTACAGCACGCCGGACAGGCCGCCGAACAGGGTCGCGCCGCTCCAGGCAAATTGCGCGTAGTTGGAGACAAGGCTGAACAGCAGCGTCAGGCCGATCAGGTTGATGCTGCCCTGACGCGACTCGATACGCCGGCCCAGCTCCCAGTACCACATACCGTTCATGGCCAGGTGGAGAATGCCGAAGTGAATCAGCATTGGCGTAAACAAGCGCCACCACTGCCCCGCCGCCAAGCTATCAGCCAGCGGCGTGAAATGGATGTAATCGCCGACCACCCGAAAATCGAGAAAGGTGAGCCAGCGCAAGGTCTGCAGGTTTTCGCCCAGGTAAGTCAGGCCGCCCACAACCAGGCACAGCAGCAGGATAAACCCCGTGGCTTTGGCATATTTCAACTGCTCGAAGAAGCTTGGACGCTTGAGTGTCTGGGCCACGGGAATGTCCAGTTGCTGATCTGGATCGCCGGCCGGGAAGCGTTCGTAAAGCGAGCGCACGTCTTCGCTGATTTCCGCAGGCGCCCACAGCACTTGCTCGCCCGCCTCTTCGCTGACTCGATGTGGCACTTGCATCCGTTGCAGCAACTGGACAAAACCACTCAAATCCACCGCCAGTGGCAAACGCAATACCGCTATCGCACTCATTGCAGCACCTCCGGCCGCTCGACATCGACCCAGACGAATTTAGCCGGATCGAGGCGGGTTTCCTGATCCAGACGATAGGCGACGAGTTTGCCGTAGAGCACCGCGCTGTAATCCAGACACGCGAGGTTGGGGCGGATCGGCGCCGGTTTGCCGCTGCGCCAGTAGTGGCCGACGAACAGCAACGGCTCGTCGACGCCATAGCGCAGCAGGGAGTTTTTTTCGGTAGAGGTCAGCGGCGTCCGTGCCACCGGTTCCGGCAGCGCATCAGGCTGGAAGACGATGTCGCCGTAGGTTTTCGGATCGTCTTCCCAGAACTTGGTGCGGAAGAACGAACGCACCAGACCGTCGCCACTGGTCATGGTCTGGCCCCCGGGCAGGCGCATGTCGGTGCCACGCAGGAGGCGGTCGAACACCGTGCAGGCAAAGCTGCCGGGCACCGCCGAAGCCTGGAGGAAATGCTCATCGATACGCGCATCGGGAAACAGGCCGCGCAACGGTTCGATCAGGCCGGCGTCCCAGCAGGCATGCACGACACGGAAACGCCCGGCGTCCACCACCAGCGGCAGTTCATAGAACCACTGCTGAAAGTCGTGCCAGTCGCCGGGATGATCTTCGAACTGAGTCAGGGTTTCATGAAGCAAACGCGCATGACGCGGCGTGTGCTCACGCACGAACTGCTTGCCGCTGCCCGGAGGCGCCGGGGTGCTCCAGCCCAGCGCGTTGAATTCGTGGTTGCCCATGATGCACAGCGCCTGACCGGCCTCGACCATGTCATGAACGATGTGCAACGCCTCGCGAATCCGCGGGCCACGGTCGATGATGTCGCCGACGAACACGGCCATGCGCGATGGATGCCGCCAGACCCCGCCCTGCTTGTGATAACCGAGTCGGTCAAGCAAGTGTTCCAGGGTCAGGGCGCATCCGTGCACGTCACCAATCAGGTCATAACTGCGCGCGGGATCGAGCATCAGTCGCCTCCACCACCCAGCTTGCTGCCCCAGCCGAGCTTGGTGCGGCAGACTTCGTAGTAGTTGTGGTCGAGCGGGTGAATCAGTCGCAGCTTCTGCGCTTTCTTGCTGACGGTGATGGTGTCGCCCGGCGCGCAGGTGAAGTGGTTCTGCCCATCGCAGGAGACCTGCGGGTAGATCTGCATGTTTTTCGACACGACGATTTTCAGCTCACTGTTGCCATCGACCACAATTGGCCTGCTCGACAACATATGGGGGTACATCGGCACGATCACAATGGCATCGAGTTTGGGATGCATGATCGGTCCGCCGGCAGACAGCGCATAGGCGGTAGAACCGGTGGGCGTGGCGACGATCAGGCCGTCAGCCTTCTGGCTGCAGACGAACTGGCCGTCGATGTACAGCTCGAACTCGATCATCCGCGTCGACTTGCCAGGGTGCAACACCACGTCGTTCAGCGCATCGCCCTGGCCGATGGCTTCGGCATGGCGGCGGACTTCGGCTTGCAGCAAAAAGCGGTTTTCCACCAGGTAATGGCCGTCGAGCACCTTGGCGACTTCGACTTCCAGCTCATCGGGGCGAATGTCGGTGAGGAACCCGAGGCTGCCACGGTTGATCCCGAGCACCGGAATGTTGTGCCGCGCCAGCGCCCGGGCAGCGCCGAGCAGGCTGCCGTCGCCGCCGACGACGATGACCATGTCGCAGACTTCGCCGAGCATCTTGCGCGACGAAGTTTGCAGGCCGTGGCCGGGCAGAACTTCAGCAATGGTGTCTTCGAGGATCACATGCAGGTGACGATCGAGCAGAAACCGTTTTAGTCGGCGGACGGTATCCAGCACCTGGGAACTGCCCAGGCGACCGATGATGCCGATATTGCGAAATTGCTCCATGGGACCTCTGCGGACAATCGAAAACGCGAAAAGCACGATTATGGGCGAAAGCCTGCGATAGACAAAATCCTTTCAGCCTCAAGGGTGTGCCCGTGTTTAAGGCTATGCTCGCAAGATGATCCTATTTCCTGACTTGCTCCAGTTGCCCCACCAGTTACGCCATCCCGAAGTGCGCGATCTGGCGTGGGTGATCCTCGCCCCGCCGATGCTGGCCACAACGCCATGGCCGCAGCGTCATCCGCTGGCCGGCAGCGATTGGGTCGCCGATCCCGAGCGCCTGGAACACTGGCTGCGTCAGCTCGACCGTGACAGTTACGGATTGCTGCACTGGCTGTCCCAGGCACGCACGCGGCGGTTGGGCCTTTATTACGAGCGGTTGTGGCAGTTTGCTGTGCAACATGCACCGGGTATCGAACTGATCGCCGCCAACCTGCCGATTCGCCGGGGTGGCCATACCCTCGGCGAACTGGACATGTTGCTGCGTGACCGCGACGGCGTGCATCACCTGGAGCTGGCAATCAAGCTCTACCTCGGCCCGCAAAACGGCGATGGTCATGATCCGGCGCAATGGCTGGGGCCCGGTTGCCATGATCGACTGGATCGCAAGCTGGCGCATCTGGCCGAGCATCAACTGCCGATTTCCACGCGCCCGGAAAGTCGCGAAGTCCTGGCAGCGCTGGATATCGAGGTGTTCAGTGCGCAGCTGTGGCTCGGTGGTTATCTGTTGTATCCGTGGCCGGGGCAAGCGCAATCGCCGCGGGGTGCCCACCCACAACATTTGCGCGGCAGTTGGTTGCATCAGAAGGATTGGCCGGCGTTCGTCGCGCAACGCCCGGCCGGACGCTGGCAACCCCTGCCCCGCCATGCCTGGCTGGCACCAGCGCACTACCCGGTGGAACAGATCTGGAAGGAAGAACACTTGCAAATGTGGCTGGAGGGTTTGGAACCGCTAGCCCCGGCGCAGTTGATGGTGCGGCTGATTGAGAATGCGCGCGGGGAATGGGAGGAAGCGGAGCGGTTGTTTCTGGTCTCGGATCTTTGGCCGAATGTGCCTGGCCAAGCCTGAAAATTTGCAGTGCCTGTTCGCCACCCATCGCTGGCAAACCAGCGATGGGTGCCGACTCGGTCTAAAGGGATAACCGCACAGCCAAAGCCGCCAACGTCACCAATAAAACCGGTGCCGTCAGCACAATCCCCACCTTGAAGTAATACCCCCAGCCAATCCTGATCCCCTTGCGTTCCAGCACGTGCAGCCACAGCAACGTCGCCAGACTGCCAATCGGCGTGATCTTCGGCCCCAGATCACTGCCGATCACGTTGGCATAGATCATCGCCTCCTTGACCACCCCGCTCGCCTGACTGGCATCAATCGAGAGCAGCCCGATCAAAACGGTCGGCAGATTGTTCATGATCGAGGACAACAACGCGGTCAGCACACCGGTGCCCATTGCCGCACCCCATACGCCATGACCGCCGAAAACATCCAGCCAACCCGCCAGATACCCGGTCAACCCGGCATTGCGCAGGCCGTAGACAACCAGATACATGCCTAGCGAGAAAATCACGATCTGCCACGGTGCTTCTTTCAGCACCTTGCGCGTTGAAATCTTGTGACCACGGGCGGCGATACCCAGTAACAGCGCGGCGCAGACCGCCGATATCGCGCTGATCGGGATGCCCAGTTGTTCGAGGAAGAAGCAGCCGATCAACAGGATCACCAACACCCCCCAACCGGCGTAGAACGTCGCTTTGTCGTGAATCGCAGTGTGCGGCAGTTCAAGCTGTTCGGGGGCGTACGCCTTGGGAATGTCACGACGGAAAAACCACAGCAACATCGCCAGCGTCGCGGCGACGCTGACAACGTTCACCGGCACCATGACCGCCGCATAGCGATTGAAGCCGATATTGAAAAAGTCTGCCGAAACGATGTTGACCAGATTCGACACCACCAGCGGCAGGCTCGCGGTATCGGCAATGAACCCGGCACCCATGACGAACGCAAGGGTGGCCGCCGGAGAAAAGCGCAGCGCCAGCAACATCGAAATCACAATCGGCGTGAGGATCAGTGCGGCACCGTCATTGGCAAACAATGCCGACACCAGCGCACCGAGCAACACCATAAAGGCAAACAGCTTGCGCCCGCTGCCCCGCCCCCATCGCGCCACATGCAGCGCGGCCCAGGCAAAAAACCCGGCCTCATCGAGTAACAGGCTGATGATGATCAGCGCGACGAAGGTGCCGGTGGCGTTCCAGATGATTTGCCATACCAGGGGGATGTCGCTCAGATGCACCACGCCGAAGATCAGCGCCAGCACGGCGCCCAACGTCGCACTCCAGCCGACGCCAAGACCTTTGGGTTGCCAGATGACAAGGGTGATGGTCAGCAGGAAAATCAGTGACGCAGCGAGCATTCTCGACAGCCTTCAACAATCAAATGGTTAGGGATCCACATGTGGGAGCGGGCTTGCTCGCGAAGGCCGCAGGTCAGACAAAAAGTTGCTATCTGACACTACGCTTTCGCGAGCAAGCCCGCTCCCACAGTTTCCGGTGTACATCCGGAGAAACGATTAACTCATTTCTTGTGTTGTGCCACAAAGAGCCCGTACGCATCGATGAACTTCTGCAGAAACGGTTTCACCGTCTCACTCAGCTTGCCCGCCTCATCAAACGCCGCCCCCGCACCGCCCAGATAGGCCTCTGGCTGCTGCATGCAGGGCACGTCGAGAAACACAAACGACTGACGCAGATGCTGGTTCGCGCCGAAACCGCCGATCGCACCTGGCGAAACACTGATCACCGCGCCCGGCTTGCCGCCCCAGACGCTCTTGCCGTAAGGCCGCGAGCCAACGTCGATCGCATTTTTCAACGGTGCAGGCACCGAGCGGTTGTACTCCGGCGTCACAAACAGCACCGCGTCGGATGAACCCACCTTTTGTCGAAAAGTGCTGTAGGCTGCCGGCGGTGAATCACCGTCAATGTCTTCGTTATAGAGTGGCAGATCGCCGATTTCGACAATCTCAAGCTTGAGGTTAGCCGGAGCCAGCTCGGCCAGTGCAAGGGCGACTTTACGGTTGATCGACGCTTTGCGAAGACTACCGACCACTACGGCGACGTTGTAGACATTGCTCATGGAAGACTCTCGATTGTCAGTGGAAGAAGCCAGTAGTTATAGATGATTCGATGACAGTTTCACCAGCGGACTCGGGAAATACCCGCGTGCTGATTATTTTTCTCCTGTAGGAAAACTTACAGGCCTTGATGACGGTCTACCAAGCCGCAAATCAAGCGTTTTATCTCCAGAGGTTCTAAGCAGATGGCAGCAGTACTGGTCGGTCAGTTCCATGCAAGAGATGCGGAAGGCCGCGTTTATTCGGTGCATGAGTTCCAGGAATCCACTCCGTCAGCGGACGGTTTTACCGGCTCGGAGCCTGTCACCACATACAAACTGGCCATTGGCGATCGCGTCAACAAGGTCAGTGACAACGAGTTTTTGCTGGTTCAATCGGGTGTCACCCTGACTCGCGAACCTGAACCAACCGTCGCTTCATAACTGACTGTTATGAGCAGAAGTCATATGCGCAGACTTGGGGTAGGATTCAGCCACTGACCCCACCTGCTGAACATGGACTTCACGCATGCGTTTACGTCATATCGAAGTGATTCAGGCGCTTTTGCAGGCCGGTCATATGGGCACTGCCGCCGAATGGTTGCAGTTGCCGCTGGCCGAGGTCGAAGAGCGTTTGCGCGAGGCCGAGAGTCATTTGGGGTTCATGCTGTTCGCCAGCGTTCGCGGGCGCCTGCAACCGACGCCCGAGGCTCGGGCGTTGCAGGTGGAAATCGCTCACGTCTATGAAGCGCTGGAACCTGTGCAGCGCCTGGCCAGCAGCCTCAAACAATACCTTGCCCCGCCGGTGCGCATCATCGGCACCCCTGCGCTGGCCCAGCAATTATTGCCACAAAGCCTCGCCTCACTGCGTCGACGCCTGCCGGATGCACCTTGCAGCCTGTTGAGTGCCCCGACCCGCGACATCGTCCGCAGCCTTTTGCTGCGTGAATGTGATCTGGGTTTGAGCCTGCACGATCCCGACCATCCCGACATTCATTGTCAGCCATTGGCCCAGGGCAAGCTGCAATTGCTTGCGCCTCATGGCTGGCTGCAACCGAAGCAGAAGTACATTTCCCTGCAGGACCTGGCGGGACAGGCGATGATCGGCCTCGAACGTGAGGATCCGCTGAGCCCGGCACTGGAAAACAAACTCCAGGCCTTACGCCCGGCGCCGAGCATCCAGACCCGCGTGCAAACCCATCAAATGATGCGCAGCATGGTCGAGGCCGGCGAAGGTCTGGCCATTGTCGATCCGTTCACCGCATTGGGCGCACGCTCCGCCGGGCTTGATACCTGCCCGCTATCGCCCGCCATAACGATTAGCCTCTACGCCTCGACCTTCAAGCACGCCGCGCCGTCATCGGCGATCCAGACCTTACTGGCCATCGTCACGGAACAAGCCGAGGCGATGCTGACGAGCTAACTGAATTTTCCAGCGGATTATCGAACAGTCGATACCAGAACAGCGCCACCTCGGCGGTGTTCGGGTCGATGCCGCGATAGCGTAACTGGTCGACACCACCGATCACATACCCACAGCGCTCATACAGCCGACAAGCACCGAGGTTATTGTTCTGGGTTTCCAGCATGATCCCCGGCAGCTTCTTTTTGCGACTCCAGAATTGCGCCACATCCAGCAACGCCTTCGCTACACCGTGGCGACGGGCCGGCGCGTGCACCGCCAACTCATCGATATGGGCAAAGCCATTCCAGTTGGTGCTGATGACCAGATGGCCGACCGGTTCGTCGTCGAGGTATGCCATGAAAATCGCGCTGTCCGCCGCATCGCGGTAGCTGCTGAACTCCTCCGGATCAATGCCGTAACACTTGCGGTAAGGGACAATCGTCGTCATCGACCACTGCTCCACCGGCTTGCCGATCACCGCGGCGCCATACGCTGCGACCTCAAAGCTGAAGTCGCTGCCCCAGATATAAGCTGCAAAGCCTTCATCGGCGACACGCACCGACAGCCCTGGGTATTTCGGATTCATGACCGGTTGCATACTGGGAAAAGTCCTCATTCCTTGACGCAATCGACGGTGTAGTGCCGTCCATTGCCTTGGTCTTCATGTTGCAGTCCATGCACATCGGCGACAAAACCGGGAAAGCTGCTATCGAACGTGCGGGCAAATTTCAGGTAATCGATGATCGAGCGAGTCGACTCGCTAAAACGCTCGCCGGGCATGATCAACGGGATTCCCGGTGGATACGGTACCAGCATCACCGCAGCAATCCGCCCTTCCAGCTCGTCGATCGGTACGGCCTCGACTTCACCGCGCACCAGATGATCATAGGCACGGGCAGGCTTCATGGCGATTTGCGGCATTACGGTGTACATGCGCTTGAGGTGTTTGGCAGTGGCATTGCTGCGATAGCAGGCATGCAATTGATCGCACAAGTCACGCAGGCCCATACCGCGATAGCGTGCGGTGTCCTCCTGTGCAACGCACGGCAGGCACGTTGCCAGACCGACATTAGCGTCGTAACTGCGCTTGAACTCCAGCAACTCGGTGATCAGCGTGCTCCATTTGCCTTTGGTGATGCCCATGGAGAACAGCACCAGAAACGAGTACAGACCGGTCTTCTCCACCACCAGCCCGCGCTCCCAGAGGAACTTGCTGACCACGGCGGCCGGAATCCCCCTCTCGCTCAACGCGCCACCGGCATTCAACCCCGGCATCACCAACGTGACCTTGATCGGGTCAAGCAGTACATAGTCGTCGCTGACCTCGCCGAAACCGTGCCAGTCAGCATCCGGTTGCAGCAACCAGTCTTCGGTTTGCACACGGTCGATGCCCTCGACACCTGGCGGCTGCCAGATCGAGAACCACCAGTCATCAGCAGCGATGTGCTGACGCAGATTGGCCAGCGCCCGACGGAAACTCAGCGCTTCGTCGAAGGTTTCCTGCAACAGCGAGCGCCCGGCCGGGCCTTCCATCATGGCCGACGCCACGTCGAGCGAGGCAATGATGCTGTACTGCGGCGAAGTGGAGATGTGCATCATGAACGCTTCGTTGAAGCGGTCGCGATCCAGTTGCCGCGCACCGCCGTCCTGCACATGAATCATCGAAGCCTGACTGAACGCAGCGAGCAGCTTATGGGTGGAGTGGGTGGTGAACACCAATGGGCTGTCGGCGCTACGCGAGGTGGCCATGCCGTAACGTCCGGCGAAGAATTCGTGAAACGCTGCATAGGCGTACCACGCCTCGTCGAAATGCAGCACTTCGACGCTGTTGCCAAGGCTTTGCTTGATCAATTCGGCGTTGTAACAGAGGCCGTCGTAGGTCGAATTGGTCACCACTGCCAGTTTGACTTTCGGCGCACGACCCTGGGTCAGCGGGCTGGCGTCGATCTTCGCCTGAATCGATTCGCGACTGAACTCGCTCAGCGGAATCGGACCGATGATCCCCAGTTCGTTGCGCTCCGGACACAGGTACAACGGGATCGCGCCGGTCATGATGATCGCGTGCAGCACCGACTTGTGGCAGTTGCGATCCACCAGCACCAGATCGTCGCGCGCCACCATCGAATGCCAGACAATCTTGTTGGCCGTCGAGGTGCCATTGATCACGAAAAAGGTGTGATCAGCGCCGAAATTGCGTGCTGCACGCTCTTCCGCTTCAGCGAGCGGCCCCGTGTGATCAAGCAATGAACCGAGCTCTGGCACCGAAACCGACAAATCCGAACGCAGGGTATTTTCGCCAAAGAACTGGTGAAACGCCTGCCCTACCGGACTCTTGTGATACGCCACGCCGCCGCCATGACCGGGGGTGTGCCAGGAATAATTGGAATCGGCGGTGTGCTGCACCAGCGCCTTGAAAAACGGCGGTAGCAAACCGTCGAGATACTTGCGCGCCGCCCGTGCGACTTGTCGGGCCAGGAACGGCACCGTGTCTTCAAACAGGTAAAGGATGCCGCGCAATTGATTGAGTTCGGCCATGGCATCGGCCGGGGCGTTTTCCAGCGTGACCTGTTCACCCAGGGCAAAGATCGGCAGGTCCGGCGCGCGCACCCGGGCCAGGCCGATCAGTTCGGCCATGTTCTGCAACAGATGTGAATTGGTGCTGGCGTCTTCGGCGGCGATCAGCATGCACGCCAGACCATGATGAGTCGATGCCACCAGGCGCCCTTCGGCATAGTCGGTGGCCGAAACGATATTGAAACCTTCCTGTTCCAATTCCCGGGCGATACCGCGAATACGCTCGCCGGCGACCGTATCGGCCTTGATGTCGCGATGGACGATCAACACCGGAAACTTCAAATCTTTGTACATGAGGCTCAGTGTCCTGAGGCGGCGGATTTGAATCCACCCATGCACTCAGGGTAGAGGGTTGCAGCGAAAGTGGCGAGGGTGGCGAGGGTGGCGAGGGTGGCCACTTGTCAGTACTTCCACGAGGCGATGATCTTTCAGCCCTGTGCGTCCGCTTCTGCGATTTGCGTCCAAAGCGCCGGGCCACCGGCCGACTTGGCGATGATCTCCAGGCGTACCTGGTGTGCCGCCAGTTCATCTTCCGTCGCACGAATGATTCGTGCCGGCTGACGATCGGCCGGCAGCCGACGGATTTCCGTGGCGGAGTTGTCCGCGCCATCACCCGTACCATTACCGTCGGAAGCATTGCCGGCCAGCGACAGGCTGGTCTGGCCACCGGTCATGGTCAGGTAAACGTCGGCGAGAATCTCCGAGTCGAGCAAGGCGCCGTGCAGTTCACGACCGGAGTTGTCGACGCCATAACGTTTGCACAACGCATCGAGGCTGTTGCGCTGCCCCGGGTGACGCTCCCGGGCCATCATCAGGGTATCGAGGATCGAACAATGCTGCGTGATGTCGGCACGATCCTGCTGACCCATCAAGGCAAATTCGTTGTTGATGAAGCCAACGTCGAACGCCGCGTTATGGATGATCAGTTGTGCGCCTTTGATGAACTCGAAGAACTCATCAGCGACTTCGGCAAACCGCGGTTTGCCCACCAGAAATTCATTGGTGATGCCGTGGACGCCGATGGCGCCTTCGTCACTCTCGCGATCCGGTTGCAGGTAAACGTGAAAGTGCCGGCCCGTCAGGCGCCGACCGATCAGTTCGACACAACCGATTTCGATAATCCGGTGACCATCGGTCACCGGCATGCCGGTGGTTTCGGTATCGAGTACAACGGATCTGGTGGCCATCAGTGTTCAGCTCTCAACGGGGGCAATCGTGCAAAAGCGGCGATGTTAACACGCTCACCAAGGTGTTTCAGGTACACCGTTTCGGTGGAATCAGGTCTGCTTGTAGCCGCGCACGTCGTCTACACCACGGTTGGCCAACTGGTCAGCCCGTTCGTTGCCGTGATGGCCGATGTGCCCACGCACCCACTTCCAGGTGACCTTGTGGCGATTGACTTGTTCATCCAGCTCTTTCCACAGATCGGCGTTCTTTACCGGCTCTTTCGCAGCGGTTTTCCAGCCGCGCTTTTTCCAGTTGGCCATCCACTCGTTGATGCCCTTCATCACGTATTGCGAGTCGGTCACCAGCAGCACTTCGCACGGACGCTTCAATGCTTCGAGGCCACGGATGGCACCAAGCAGCTCCATGCGGTTGTTGGTGGTATTGGCTTCGCCGCCCCACAGTTCCTTTTCGACGCCCTTGCATACCAGCAACGCGCCCCAGCCGCCCGGTCCGGGGTTGCCCTTGCAGGCGCCGTCAGTGAAAAGTTCTACGCTATCGACGCTTTCGCTCATGCCAATCTATCCAGAAAAAAATGCGTGGCCCCACCCATCGTGGATCGATGATGGCCGCGGCCGGAGCGAGTCCGGCCACTTAGAAAAAGAAGGTTTACGGTTCGATACGGCGACGATTGACCTTGGCCATCGGCAGCGGAATCAGCTTGCCCATCGGTTCGCGACGTTGCTGGCGCACCGGTCGCAGACCGACCACAATCTTGCGCGCCACCAATAAGTAGAAGCCGCCGCCCGACAGCTGCCAGTCACCGGCCTTGCGTTCCCAACCCGCCAGACGGGCCTGCCACTTGGGCGACGCGAGCGGCGGACGATAGCACCCGAAGCGGCGTTTCTCCAGCGCAAAGCCGAGCAGATTGAGCCAGTCGGCAACCCGTGAGGGCGAGATGCAGCGAGCCTGGCGCAAGGCGTCATGGGCGAATACGTGACGCAAACCCCAAGAGCTCCAGGGATTGATGCCGATGATCAGCAGATGCCCGCCGGGGCGCACGCTGCTCGCCGCTTCACGCAACAGGCCGTGGGGCGACAGACAGAAATCCAGCCCATGCTGCATCACCACCACGTCGGCGGCATGCTCGCTCAGCGGCCAGGCTTGCTCTTCGCAGACGATCTCGACACCGGGCAATGGCGCACCAAGACGGACGTTGCGCTGCACCTGCGGTGCCGAGGGCGGATTGTCGGCGGACGGGCCGTAATGCACCAGGTAGCCCCCAAAAAAGCGACCCAACTCGTCTTCGAGCATGCGCCGCTCTTCATCCAGCAGAAATTGCCCGATCGGGCTCGACAGCCATTCACGGGCGGCGCTGATCAACGCCAGCCAGTCCGGATCAGCCTGAGCGAACGCTTTATCGGTCATGTCATTCTCCAACGCGCCAGGAACCACTAAGATGCGCCAATGTTTTCCGCTTGGCGAATTCCGACGATGATACAGATCAGTGCCCTGCCCGCCTTCACCGACAACTACATCTGGTTGTTACAGGATCACCGTACCCAGCGTTGTGCCGTGGTCGATCCGGGCGATGCCGCGCCGGTCCAGGCGTGGCTTGCTACCCATCCGGGCTGGGTGTTGAGCGACATTCTGATCACCCACCATCACCACGACCACGTCGGCGGCGTCGAGCGCTTGAAGAACGCCTGCGGCGCAACCGTTTACGGCCCGGCCAGCGAAAACATTCCAGCGCGGGATGTGGCGCTCAATGACAACGACACCGTCAACGTGCTCGGCTGGGACTTCGATGTCTACGCGGTGCCCGGTCACACACTGGGACACATTGCCTATTACCACCACGGTTTGCTGTTCTGCGGCGACACCCTGTTCGCCGCTGGTTGCGGCCGGTTGTTCGAAGGCACGCCGCAGCAGATGCACCACTCGCTGAGCCGCCTCGCCGCTTTACCGGAAGATACGCTGGTCTATTGCACGCATGAATACACACTGAGCAATCTCAAGTTCGCCGCAGCGGTCGAGCCGAGCAACCCGGACATCGCCGCTCGTCTGGAAAAAGTCATTCAGCAACGGCAGAACAACGTCATGACCCTGCCTTCGACCCTGGCCCTTGAAAAACTCACGAATCCCTTTTTGCGCACCGGAGAAAGATTGGTTACACAAAAAGTGGACGAACGGGAAGGCGCTCAAAACCGGGCGCCGAGTGAGGTTTTTGCGGCTCTGCGGGCCTGGAAAGATAAGTTCTAAGTACCTCACCGCTTGGTACAAAAATTCTGAAAGGTTGACCTCAGGGGGTGTGCTTTCTAGAATCGCCCGACATTTTTGCCCGGAACTTACTTCCAGCCAATGTCGTCATCAATACGTAAGTCCGTCAATTCAGACGCATTGACCCGCTTGGCGCAAGCCATCGCGGTGGCTGTGTCCGCCACGCTGGCGGGCTGCTCCAGCCATGCACCGCAGACTGAAGCGACCCATACGCCGAACATCGCTGCGCGAGCCAAACAGAAGCCGATCTGGCTGACCGAAAAGGCCAGCCAACAGGCGCCTCAGGATGTCTGGGAGCGCATGCGCGAAGGCTTCCAGTTGCAGGATGGCCTGGGCGTGAACCCGCGCATCGAGCAGCAGCGCCTGTGGTTCGCCAGCAATCCCTCTTTCCTCGAAAATGCCGGCGAACGCGGCAGCCTCTACATTCACTACATCGTCGAACGCCTCGAAGAACGCAACATGCCGCTGGAACTGGCCTTGCTGCCAGTGATCGAGAGCGCCTACAACCCGATGGCCTACTCTCGGTCCAATGCGGTGGGCCTCTGGCAATTCATCCCCTCCACCGGGCGTTACTTCAACCTGCGTCAAACCCGCTTCTACGATGGCCGTCGAGACATCACCGCCTCGACCACGGCGGCGCTGGATTATCTGACCCGCCTGCACGACATGTTCAACGGTGACTGGTTGTTGGCCCTCGCGGCCTACAACGCCGGTGAAGGCACGGTCAGCCGCGCGATCGAGCGCAACGAGAAACTCGGCCTGCCAACGGATTACTGGAACCTGCCATTGCCAGCGGAAACCCAGGCGTACGTGCCAAAGCTTCTCGCACTGTCGCAAGTGGTGCTGACGCCGGAAGCCTACGGTGTGAACCTCAACCCGATCGCCAACGAACCCTATTTCCAGGTCGTCGAAATCAACCACCGCATGGACCTGTCCAAGGTCGCTGCCGTTGCCAACATCGACGAAGACGAACTGTTCCAGCTCAACCCGGCCTTCAAGCAGCGCACCACCATCGACGGTCCTCAGCATCTGCTGGTGCCTACGTCCAAGGCGCAACTGCTGACCGCCAGCCTGCAGACCATGCGACCTGAAGAGCTGATGAGTCCTCGTTCGTTGAAGCCGGTATTCGACGGTGCCGACCCTGGCGAAGTGGCCCAGCTCAAGCGCGCCTATCGCGTGAAGCGTGGAGACAACCTCGGTTCCATTGCCAAGGCCAACAAGGTCCAGGTGAAGGACCTGCAACGCTGGAACAAACTGACCGGCCATAACCTCAAGATCGGCCAGACCCTGGTCATGCGGGACACCACCAGGCGCAGCCCTTCGCGCAGCAGTGGCCGGGTCAATACCGTTGTCGCCGCCAACAGCAAGACCAAAGGCAAAAACACCAGCAAGCAGCGGACCCAGTACAAGGTCAAGCAAGGCGACTCGCTGTACAGGGTGGCCAAGCGTTTCAACGTTGAAATGCAGCACCTCAAGCGCTGGAATCCGGGCACTGGCAAGGCCTTGAAGCCTGGGCAGATGCTCACGGTTTATCAGCCGCATTGATTTGATATCAAAAGATCGCAGCCATCGTCAGCGCCTGCATTGACCCCGACAGGCGCTGACGAAGGCTGCGATCTTTTTTTGTATTAACACAGCATTAAGCCGCTATCTTTTTCCTGTCCATACAAGCTGTTACTGTACGGCCCACAAAGCCCCAGCCGCCTGGATCGGATCTGACTTGAAGCGTCCCCTCCTCCTGCTCCTGATCAGCCTGGCCTTGAGCTCACCCGCAAGCGCGACGATTACCGAAAGTCACGGTTATGCGCAATTCGGCACGCTCAAGTACCCGGCCAGATTTACCCACTTTGACTGGGTCAACCCGCAAGCGCCCAAGGGCGGTACGTTGCGGGTGATGGCGTTCGGCACCTTCGATACGGTCAATCCATACACATTCAAAGGCACCAGCCCGGTCACTACCGCGAATTTTCTCCAATACGGCATCAACGAGCTGAATGAGCCGTTGATGGTCGGTACTGGCCAATACTCGCCGTCCGGTGATGAGCCGGCGTCCAGCTATGGACTGATCGCACAATCGGTGGAGTACAGCGAAGATCGCAGCTGGGTGGTATTCAATCTGCGCCCGCAAGCGCGTTTCCACGACGGTACGCCGATCACTGCCTACGACGTGGCGTTCTCCTACCGCTTGTTGCTCAAAGAAGGCCATCCGCTGTATCGCACGGCCCTTCAGGAGGTGTTGCGGGTCGACATCCTCAACTCGCAGCGCATTCGTTTCGTGCTCAAACGCTCCGGCAACCCGCTATTGATTTTGCGCCTCGGTGAATTGCCGGTGCTGGCGCAACATTACTGGAAAGACCGCGACTTCAAGGCCACCACCTTCGAACCACCTCTGGGCAGCGGGCCATACCGAATCACCTCGGTGACGCCGGGTCGGCAGTTGATTTTCGAGCGGGTCAAGGATTACTGGGGCAAGGACCTGGCGGTCAATCGCGGCAAATACAACTTCGATCGCATGGAGGTCGAGTTCTACCGCGACAGCGACGTGGCGTTCGAGGCCTTCAAGGCCGGTGAGTTCGACATCTACATCGAGCATCAGGCGAAGAACTGGGCCAACGGCTACAACTTCCCCGCAGTACGCCGCGGCGACGTGATCAAGGCACAGATCCCGCATCAGATCCCGACCCAGAGCCAGGGCCTGTTCATGAACACCCGGCGCACGACGTTCGCCGACGTCAAAACCCGCGAAGCCCTGGGCTTGATGTTCGACTTCGAATGGACCAACCGCGCCTTGTTCAGCGACGCTTATAAACGCACGGCCAGCTACTACCCCAACAGCGAATTCACCGCCAGCGGCCTGCCGATCGGGCATGAATGGCTGATGCTCAAGCCCTACAAGGATCAACTGCCGGCCAAACTGTTCACCGAGCCGTTCACGCTGCCGCGGACCGACGGGCGTGGTATTCCTCGAGAAACCATGCGTAAAGCCCTGGCACTGCTCGCCGAGGCTGGCTGGAAGCTCAATGGCCAGCGTTTGCAGAACGCCGCCGGGCAGCCACTGAGCTTCGAGCTGTTGCTGGTTAACCCGAATCTGGAACGCATCCTCCAGCCGTACATCGAAAACCTCAACAGCATCGGCATCGACGCCCGCCTGCGCACCGTGGATCGTGCCCAGTACAAACAACGTCTGGATCAGTTCGATTTCGACATGATCCTGATGACGCTCAACCAGACCCTCAGCCCGGGCCTTGAGCAATGGCAGTATTTCCACTCCAGTCAGGCCGGGGTCAAGGGCAGCAAGAATTACGCCGGCATCGCCAACCCGGTGGTCGATCACCTGCTTGAACAATTGCTCGCCGCACGCACCCGCGATGAACAAATCGCCGCCGGCAAGGCACTCGACCGTGTGCTGCTGTGGCAGCACTACAGCATTCCCAACTGGTACCTCAATTATCACCGTTTGGCCTACCGTAGCCGGTTGGCCTTCGTCACCACGCCGCCCTACACCCTGGGCCTGAGCGCGTGGTGGCTGAAATCTTCGGAGAAAGATCAATGAAACCTTTCCGCGCCCTGATCGTGCAGGCCAGCGGCTTGTTGTTTGCCGGGCTGGCCTGCGCTGCGCCGCAACACGCACTGACCCTGTACAACGAGCCGCCCAAATACCCGGCCAATTTCAAGCATTTCGACTATGTGAACCCCGACGCGCCCAAGGGCGGAATCTTCCGTCAGGCCGGATTCGGCAGCTTCGACAGCCTCAACCCGTTCATCAGCAAAGGTGTGCCGGCCGATGACATCGGCCAGATCTACGACACCCTGACCAAGCACAGCCTCGATGAGCCGTTCACCGAGTACGGGCTGATCGCCGGCAAGATCGAAAAGGCTCCGGACAACAGTTGGGTGCGTTTCTACCTGCGCCCCGAAGCACACTTCAGTGATGGCCACCCGGTGCGCGCCGACGACGTGGTGTTCAGTTTCCAGACCTTGACCAAGGAAGGTTCACCGCTGTTTCGCGGCTACTACAAAGACGTTGCCGAAGTCATTGCCGAGAACCCGCTCAAAGTCCTGTTCAAGTTCAAGGACACCAACAACCGTGAATTGCCGTTGATCCTCGGCCAGTTGCCGGTGCTGCCAAAACACTGGTGGGCCGGTCGCGACTTCACCAAGGGCAATCTGGAAATCCCGCTGGGCAGCGGCCCCTACAAAGTGGCCGAAGTGAACGCTGGCCGTTCCGTGCGTTATGAACGGGACAAGAACTACTGGGGCAAGGACCTGCCAGTCAATCGTGGTTTCTACAACTTCGACTCGATGACCACCGACTACTACCGCGACAACACCGTCGCACTGCAAGCGCTGAAGGCTGGCCAGTTCGATTACTGGCTGGAAATGACCGCGAAGAATTGGGCCAACGCCTACAACGTCCCCGCCGTCATCGAAGGCCGATTGATCAAGGAGCAGATCCCCAACGGCAACCCGACCGGCATGCAAGGCTTCGTCTACAACCTGCGTCGTCCGGTATTCCAGGATATACGGGTACGTCGTGCATTGAGCCTTTTGCTCGATTTCGAATGGACCAACAAGCAATTGTTCAACAGCGCCTACGTGCGCACACGCAGTTATTTCGAGAACTCGGAAATGGCCGCCACCGGCCTGCCCGACGCCGAAGAACGGGCCATTCTTGATCCATTGCGTAGCAAGCTGCCGGCCCAGGTGTTCAGCGAAGCCTTCGAAAACCCCAAGACTGACGCCAGCGGCATGATTCGCGCTCAGCAACGCGAGGCCTATCAACTGCTGCAAGAAGCGGGCTGGAAGGTCGTGGACGACAAAATGGTCGATGCCACCGGAAAACCGGTGGTGATCGAGTTTCTGCTGGCCCAGACCGAATTCGAACGGGTGCTGCTGCCGTTCAAGCGCAATCTCGCCGACCTGGGCATTGATCTGGTGATCCGTCGCGTCGACGTTTCGCAGTACATCACCCGTGTGCGTTCGCGCGACTTCGACATGATCGTCGGCAGCTTCCCACAGTCCAATTCGCCAGGTAACGAACAGCGCGAATTCTGGATGAGCGCCGCCGCCGACCGGCCCAGCAGCCGCAACACCATGGGCTTGAAGGATCCGATCGTCGATCAACTGGTCGAGAGCCTGATCAATGCCGATTCGCGCAAAAGCCTGGTCGCACACGCCCGTGCGCTGGATCGCGTGTTGCAGTGGGGCTACTACGTGATCCCCAACTGGCACATCAAGACCTGGCGCGTGGCGTACTGGAACCACATCGGTCACCCGAAAGTTTCCCCCAAGTACGACATCGGCATTAATACCTGGTGGGTCAAGCCGGAAACGAAGCCAGCCGTAGAAATCGAAACCCAACTGCAAGCCGACCCTGCGGGCACGGAGTAATCAGATGCTGGCGTATATTTTTCGGCGACTGCTGCTGATCATTCCCACCCTGTTCGGCATTTTGCTGATCAACTTCGTGATCATCCAGGCCGCGCCCGGTGGGCCGGTGGAGCAGATGATCGCCAAGCTCGAAGGCTTCGAAGGCGCCACCAGCCGCATTGCCGGCGGTGGCGCCGAAGTGTCGGTGGCGGGCTCCTCCTATCGCGGCGCGCAAGGCCTGGACCCGGCACTGATCAAAGAAATCGAGCACATGTACGGGTTCGATAAATCGGCGCCGGAACGGCTATGGATCATGGTCAAGAACTACGCGTCGCTGGACTTCGGCGACAGTTTTTTCCGCGATGCCAAGGTCATCGACCTGATCAAGGAAAAGATGCCGGTGTCGATCTCCCTGGGGCTGTGGAGCACGTTGATCATGTACCTGGTGTCAATCCCGCTGGGGATCGCCAAGGCCACACGACACGGCAGCCATTTCGACGTCTGGACCAGTTCGGCAATCATCGTCGGCTACGCGATCCCCGCGTTCCTCTTTGCGATTCTGTTGATCGTGGTGTTTGCCGGCGGCAGTTATCTGGACTGGTTTCCGCTCAGGGGGCTGACCTCGAACAACTTTGATGAGCTGAGCCTGGGCGGCAAGATCCTCGATTATTTCTGGCACCTGGCATTGCCGGTGACCGCGCTGGTCATCGGTAACTTCGCGACCATGACCCTGCTGACCAAAAACAGCTTCCTGGACGAGATCAACAAGCAATACGTGGTCACCGCCAAGGCCAAGGGCCTGACCCGCCATCGCGTGCTTTACGGCCATGTGTTCCGTAACGCCATGCTGCTGGTGATTGCCGGTTTCCCGTCGGCGTTCATCGGCATCTTCTTTACCGGCTCGTTGCTGGTGGAAGTGATTTTTTCCCTCGACGGCCTGGGCCTGATGAGTTTTGAAGCGGCGATCAACCGCGATTACCCGGTGGTGTTCGGCACCCTGTTCATCTTCACCCTGCTGGGGCTGGTGGTGAAACTGATCGGCGACCTCACCTACACCCTGGTCGATCCGCGCATCGACTTCGAAAGCCGGGAGCATT
Organism: Pseudomonas sp. EA_65y_Pfl2_P78; assembly: GCF_963970495.1. NCBI lineage: Bacteria > Pseudomonadati > Pseudomonadota > Gammaproteobacteria > Pseudomonadales > Pseudomonadaceae > Pseudomonas > Pseudomonas sp. EA_65y_Pfl2_P78. The sequence goes on along the minus strand of NZ_CAXAON010000034.1, from coordinate 11,911 downwards.
GAGATGAACCTGTCCCCTCTCAACCGCCGCCGCTTCGAATTGTTCAAGGCCAACAAACGTGGCTGGTGGTCGCTGTGGCTGTTTCTGATCCTGTTCGGGCTGAGCCTGGGCGCCGAGCTGATCGCCAACGACAAACCGCTGGTGGTGCATTACGACAACAGTTGGTATTTCCCGGCAATCAAGCGCTACCCGGAAACCACCTTCGGCGGCGAATTTCCGCTGGAAGCCAACTACAAGAGCCCGTACATCCGCAAACTGCTCGAAGCCAAAAAGGCTTGGGTGCTGTGGGCGCCAATTCCGTACAGCTATCAAAGCATCAACTACGACCTGAAAGTCCCGGCCCCGGCCCCACCGTCGGCGGACAACCTGCTGGGCACTGACGATCAGGGCCGCGATGTGCTGGCGCGGGTGATTTACGGCTTCCGTATCTCGGTGCTGTTTGCCCTGACGTTGACCGTACTCAGCTCGATCATCGGCGTACTTGCCGGGGCCCTGCAGGGCTTCTACGGCGGCTGGGTCGATTTGGCCGGCCAGCGTTTTCTGGAAATCTGGTCGGGTTTACCGGTGCTGTATTTACTGATCATTCTCGCCAGCTTCGTCCAGCCCAATTTCTGGTGGTTGCTGGGGATCATGTTGCTGTTTTCATGGATGAGTCTGGTCGACGTGGTACGTGCCGAGTTCCTCCGTGGCCGCAACCTCGAGTACGTGCGCGCAGCCAGGGCACTGGGCATGCAGAACGGCGCGATCATGTTCCGCCACATCCTGCCCAACGCCATGGTCTCGACCATGACTTTCATGCCGTTCATCCTCACCGGCGCCATCGGCACCCTCACCGCGCTGGACTTCCTGGGTTTCGGCTTGCCGGCCGGCAGTCCGTCGCTGGGTGAACTGGTCGCTCAGGGCAAATCCAACCTGCAAGCGCCGTGGCTGGGCATCAGTGCCTTCGCCGTGTTGGCGCTGATGCTGAGTTTGCTGGTGTTTATCGGCGAGTCCGCTCGCGATGCCTTCGACCCGAGGAAGTGAAATGAGTCAGGACAATCTGATCGAAGTGCGCGACCTCGCCGTCGAATTCGGTTTCGGTGAGCGCGTACACCGGGTCGTCGAAGGTGTGAGTTTCGACATCAAGCGCGGCGAAACCCTGGCCTTGGTCGGCGAATCCGGCTCGGGCAAATCGGTGACAGCGCATTCGATTCTGCGCTTGCTGCCCTACCCGATGGCCCGCCATCCGGCCGGCAGCATCAATTACTCCGGGAAAAGTCTGCTGAGCCTGAGCGAAAAGGCCCTGCGTCACATCCGCGGGAACCGCATCGCGATGATCTTTCAGGAGCCGATGACGTCGCTCAACCCACTGCATTCGATTGAGAAGCAGATCAACGAGGTGCTGGGCATCCACAAGGGCCTGACCGGCAAAGTCGCGACCCAGCGCACGCTGCAATTGCTGGAGATGGTTGGCATCCCCGAGCCCCACAAGCGCCTCAAGGCCCTGCCCCACGAATTATCCGGTGGCCAGCGCCAGCGGGTGATGATCGCCATGGCCCTGGCCAATGAGCCGGAACTGCTGATCGCGGACGAACCGACCACCGCCCTGGACGTGACCGTTCAGCTGAAAATCCTCGATTTGCTCAAGGAGCTTCAGGCGCGATTGGGCATGTCGCTGCTACTGATCAGTCACGATTTGAACCTTGTGCGAAGAATTGCGCATCGCGTATGTGTCATGCAGCGCGGTTGCATCGTCGAACAGGCATCGTGCGAAGAGCTGTTCCGTTCGCCGCAGCACCCGTACACTCGGGAATTGCTCGGCGCAGAGCCCAGCGGAGGCCCGGCGACCAATGAAATCGGGGCGCCGCTGCTTGAAGTCGAGAACCTGAAAGTCTGGTTTCCGATCAAGAAAGGCTTGCTCAAGCGCACGGTGGATTACGTCAAGGCAGTCGATGGTATCCATTTCAGCTTGCCTCAGGGGCAGACGCTGGGGATTGTTGGCGAAAGCGGATCAGGTAAATCCACGCTGGGTCTGGCGATTTTGCGGCTGATCGGCAGCAAAGGCGCGATCCGCTTTGAAGGCAAGCAGCTAGACTGCCTGACGCAGAACGAGATTCGTCCGTTGCGTCGGGAGATGCAGGTGGTGTTTCAGGACCCGTTTGGCAGCCTGAGCCCACGAATGTGCGTGAGCGACATCGTTGGCGAAGGCCTGCGGATTCACAAGATGGGCACCGCCGCCGAGCAGGAAGCGGCGATTATTGCGGCATTGAAGGAGGTAGGTCTGGATCCGGAAACCCGGCACCGCTACCCCCACGAATTTTCCGGTGGGCAACGGCAGAGAATCGCCATTGCCCGGGCTTTGGTGCTCAAACCGGCGCTGATCCTTTTGGACGAGCCGACGTCGGCGCTCGACCGGACGGTGCAGCGGCAAGTGGTGGAGCTCTTGCGTTCACTGCAAGCCAAGTACAACCTGACGTATTTGTTCATCAGCCATGATCTGGCTGTCGTCAAAGCGCTGAGCCACCAGTTGATGGTGGTCAAGCATGGCCAAGTGGTCGAACAGGGGGACGCGCAAAGTATCTTTGCCGCCCCTCAACATCCGTATACACAGCAGTTGCTGGAAGCCGCTTTTTTGGCACCAGCCACTGCGCAATAACCTGAAAGAGGAGCAACACATGGGTTTTCTCGCCGGTAAGCGCGTACTGATCGTCGGTGTCGCCAGCAAGCTGTCCATCGCATCCGGCATCGCTGCCGCCATGCATCGCGAGGGCGCTGAGCTTGCCTTCACTTATCAGAACGACAAACTCAAAGGTCGTGTCGAAGAATTCGCCCAAGGCTGGGGTTCGAGCCCTGAGCTGTGCTTCCCGTGCGACGTGGCCAGCGATGAAGAAATCGCCAAGGTCTTCGAAGCATTGAGCAAGAAGTGGGACGGCCTGGACTGCATCGTCCACTCCGTTGGTTTCGCCCCGGGCGATCAACTGGACGGCGACTTCACCGAAGCCACCACCCGTGACGGTTTCCGCATCGCTCACGACATCAGCGCCTACAGCTTCGTGGCCCTGGCCAAAGCTGGCCGCGAAATGATGAAAGGCCGCAACGGCAGCCTGCTGACCCTGTCGTACCTGGGCGCAGAGCGCACCATGCCGAACTACAACGTGATGGGCATGGCCAAGGCTTCGCTGGAAGCGGGCGTGCGTTATCTGGCCGGTTCCCTGGGCCCGGACGGCACCCGCGTCAACTGCGTATCGGCTGGTCCGATCCGCACCCTGGCCGCTTCCGGCATCAAGAACTTCCGCAAGATGCTGGCCGCCAACGAAGCGCAAACCCCACTGCGTCGCAACGTCACCATCGACGAAGTCGGCAACGCCGGCGCCTTCCTGTGCTCCGATCTGGCGTCGGGCATCAGCGGTGAAATCATGTACGTGGACGGCGGTTTCAACACCACCGCCATGGGCAACATCGAAGAGTGATCTTCGGTTAGCCGATAAAAAACGCCAATTCAGATGGCGTGAAAACCTGGCAATCGGCTAAGTGCTCAAAAAAATGCTCCGTATCGAAAGATGCGGAGCATTTTTCGTTATGGCCTGAGCCCGGTCAGCACTTTCCCGATGAGACTGTTCAAAGGTTGCGGGCAAGTCTGTCCGGGCCTATGTTGCAAACGAGGCTTTTCCTCGCGAACGGAACGCGATCCATCACCAACAAGAGGTGAAGAATGTCAAAGGAATCCCGCCCCGCCGTCCTTGGGCTGATAGGAAATACACCGCTGGTACAAGTCACCCGCTTCAATACCGGGCCATGCACGCTGTTTCTCAAACTTGAATCACAAAACCCCGGCGGCTCAATCAAGGACCGCATCGGCCTGGCGATGATCGACACCGCCGAACGTGATGGTCGCCTGCAACCCGGCGGCACGATTGTCGAAGCCACGGCCGGCAATACCGGGCTGGGCCTCGCACTGGTCGGCCGCGCCAAGGGTTATCGCGTGGTGCTGGTGGTGCCAGACAAAATGTCCACCGAGAAAGTCCTGCACTTGAAAGCCATGGGTGCCGAGGTGCACATCACCCGCTCGGATGTCGGCAAGGGTCATCCCGAGTATTACCAGGACGTCGCGGCGCGGTTGGCGAAAGACATTCCCGGCGCGTTTTTCGCCGATCAGTTCAACAACCCGGCCAACCCGCTGGCCCATGAGTGCAGCACCGCGCCGGAGATCTGGGCGCAGACCGAGCATGATCTGGATGCGATTGTGGTCGGCGTCGGTTCGGCCGGCACGCTGACCGGACTGACCCGTTTCTTCAAACGCGTGCAACCGGATCTGGAGATGGTTCTGGCCGATCCGGTGGGCTCGGTGATGGCTCAATACAGCCGCGACGGCACGCTGCCCAAACCCGGTTCCTGGGCGGTTGAAGGCATTGGCGAAGACTTCATTCCGTCGATCACCGACCTCTCCAGCGTCCGCCACGCCTACTCGATCAGCGATGAAGAAAGCTTCGATCACGCCCGCCAATTGCTGCGCGCCGAGGGCATACTCGGCGGCTCGTCGACGGGTACCCTGCTCGCAGCGGCCTTGCGTTATTGCCGCGAACAGACCGAACCGAAACGCGTGGTGAGTTTCGTCTGCGATACCGGCACGCGCTATTTGTCCAAAGTCTACAACGATCAGTGGATGACCGATCAGGGCCTGTTGCAGCGCAAGGGCTACGGCGACTTGCGCGATCTGATCGCACGGCGTTTCGAGGACGGCCGGGTGATCAGCGTCGGCCCCGGCGACACGTTGCTGACCGCGTTCCAGCGCATGCGCCTGGCGGATGTCTCGCAGTTGCCGGTACTGGTTGAAGGAAAGGAGCTGGTCGGCGTGATCGACGAATCGGACATCCTGCTGGCCGTTCACGAAGATGCCGCTCGCTTCAGCCAATCGGTCTCCAGCGTGATGACCGACAAACTGCAAACCCTCGCCCCCGGTGCGCCCCTCGCTGAGCTGGAATCAGTGCTCAGCCGCGGCCTCGTGGCAATCATCGCCGATGCTTCAGGCTTTCATGGCCTGATCACCCGCACCGACATGCTTAACCAATTACGGAGATCCCTCGCATGAGTCAGCACGACAAGAATGCCCAAGGTTTCGCGACCCGGGTGATCCATGCCGGGCAGGAACCGGACCCGACCACCGGCGCGCTGATGCCGCCGATTTATGCCAACTCCACTTACCTGCAAGACAGCCCCGGCGTGCACAAGGGTTTTGACTACGGCCGCTCGCACAACCCGACGCGCTTTGCGCTGGAACGCTGCGTGGCGGATCTGGAGGGTGGCACCCGTGCATTTGCGTTCGCTTCCGGGCTGGCGACGATCTCCACGGTACTGGAATTGCTCGACGCGGGTTCACACGTCATTTCCGGCAACGACCTGTACGGCGGCACCTTCCGGCTGTTCGACAAGGTGCGTCAACGCAGCGCCGGGCATCGTTTCAGCTACGTCGATCTGACCGACCTCTCAGCGTTCGAAGCGGCGCTGCAGGAGGACACGCGTATGGTCATGGTCGAAACACCGACCAACCCATTGCTGAGCCTGTCGGATCTGGCCGCCATTGCCCGCCTCTGCCGGGCCCGCGGGATCATCACGGTTGCCGACAACACCTTCGCCAGCCCGTATATCCAGCGGCCGCTGGAGCTGGGTTTCGACATTGTGCTGCACTCGACCACCAAGTACCTGAACGGTCACTCCGATGTGATCGGCGGCATCGCGGTCGTCGGGCAGAACGCCGAACTGGCCGAGCGTTTGGGCTTTTTGCAGAATGCGGTCGGCGCGATCGCCGGGCCGTTCGATGCGTTTCTCACGTTGCGCGGGGTGAAAACCCTGGCGCTGCGCATGGAGCGTCATTGCAGCAATGCGCTGGATCTGGCGCAGTGGCTGGAGCATCAGCCGCAGGTCAAGCGTGTTTATTACCCGGGCCTGCCATCCCACCCGCAGCACGAACTGGCCAAGCGACAGATGCGCGGCTTCGGCGGGATGATCGCCGTGGACTTGAACAGCGATCTGGCCGGTGCGCGGCGTTTTCTGGAAACCGTGAAGATCTTCGCCCTGGCCGAAAGCCTCGGCGGCGTCGAAAGCCTCATCGAGCATCCGGCGATCATGACCCACGCCACCATTCCACCTGAAACCCGCGCAAAACTGGGCATTGGTGATGGGCTGGTGCGTTTGTCCGTCGGTGTCGAAGACATCGAGGACTTGCGCGCCGATCTGGCCCAAGCACTGACGAAAATCTAGTCCGGCAAGCACGACAAAGCCCGCACGATGCGGGCTTTGGTATTCGAGTAGGCGGCCAGTGCTGGTCTCTGGCTTACAAGGTTTATCAGGCTTCTCACAGTACCGGACCAAATTGAAAAGGTACGGTCTCGGCTGCTTCACACGGCGTAAGGGCTGGATCTCAGCGCGGAGATCTTTCTAACCGTGTACCCTTCGGAACGCGCCCCACGTCCCCTTGCTATCCGCTTGCGCATCAGTCTGCGTCTTCGCCTACATCTTTGAGCCTAGCAAAGCGACGCGAGCACGGATGAGTGTTTTTAGACTGATTGGTTCTTGCGGCTGCCTGCAAGGAAGCGAACGCTCTATCTTCAAACATCATCCTCACGGAGTGCGGCGCCCAGAAAATCAGGGCGTTCGGTTTTGATCACGGATCCACCTGCGCCATCAATTCCGGCACCGACTCCGGCCGTTTCGCATAGCGCTGCGCCAACACCGCGCAGACCATCAGTTGAATCTGATGGAACAGCATCAGCGGCAGGATCAGCACGCCGATGGTGCTCCCGGCAAACAACACCTGCGCCATCGGCACGCCGGTGGCCAGGCTCTTTTTCGAGCCGCAGAACAAAATGGTGATGCGGTCTTCCTGGCTGAAGCCAAACGCCTTGCCCAGCAGCGTCGACGCCACCAGTACCAGCGCCAGCAAGATGCAGCACACCACCACCAGCCCCAGCAGATCGGCGATTGGGATCTGATGCCAGATACCTTCGTTGACGGCTTCACTGAACGCGCCATAAACCACCAGCAGAATCGAGCCTTGATCGACAAATTTCAGCCAGTTTTTGTTGCGCCCCACCCACGCACCAATCCAGCGCCGTGCGACCTGCCCGGCAATGAAGGGCAGCAGCAGTTGCAAACTGATTTTCAGGATCGCATCGAGGGTCGAACCGCCGTCGCCCTGCACGTCAAGCAACAACGTCACCAGTAACGGCGTGAGGAAAATCCCGAACAGGCTGGACGCCGCTGCGCTGCAAATCGCCGCTGGAATATTGCCCCGCGCCAGCGAAGTGAAGGCAATGGCCGACTGCACCGTGGCTGGCAAGGCGCACAGGTAAAGCATGCCCATGTACAGCTGATCACCGATCAACGGCGACAGCAGCGGTTTCAGCGCCAGACCCAATAGCGGGAAAAGAACAAACGTCAGGCCGAACACCAGCAAATGCAGGCGCCAGTGACCCGCACCGGCAATGATCGACTCGCGGGAAAGTTTGGCGCCGTGGAGGAAAAACAGTAGCGCGATGGCAATGTTGGTCAGCCAGCCAAAACCGACCGCGACCTGGCCGCTGGCGGGCAGAAAACTGGCCAGCAACACAACGCCAATCAGCGTCAGGGTGAAGTTGTCGGGCAAAAATCGTGGGCGCGTCATGGTGTGTTCATCCGGGGGTTGCCAGTGCGTGCCGACGACTCTAACGTGACAGGCCATTACCGACTAACGCCGAAGAGCCCGCAGATGCCGCCTAAAGGACACACAAAGAGCATCCGACGCAGCATTCCCGGGCTGCCCAGCCTGCCGCGCCCACTGTACGGGCGCACCGAATCGCTGCCCAATCGTGCGCTGACCCGTCGCCACAGCCACCCTTGGGTGCAACTGTCTTACGCCATTCAGGGCGTGCTCGAAGTACAGACCAGCGCCGGACGTTTCGTTGCGCCGCCGGAGCGCGCCGTGTGGATTCCGGCCGGCGTGCCGCACCGGGTATTCAGCTCACCGCACACCGAGATGCGCAGCCTGTACATCGATTGCAGTGTCGCCGGTTGGGCGGTTGGGCATTGCCATGTGCTGGGCGTCAGCGATTTGCTCAGGGAGCTGATCCGCGCGTTCAGCCGGGTGCCTGTGGAATACGACCAGAACGGCGCCCATGGACGCTTGGCGCAAGTGATCCTCGATCAATTGGCCGAGGCACCCCAGATTGATCTGATGCTGGCGCTGCCTCAGGACGCACGTTTGCGGCAGATCTACCAGAGCCTGGAGCAGCATCCGGAACAGCAAACCACACTAAGCCACTGGAGCGAGAAGTTCGGCGTCACCGAAAAGACCCTGACACGCCTGTTCCTGCGCGATACCGGCCTGACCTTTCGTGCCTGGCGCCAGCGCTTACGCCTGCTCGGCGCCCTGACGCCATTGGAGAAAGGTGAACGCGTTACCGACGTCGCGCTGGCCTGTGGCTACGATTCGACCTCGGCGTTTATCGCGGCGTTTCGCCAACAGTTCGGCGAAACGCCAGGGGAGTTTTTTCGTTAATCAGCGAACCGCCAGCGACTCCAGAAGATCGCCGCTGCGACCCGACACTTCGTTTTTTACGAACTCTCCCCCAGAAATAAACGATTTTTCTTTGGCGCAAACTCGTCGCTAGCATGGCCTCGTCTGACCCTCACTCAAACAAAGCTCGTACAACAAAGACAGGGAGCGCGACATGCCTGCCACGAACATCAATATCGGCGAACCCTGGATGTGGGGCGCCTTCATCGTCTTCGTACTCGCCATGCTGGCACTGGATTTGTTTGTGTTCGGGGGGCGCAAGGCGCATCGCGTCTCGGTGCGCGAAGCCTTGTCCTGGGTCATTGCCTGGTGCTTGTTGGCATTGAGTTTCGCGGGGTTGCTCTGGTGGTACCTGAACGGCACGTTCGGCGGCGAAATCGCCCGGCAGAAAACCCTCGAATTCCTCACCGGTTACCTGATCGAGCAATCGTTGTCGATCGACAACATGTTCATCTTCGTGATGATCTTCAGCTACTTCGCCGTGCCGCCGGAGTTGCAGCGCCGGGTGCTGCTGTACGGCGTGCTCGGGGCGATCGTGATGCGTGCGGTGATGATTTTTGCCGGCGTGTGGCTGGTGTCGCAGTTCGAGTGGCTGCTGTATGCCTTCGGCGTGTTTTTGATCATCACCGGGGTCAAGATGCTGGTGTTCGCCGAGCAACAACCGGATCTGGAAAAAAACCCTTTGCTGCGCTGGGTCCGCGGGCACATGCGGATCACCAAGGACTTTCATGGCGAGCGCTTTTTCGTGCTGCAAAACAGCGTGCGCTGGGCCACACCGATGTTTCTGGTACTGGTGTTGATCGAAGCGAGCGACCTGATGTTTGCGGTCGACAGCATCCCGGCGATCTTCGCCGTCACCACCGACCCGTTCATCGTGTTCACCTCGAACATCTTCGCGATCATGGGCCTGCGGGCGCTGTATTTCCTGCTGGCAGACATGGCTGAGCGCTTTCATCTGCTCAAGTACGGGCTGGCGATTGTGCTGGTGTTCATTGGCGCCAAGATGACGTTGATGCCGTGGCTCCACATGCCGGTGGAGTGGTCGCTGGCGGTGGTGGGTGTGGTGATTCTGGGCTCAGTGTTGTTGAGCCTGATGATGACCAGAGAAAAAACGCCGGAAAAACAATCTCCGTAAATCCATGTGGGAGCAAGCTGCTCCCACAAGGTTATGTGCTGCTATTTATCGGACTTGATACTGGTCCAGACGCGGGTGCGGACGCGCTCAAGCTTTTGCGGCAATGGCTGAACCACGTAGAGCGTTTTCAGCGCTTCGCTGGTCGGTGTCAGGTTCGGGTTGCCGGTGATGTCCTTGTTGATCAGCGCCATCGAATCCTTGTTCGCGTTCGGGTAACCGAGGAAATCGCTGATCGGTGCAATCACCTTCGGATCCAGCAAAGTGTTGAGGAATTCGTGGGCCTCGGCGACGTTCTTCGCGCTCTTGGGAATGGCGAAGGTGTCGAACCAGATCGGCGCGCCTTCCTTTGGCAAGCGCCAGTCAACCACTACGCCGTTTTTCGCCTCCTTGGCGCGATTGCCGAACTGGTAGAAGCTGCCGGAGTAACCGATGGCCACGCAGATGTCGCCGTTGGCGATGTCGGTCATGTACTTGGCCGAGTTGAAATAGGTTACGTAGGGGCGAACCTTGAGCATCAGCTCCTTGGCTTTTTCATAGTCGGCCGGGTTCTGGCTGTTCGGATCGAGGCCCAGGTAATGCAGGGCCAGCGGCAGGATTTCTGTCGGCGAATCAAGCATCGCTACACCGCAGGATTTGAGCTTTTCCATGTTCTGCGGCTTGAACACCAGATCCCAACTGTCCACCGGCGCATTGTCGCCCAATGCAGCCTTGACCTTGGCCGGGTTGAAGCCGATCAGCACGGTACCGACCATGTAAGGCACGCCGTACTGGTTGCCCGGATCGTTCTTGCCCAGCAGTTTCAACAGATCCGGATCCTGGTGGCTCCAGTTCGGCAGTTTCGATTTATCCAGTTTCTGAAACACCCCAGCCTTGATCTGCGTTTCAAGGAACTGGTTCGACGGCACCACCAGGTCGTAACCGGAGTTGCCGGTCAGCAGTTTGGCTTCCAGCGATTCGTTGGTGTCGAAGGTGTCCCAGGTCACTTTGATACCGGTTTTCGCGGCGAAATCCTTGGGCACCGACGGCAGGATGTAGTCCGCCCAGTTATAGACGCGCAGCTCGCGCTGCTCGGCCTGAACGGCGCTGGCCAGCAGCGTCAGCCCACACACGGTGGCGCCCAGAATGCGTTTCATCGTGACCATGGTTGTTTCCCCAAAATGCGGCGTGAGTCGATGGTTTTTATGTTCTGTACACGGCAGCGGCTTTAAAGGTAGCCAAGGGTAATAAAGTTTCAGCGTCTCGTTGTGGCATTGATTCTTGCTGACAGCGGCGCCTGAGCACAGTGGGGGATGGGCCAAAAGGGGATCGATATGGCCAATTTGAATGACCACCGGGATGCGGAAACAACAATGCCCGGCAGTTTTGCCGGGCATTGTCAGGTCGAGGATCAACTCAGTCGGTGTAACCCAACTTGACCGCCCTGCTCTGCCCGGTCTGACTCTGGCCACGCGTCGCCAGGCAGTAATAAAGAGGAATCGTCACCACCAGGCCAACCAGCCACGACAGATCCGCACCGTCGACCAGATTGGCGTAAGGCCCGACGTACAGTGAAGTATTGGCGAACGGCAACTGCACGACGATGCCGATGAAATAGGCAATGATCGCGTGCAGATTGAAGCGTCCGTAAATGCCACCGTCAGCACGGAAAATCGAGGTGATGTCGTAGCAGCCGCGTTTGATCAGGTAAAAGTCGATCAGGTTGATCGACGCCCACGGCACCAGCAACAGCAACAGCGCCAGAATCAAACCGATGAACTCGGAAATGAGATCCGCCGAAGCGCCGAGTGCGACCATGCAGCATCCCGCCAGGATCACGTGCGGAATGCCCATGGGCGGGCCTTGTGCCGACGCCAGGGCGATCACCACGCCACCGATCATGTGCCCCAGCACAATCGCCAGCAGCCCCCAGAACAAGTCGAGATGGAACACCTGAACCACCATGGCGCCGGTGACGATGGGCAGTGGCGCAATGTTGGTGCTGAACCAAAGGGTGAAAAGGTCGCGGGCCTTCCCGTGGCGTTCCGCGAGTGGGACGTAGTCGACCGTGTGATTCTCGATCAACGGATCTTGCCGGGACATATGCATGAACTCGAGTTTGTCTGTTCTTATCGTTGTATGACGGCGTTTTTCAAGGTTGTTGTCGCGTCGCCGTCTAACTATGCCGCTCTTTTCTCGGTCTGCTGCTGCTGCCGATCCGGGTTCAACATCACAGTGCCCATCGGCTCCCAGTTTCTTGTCTGGCCAGA